>JBEIRK010000089.1:0-11040 GCA_040376005.1 Flavobacteriales bacterium
ATTCGATGCGCCTTTAATAGACCTTAAATACCAACTTCTGGTATTGTACAAACTATCTTTCCACTGCAGTATTGCAGAGTCACAATACGGTTGATATTGTGGAGGTGTGTTAAACACCAAGCTCGGATTAAACTTAAACTCCAAGGAATCACCGAACCAGTTATTACCATTACATGTATAATGCCGCGCCTGCATCCGTACATAGTATTTACCCTCAGTTTTATATTTATGCCAGAAAGTAAACTTGGGTTTCAATGGCGGATAAAACACAATTGAATCCCCATCTCCAAATTGCCATTTTAACCAAGCGAAGCTCGTGTCACCAGTGTAGGTGAAACTAGCACTATCACCGCAGGCATTGTAGGTGAGGTTGCTTTCCCATATCGCATTTTTATAGGTGTAAATGGGTTCGGGGAATTGTTCAATATCAGCCCCATTTGAATCATTCCATTTAACAATTTTAACAGCTGCTCCCCATTTATTAGGATATTTAATATTGAGAAAAGCATAATTATTAAGGCCAAAATTACCTAGTAAACTATTATTTGCCGCTGTAATCAATGTTCGTGCAGCTCCCGAAGCATACTCAGTTGACGATCCTATTATATGGCGATATACCTGCTTTGAAAAGATATTTATTTGGAAAAGGTATGGTGGGCGTCTTAATGGTGTTTCGGTAAGCGAGGATACAAAAATGAAACTATCATTAGGGCTAAATTCTGAAGTATAAGTTTGCATATCTGGGTTTGGAAACTGAGCCATTTTAAGCAATACTTTAGGATTTGAAAGTTTCCCATTTGTATTATCAAATTCATATAATAACACATTACCCAGTGGGTTTACGTTTTCATCGATTCCAGTACTTAACAAATATTTACCATTATGACTAAAACGAAATGCACCACCATAGCCTTCAGTTATTGTACTAAAAACATTTAATTTAAGTATATTGCTGATACATTTTGAGAATATTGGGTTGTGGCTAATACCTGTATCCGTTATTAGGTAAGCAGCTGCACTATCCTCATTCCAAGCTGTAACGAGCCACCACCACTTCCCATTAGCATGACGGGTATAATGTAGGTTATAATGCTTATTTTGCAGAACCATACCCTTTTTTACAACTTGACCCCTACCACTGTCTCCACTGTTATCAATAATCGCATACGCCAATTTCCAAGGTTTAGCATATTCTCTGTAAGTATAGAAAAAATATACAGAGTCTCTACCATTTGGTATGGGAATAAAATAATTATTTTCATTGTTGCTACCACCAACATTGTAGCCCACTGCGCCTCCAGAATTATAATGATAACTTCCTTTAATTGTATCCCCTGATTTGCCGTTAAATATGTTATAACCTCCTGAAAAATATCTTAATGAGCCATCACAATTCCATAAGCAATTTGACACGCCAGCATATCGCCCATCAAAAGCCTGATTTGCCCTCATTTTGGTTTTGACTTTGGTCATAGGCTCAGTAGAAAAATCATATCCCTGCAAATAACCAAAAGGCAATACCCCAGGAGCTTGTGCTCCTAAGGTATTGCTTAATATTGCTACTAATAATATGAAAAACAACTTCTTCAATTATCTATTTTGATGATTTTCTCAACTTTCTCAACATTTTCAGAATTTTGAATTCGGATAATATAAATACCAGCAGGCCATAATTGGGTGTTGACTGTTCCTACATTCATTCCAGCAGCTATAACAGTGCCCTTTAAATCAACTGCAGTATACGATTTTAATTCCTTATTACTCTTAATTTGGATTTCAGTACAAAATGGATTTGGATACAGCGTTAATTTCCATTCTTCATTTTCAGAGGTTGAAAAAGAACTTGCACTGCGGTTTACTACCATAACACATGAATTAAGATTTACCGTGGCGAAAAATCCTCCAATTGTATATGCCCCAGTGGTACCGTCAAAATTTAAGGTTGGAGTTGAACCTACTATTGGGTC
Organism: Flavobacteriales bacterium; assembly: GCA_040376005.1. Taxonomy (GTDB): domain Bacteria; phylum Bacteroidota; class Bacteroidia; order NS11-12g; family UBA955; genus JAGXTF01. The sequence goes on from JBEIRK010000089.1 coordinate 1,968, forward strand.
TTCCGGATAACCGGAGGCCTGCTTAAATTTATAAACCGCTGGAGGTCCTTTAGGACTCATTTCTTCCCAAAAACAACCGTAATAACTGGAACCAGAAAACTTATTACCCGCGCTTTTGTAATTGCCTCCTCCTAAATTAAGACCAAACACCGTATCTCTCACATTACCCAAGCCTAATATGTTTAAACTGTCATTGTCAAATAGGTTGCAAGTTATTTGAACAGGTATCTCTGCGCTGTAAATACGGTTTATATTGCTTGTGGTTAATAGTGGATTGGCAATGTAACTTGCTACTAGACCATGGGTGCCATCTAGAATACGGTTCTCCTTTATTCGTGTTAATGGTTCAGAAGTACCAACGGGCAATCGGTAGTACTCAATACCATAACGGTAGCGTTCTATGCGGTTATTGCTAATGGTAGCCTGCTTTTCCTGCTTTGTAAATAGTGCAGTTCCATAAATGTAATTGGTGCCTGGGTATCCAAATATCCAACGACCTTGATTGTTGATAGTGTTGCTGGAGTAAGCATCCATAATACTTGACGGTAGGAAGCATGGAGCCATTAAAGACAATCTGTTACACCTATCCATTGGCATAATTCCTTAGTAAACAAAGCGTTTCAACAACGTACATAATCAATCCAACAAAATTCCAATAAATATACTCGAATATAATAAATTTTCAAGAAAAAACCAAATGGTTTGTTTCGGCTTTGTCATTTGTATTCCCCACAACATTCATCCGCAGGGTACTGCGTTAAGAGCATAAAAAAATCCCGCCTCAGCGGGATTTTTTATTGGAATCTTATGTTTACGCGTCCTGACCTTCAGGAGCTTCTTTTTCCTTTTTCGCTTTTGTAAGGGTAATCACCAATTCTTCGGCGTCTTTCTTGCGGTCTACCTTCAGATCCGCGCCTTCCTTAATGTTGCCTTTAAGGATTTCTTCCGCCAAAGGCTCTTCCAAGAATTTCTGCAAGGCGCGCTGCAAAGGTCTTGCTCCAAAATCAGGATCAAAGCCTTTGTCGCCCAAGAACTCTTTTGCCGCCTTGGTCAAACTTACTTTGTAGCCCAAATCTTCGATGCGCTTCAACATTTTGGCCATGCGCAAATCAAGAATGCTCATGATTTCGTCCTTGCCCAAGCTGTTGAATACGATAACATCATCAATACGGTTCAAAAACTCAGGTGAGAAGAATTTCTTCAGCTGGGTTTCAATCACCATGCGGGTTTCTTTTTCCTTATTGTCCGATTTGGTAACAGTGCCAAAGCCCATGCCTGTTCCAAAATCTTTTATATGCCGTGAACCAATGTTGGAGGTCATGATAATCACCGTATTTCTGAAATCGATTTTGCGTCCCAGACTGTCTGTCATTTGCCCTTCATCTAAGGCTTGCAACAACAAGTTGAATACATCTGGGTGTGCTTTTTCTACTTCATCAAACAAAATTACGCTGTAAGGTTTGCGGCGCACCTTTTCGGTAAGCAAGCCACCTTCTTCATAACCTACATAACCTGGAGGGGCACCTACCAATCTGCTCACGGCAAATTTTTCCATGTATTCACTCATATCAATGCGAATCATGGCATCATCCGCGTCGAACAAAAACTCGCTGAGGGCTTTTGCCATTTCGGTTTTACCTACGCCTGTTGGGCCTAGGAATATGAATGAGCCGATAGGTCTGTTGGGGTCTTTAAACCCAGCGCGGGTGCGCTGAATGGTGCGGGTGAGTTTTTCCACCGCATTGTCTTGTCCCACCACACGTTTTTTGAGGGTATCTGCCATGTGCAACAAACGGCGGCTTTCGTCTTCAGCCATGCGTTTTACAGGAATACCCGTCATCATACTCACCACATCGGCGATATCATCTTCCGTAACATTGAATTTCTCTTCGCGGGTTTGTGCTTCCCACTTGGCTTTAGCGGTTTCCAATTCTTCGAGCAATTTCTTTTCATTGTCTCTCAGTTTGGCAGCTTCTTCAAAGTTTTGGCTTTTTACAACCTTGTTTTTCTCGTGCTTGATTTCCTCAATACGCGCTTCCAGTGATACGATATCGGCAGGAACATGGATATTGGTAATATGCACACGGGCACCAGACTCATCCAAAATATCGATGGCTTTATCTGGCAAATGGCGGTCACTCATGTAGCGCACACTCAAATCCACACAGGCCTTGATGGCTTCTGGAGTATAAGTCACCAAGTGGTGGTCTTCGTATTTCTCCTTGATATTGTGCAAGATTTCCACCGTTTCCTCAGGGCTTGCGGGTTCAATCATTACCATTTGAAAACGACGTTCTAGGGCACCGTCTTTTTCAATGTACTGGCGGTATTCGTCTAGCGTAGTAGCTCCAATGCACTGGATTTCACCACGTGCCAAGGCGGGCTTAAACATATTGGATGCGTCCAAAGATCCGCTGGCGCCACCGGCACCTACGATGGTGTGGATTTCATCAATAAACAGAATCACATCATCTGCTTTTTCCAATTCCATCATCAGGGCTTTCATGCGTTCTTCAAACTGGCCGCGGTATTTGGTACCGGCCACCAAAGAAGCCAAATCCAAACTTACTACGCGTTTATTGAAGAGCACGCGGCTCACCTTGCGCTGAATAATGCGCAGGGCCAAGCCTTCGGCAATGGCGGTTTTACCCACACCGGGTTCACCGATGAGAACAGGGTTATTCTTTTTACGGCGGCTCAGGATTTGAGACACACGTTCAATTTCTTTTTCGCGGCCCACAATGGGATCGAGTTTGCCATCTTCCGCGATGCGGGTAAGGTCGCGGCCAAAATTATCCAACACAGGGGTTTTGGATTTGCCTTTGGCTTTGCGCGACTCCTGCGCTTTTTGTTCCTCGCGGTAAAAATCTTCAGGCGTATCTTGCTCATCGCCAGGCATTTCGTCTCTTACGGTATCTACACCATCTTCCAGCGCCGCTTTAAACACATCGTAGTTAATGCCAAATTGGCTCAATACCTGAGATGCGATATTGTCTTCATCGCGCAGGATTGAGAGCAACAAATGCTCCGTGCCGATGAGGTCAGTTTTAAATATTTTGGCTTCGAGGTAGGTGATTTTTAGGGCTTTTTCGGCCTGCTTGGTAAGGGGAATATTGCCAAGATTGGCCGTTTTGCCTGCGGTAGCGCGGATGCTATCCTCAATGCTTTTTTTCAATCGCAGTGCATCGATATCCAATAGCTTCAGGGTTTGTAGGGCTTTGCCCTCCCCTTCACGGATAATACCGAGCAGCAAATGTTCGCATCCAATATAGTCGTGGCCTAGGCGTATTGCCTCTTCGCGGCTGTACTGAATTACTTCTTTAACTCTTGGAGAAAATTTGGCTTCCATTCAAGTGATTCTGTGTTGTACAAATGTAATGTTTAGATTGTCCACTCCTCTGATAAAAACACACATCTTCTGCGCATGTCCACTGCAAAGGAATTGCAAGCTTGAAAAGATAGAACGAAAATCTTGCCGAAAAGATTCGGACTGCCACATTTTCATGCAGGGAAGCTCAAAAATTATTCACCACTTTTTCCACGATGTTTAAAACTAAATCCGAGCAGAAGTTTTCTCCAATGCCATTTTCACCCCTTACTTTGAAGGTCCGTATGGACGCCCCTCAGTCAGAAAAACGCAATACCAAAAGAAATAGAGCCATTGCACCCGCGGATGTGCAAGGCCGCATTCCCCCGCATGCACGCGAGCTAGAAGAGGCCGTGTTGGGTGCTATGATGTTGGAACGAGATAAAATCAACTCTGTTATTGACATCTTGTCTGAAAAGCACTTTTATGTGCCAGAGCACCAGTATATTTTTAAAGCCATAAAGGAATTATTAATCGCCAACTCTCCGGTTGATTTGTTGACGGTAAACAACCAGCTTCGCAATGCGAATGAATTGGAATTGGCCGGTGGCAGTTACTACCTTGCGCAACTCACCAACCGCGTGGCCAGTGCCGCCAACATCGAGTTTCACTCTCGTATACTCAACCAAAAATTCGTACAACGCGAGCTCATCCGTGTTTCGGGTGAAATTGCAGTAGATGCCTATAATGATTCCTTGGATTCTTTCGAAATGTTGGATGACAGCGAACGCAAGCTCTATGACATTAAGAATTCAGGTCTCAAAAGAAGTTTCCTAGATATCGGCGCCTTGATTAAACGCGCTATGGTAGACCTTGAAGAACGTAAGGGTCAGGATAACGACGGTATTACAGGCGTAGCCACTGGCTTTAGCGATTTGGATCGCATTACCAGCGGCTTCCAACCTTCAGATTTGATTATCATCGCTGCACGTCCTGCGATGGGTAAAACCGCATTTGCACTGAGCATGGCGCGCAATGCAGCTGTCGATTTCAAAAAATCCGTAATGATTTTCTCCCTGGAAATGGCGGATGTGCAGCTGGTCAATCGTTTGATCAGCGGCGAAGCCGAAATTTCTGGCGACAAGCTGCGTAAGAGTGACTTGGATGAATCGGAATGGCTGCGCTTGCATACCAAAACCAATACTTTGTTGGAGTCTAAGATTTACATTGACGACACCCCACAGCTCAATATTTTTGACCTGAACGCCAAATGCCGCAGGGTGCATAGCCAGCACGGCTTGGACTTGGTAGTAGTGGATTACTTGCAACTGCTGCGCCATGAAACCAAAGGCGGACAGGGAAATCGTGAACAGGAAATTGCATTTATTTCAAGGTCATTAAAAGGCCTTGCCAAAGAATTAAGCATTCCTGTTATTGCCCTTGCACAGCTGAGTCGTGAAGTAGAAAAACGTGTAAACAAGCGTCCGCAATTGAGTGACTTGCGTGAATCGGGTTCTATTGAACAAGATGCGGACATGGTAATGTTCTTGTACCGCGACGATTATTACTCTAAGATGGGCATGTTGGACAAGAACGCCGAGAATTTCAATTCCGGAAATGTTGAAGGTCTTACAGAAGTAATTATTGGTAAAAACCGTCACGGAGCCGTAGGTTCTGCCTTTGCGAAATTCGTTCACAACTACTCTAAGTTCCGCGATTTGGAACCCGAGGAACGATTGAGCCTGAATAGCGAAGGCGGCGGATATGACAATCCAATCATGCAAACCACCACACAAACCTTTAGCTCACGCTTAAACTCTGATGCCAATCCGCTTATGGATGATGACGACGATGGCAGCAGTTGGAATTTCAATACGGGCAGCAACATCTTTGTAGACTAAACAAATACTGCTTGCAGTGCAGTTCAATAAAAAAGGCTACCGAAGTTTCGGTAGCCTTTTTCATTACTAAACCTAATATTACTCGGATTTGGCCGGCAATTTCACCGCCAACACTTTTTCGGTACCAGAAGCAGTTTTTCCTTCAATAGCAACAGCACCTCGCAAGCCTTTCAGCATGGAAATGGCGCCTTGCGCGCTGTACACAGGCTCATTATTGATATGGGTAATTAAAAACCCTTTTTCCATACCCGCATCTTTAAACACCCCCTTCTCCACTTCCACCGCACGAACCGCGTTTTTCATTCCCAACTTGGTTCTTTCTTCACGGGAGGTAGACTCCAGTTTCAGTCCCAAATAGGCCTGATCGGTTTCGCGCGCGGCAGTTTCTAATTTGGTATCGCCTTCTTCACTGAGCAGGGTTACCTTCACCTCTTTCAATTCTCCTTTTCTGCGCAGGCTCACTGTAACTTCATCGCCCGGTTTGTTTTTACCCACTTCCTCTTGCAGTTTGCTGCCCGAATTCACTTCAGTGCCATTGATTTTCAATATCACATCTCCTGCTTTGATTCCGCCTTTGGCAGCAGCGCCCCCATCGGCCACATCTGCGATATAAACCCCTTTCAGGTCAGCTAGCGATTTCTCATCGGCCAATTGTTGGTTGATTTCTTGAATACTTACGCCCAACAAAGCGCGCTGCACTTTGCCATATTGCATGAGGTCATTTACCACCTTCTTCACCAAGTTCACGGGCACTGCGAAGGCATAGCCTGCATAAGAGCCTGTTTCAGAAGCGATAGCGGTATTGATTCCCACCAATTCACCGGCAACATTGATCAGTGCACCACCGGAGTTTCCTGGGTTAATGGCGGCATCGGTTTGGATAAAATTCTCAATGGCATATTTATTTCCGCGGCTGCGGATCAAATCAATATTGCGGCCTAAGGCACTCACAATACCCAAGGTAACGGTACTATTGAGGTTAAAGGGATTTCCCACTGCCACGACCCAGTTCCCAACTTTTACATCATCGCTATTGCCTAATTTAAGGAAAGGAAGATCATTCTCAGGAATATGCAGCACGGCGATATCTGTATTTTTGTCAGTACCGACCAATTCTGCCACATACGTCCTTTTGTCATTCAGCACCACTTCTATTTTAGAGGCACCGTCAACCACGTGGTTGTTGGTAACGATGTAGCCGTCATCCGTAAGAATAACGCCTGAGCCCGAGCCTGATCGCGGACCGGGAGAGGGCATTTGAAAGTGCGGATTGTTAAAAAAATCAAAAGGATCAACCTGTTCCATAGATTGATCGCTGCCTGCTACTGTAGTTTTGATGTGCACTACAGCAGGTGTTGCGATGGCAGATACCCCTGCAAAGTCAAACGCTGGCACCGTATTCAGACTGGCATACCGCGCCAATTGCGCAGAAGCATTCTGTTTTCCTTCAATGGAATTGGCGGCCGAACGGTTCAACAAAGCATAGCCCCCGAGAGATACGACACCTCCGAGAACACCTGCAACTGCAAGCATTAAAAATCGGTTTTTAAAGTTTGTAGATTCCATATGTTTTTCTTTCGTTCAAAAGTTGTTCCGAAATTGAAACGAAATAAACCTTGTCATTGCTTTAATTTGTAACATTAGTATTTACCTTTTTCGATGAAGAGGTATTAAATATCCGTGAAATGTCTGGAACTGAGTCCGGAACTGAGCAAAAACAACTGGAACGGCTGCAAGCCGGCGAACAGGAAACCCTGGTTGAACTTTACCATGCCAATTTCGCAATGGTACGAAACTATGTGGTCAAAAACAACGGTGTGGTGGAAGACGCTGAAGACCTGCTGCAAGATGCCCTCGTGGTGTTATGGCAGAACGCACGCAAACCGGGATTTGAGCTCACGAGCAAAATCAGTACCTACATCATGGCAGTATGTAAAAACTTGTGGTTGAAACAACTTGGGAAATCCAGCAGAATGATGGGCGAGGAAATGATTACACCACAGGCACACAGCGAAACCCCGAATGAAGGCCGCGCGATGGACTTGAAAAAAATCCATGAAGCACTGGATGAATTGGGAGACACCTGTCGCAACATACTAACGATGTTTTACTTCGATGGCTTTGATATGGATACCATCGCCAAGCGTTTGCAGTTTAACAATGCAGACACGGCCAAAGCTAAGAAGTACCAGTGCTTTAAAAAACTGGAGGAAATTGTGAAACGCCGGTACAAAATGACAGACTTTTTGCGCTAACAAAGGATATTTATGGACGCATTTAACCCCGAAAACGAACTCATCGACAAATACCTGCGCGGTGAACTGCAAGGCAGAGAACTGGATAGTTTTCTAAAAACCCTAGAGCATGACCCCATCTTGAAAAAAGATGTGGAGCTGCAACAGCTCATGGTGCGCGGCATTCAAGAACGCGGCAGCGCAGAACTGAAACGCTATATAAAAATGCGCACGACCCAAAAACGTGTTATGCGTGTGAGCTACAAAGCCTGGTACTCTGCAGCAGCAGCCTTAGCCATTATACTCGTGGCCGCTGTGTTTATTCTGGTGCGCCAAAACCCTAGGGGGTAAAAACGAAACCGGAATGGCCATGAACGACACTGCCAACAATGCGCCAAAACTCTCGCCTGCTGCAACGGATGATGCCAACAACGCACAAGACAATGGAACCATTGCTATGACAGATGTGCCTGATGCAAACCAAAGTACCGAAGAAAATGCGGCCGCATCGGATGCTTTTTTTGAAAATCAACTGCAAGAGAATGAAGCAGTAGCCATTGCGATGAACATTCCTGTAATTCCCATTCGCATTCTAAGCACTACAGCTGCGGAAACCATGTCCATGCCACCAAAGCAACTGGGCACCCGTCATTCCAAGACGGAAGGAAGCAGCGCAGATCAAGATGAATCACCTGTAGATTCTAAGTACATGATTGACTCCAACATTGCGCGCAGCAAGGCCGATATCGCTGCAGCATTGAAAACCCAAAATACGGTTTCACAATTCAAATTGAGTTTTGCAAATACGGAAGACGCCATTCCACAAGTGGTGGTGAACAAACGAAGTGGGAACGAAGTTACCTTGGCAGACCTTATGGTGTACAATTTGCCCTACGACAATCCTCAAGTACTGAATCTTAGCGACCGCTATTTCCTTAAAGCGGGCGATAGGTATTACGAAATCAATATTAACCGCACCGACAGTCAAAAGGTGAAACCTGTAACAGATACCCAAGTACTGGCTGCATTAGAAAAGTGAGAATTCCCTTTGTAAAATACCAAGGTACTGGCAACGATTTCATCATTATTGATGCCCGTGAAATTACACCTGTATTGGATGTGCAGAAACTTTGCGACCGGCATTTTGGAATTGGAGCAGATGGGCTTATGCTGCTTATAAACCATCCAGAATACGACTTCGAAATGGTGTATTACAACAGCGATGGCAACCTGAGCACCATGTGTGGCAACGGCGGACGTTGTTTGAGCCATTTTGCCCACCAGCTCGGTATCGGGAATGGGAATCTGCAATTTATCGCGGTAGATGGTCCCCACGTGGCCAAAATCCAAGACAATTGGGTGGCTTTAGGCATGATTGACGTTCCCAACTGGGATAAACGCAGCCAGGATTTGGTGGTCATTCACACCGGCTCGCCGCATTATGTGCAGTTTATGGAGCATGATGTGGAAGATGTAAACCTGATTGAATTCGCCCGCAGCATACGTTATAATGATGAATTTGGGAAAGAAGGCATCAATGTAAATATTGTAAACCTTCTCCCCGACGGCAGTTTAAAAATGCGCACCTATGAACGCGGTGTGGAAGACGAAACCATGAGTTGCGGCACAGG
>JBEIRK010000243.1:0-1881 GCA_040376005.1 Flavobacteriales bacterium
AATTCAAAATCCAATTTCTCAAAATGATCTGGCATACACAAAATTTCACCCGGGCCTTGAATGGCATTGTGGTTGGTGAAATACATAATTGGATATTGATCAAATTCTGGAATCATGGGTACATTGCGATTGCGTCTTGCTGCTGCAACGTGCTGGCGAAATGCATAACCATCTCTGCAACTGGTAGGATGGGGCACGGGAGCCAACAACAATTCATCTGCGCAGGCAATGGACAATTCCATGTATTTACCTGCGAGCACATCTGATTCCACTTTGCGCGCATGATCGCTATTGCGGTCCCAATTTTTTAGAAATAGGGACATGTCTGCAGGCATGCTTTTATCAATAGAATTGAGAGAATAAATTCTGTTATTGACAACCAAACCTGTTTCCGGTCCGTGATTGCTTTTAAAGGTTACCAGTTTCATGTGTTGCAAAAATACGCAGAAATTAGCGTGTTATAGCAACATAATCTTGGATGAGTTGCTGCAAAAATCCTTGCTTATCCGCAGGCACCTCTACTTGCATCAGTTCTGCCATGCGCGTAGCACAAGCATACATAGCATCGATATGCGCATCCCGAAAATAGCCCGCTTGGTTCTGGAGTATGTTTTTCACCATGAGCATATCGGCTTCTGAGAAATGGCGCACTTTAGGATACTTTACAACCGTATCACTGGATTGCTGATGGAATTTTAATATATCTTGAAATTCAAAACTCAGGGTTTGCTTATTCCGCACCACCACCGTACCTGCCAATATATCACCCAATCGCTGTGACTTATCCGCGCCCAGCATCAGAAAAGAGCCCAATACACCTAGTGTTAAGGTGATATCAATGGGTCTAAATATCCAACGCGTAAACAATTCATCGAACGATACTTCTCCCCCACTGGGTTTCACGATACTCAGCTTTAAGGCACGCATGCCCAAGGTATTGCCCCTGAAGAAAAGCACAAAAACCAGGTGGTAAAACCAAACCATACCTATGGATTGAATCAAAAACAAATCACTTAATCCTTGCTGCAGCGCTGTCTGCAAAATGGCATTGAAGGAATAAACTACAAAAATATCTATTGCGTTTGACAAGAAACGACTCCCCAAACCCGCCAATTCATAGGTTACTACCACTTGCTGGGAAGTGATGATATCTATTGTTTTTTGTGCCATGAGGAATCACAAATTAATACTTTGCTTGTCATATCCTCAAGTTCATTTAAAAATTCAGTTAAAAAAATCTATTCTTGTAATCTGTATGCGCGAGTCACGTTTTATTGAGGAAAACGCAGATAAATGGCAAAAACTCGAAAATTCCTTAAAGGAAAATACGCTTCCTGCAGCGGAATTGGAACGCGCTTACACTGAATTAAACGAAGACCTGGCATACGCCCGTACTTTTTATAAAAACCGAGCCATACGTCGGTTTCTGAATAACTTGCTCTCCCCCATTTACCTTATGCTTCATAAAAGCAAAAGGCCGGAGTGGAAGTCTATACCCACATTTTTCACTGAAACCGCACCGGGTATATTCTACCAAGCCAGAATGTACATGCTGGTTTCATTTATCACCGTTATCATTGGCTTCGCAATTGGGTACTTCGCTACCCGCCAAAATTCAGAATTTGCCAATACCATTCTTGGTGACAATTATGTGCGCATGACCGAGCAGAATATTGCCAAAGGGGATCCCCTAGGAGTGTACAAACAAAGCAGTCCCGGTAGCATGTTTGCCTATATCGCCGGAAACAATTTAAAAGTCGCCGCCTTTTTCTTGGTTTTTGGTAGCCTCTTTTGCCTGGGAACAGTATATCTGCTTTTAATGAATGGCATGATGCTCGGTGCATTTACATGGATGTTTACCAGCCGTGGACTCGGCACAGA
>JBEIRK010000225.1:0-2280 GCA_040376005.1 Flavobacteriales bacterium
CCTTTACTCTGTAGGTGAAATGATGACCGACCTTACCGATGCTATCTTCAAAGATGACATGGCGGGTTCGGTGAATTCACATCGTCAGGTATTGCAAATCAATTATGTAAAATACTTGACTGCCATAGCTGGATTTAAAAATGCGGTGCCTTACGACAACATTTCGCAAGCAAGAGCTACTGCACAACTCCTTGACTTACAGAAAAAATTAAAATTGGCGGTAAGTCCGGATAAAGAAACCCGCGATCACAGAACCTACTTGCTCGAATTGATCGACAAAGCGTTCGATAAATAATTAGCACACGCCTAACAAAGCCCCGCTGCACATGGTGTAGCGGGGCTTTGTATTTTTACACCACGGTATCGAATACGCGTTTTATTCCTTGTTTTTCACTGTGTAATTTCTACACTTTTTCTATTCGTTTAAACAAATAATTATGGTGCAATTCATAGAGTTTTTCAACAGATTATTTACACGCACAACCCCATGTTATAAAGCCATTTAGGATATAATTTTTATACTTTATCTACAGCAATTATTGCGAGAGATTATCCATTGCAAACAAAGAAAAGGTAATTTTGCCCCCATGAAAGGGAAATTACTGGCGGCATTGGGGCTGCTTTCCTGCGCCGGAGTTCAGGCACAAATTACCGATAGTGCGGAACTGGCAGCACTGGGTCTGCTTTCCTATGCTGAATTTCAGGCACAAATCACCGACAGTGCGGAAATTGCCGCAGTGAGAATTCAAAGTGAACGCATATCGCAAACCCATTTTGAAGCCAACCGCAATATTCAAATAATCAGCGCAGAGCAAATACGCAAAATGTCCGTGACTTCAGTAGCTGAAGTTTTGGCATGGGTTTCAGGTATGGATGTGCGTCAGCGCGGGCCTTGGGGTGCGCAAAGCGATATAAGTATTCAGGGTGGTAGTTTTGAGCAATCATTGGTGCTCATAGATGGAATCCGCATGACGGATCCGCAAACCGGGCACAATATGATGAACATTCCCATTCCGCTTGAGGCCATTGAACGCATAGAAATTCTAAAAGGCGCGGCAGCACGCATTTATGGAATCAACGCACTTACAGGTGCCATCAATATTATCACCAAAAAAGCAGCCACAGATTTTGCGCAAGTAAGAACCTATGTAGGCAGCAGTTTCGATAAGGACACATCCAATGATAACACCTTTAACAATTATGGCATTGCTGCGGCAACTGGATTTAAGGCGGGCAATTGGAATCAACTTTTTTCAGCCGGTATAGACAAAGGCAATGGCTACCGATACAATACAGGGTATACCAATTACAAGTTTTTCAGCTCGAGTCGCTGCACTTTTTCGGAAAAATCCAACCTGCAACTCTTAGGTGGGTACGTAAACAATTCTTTTGGAGCCAATGCATTTTACGCATCCCCTGGCGATAAGGAAAGCGAAGAAGCCGTAGAAACAGGTTTGGCCGCGGGCCGCTGGAGTCAGCGTGTAGGCAATTTTGTCATTACCCCAGAAATTGCATGGCGCTATAATTATGACCATTATATTTATATCCGTCAAAAACCTGCAGTGTTTCAAAACCGCCATTATACACACAGCATTACCCCAGCCATTCATGCGCGTCGCAATACTGCTTTTGGGCAGTACGCCTTTGGAGCTGAGCACCGCCAAGACCTCATTCGCAGCAATAATTTAGGCCGTCGTGAACGCAGCAATACCGGATTTTCGGGTGAGATTTTATGGAATAAAAATCCGCGCATCTACGGTTTATTAGGCGTGTATGCCTTGTATAATTCCGACTTTGGTTGGGGTGTATTTCCTGGTCTAGAATTGGGATACACCTTGGGTGAAAACACCAAACTGTTCTTCAACACCGGAACTGCACAGCGTATCCCAAGCTTTACAGACCTTTATTACCGAGGTCCTTCAAATATAAGCAATCCCAATTTGCAACCTGAAAATAGCAGAAGCGGCGAGTTGGGTTTTCGCAGTGTGCGTAGCAAAGGCATGATACAAGCCACGGTTTTCTTGCGTCAAATTAACGGGATGGTAGATTGGGTAAAAGACAGCATTCAGAAACCTTGGTCGCCCGTAAACTACAATGCGACGCGCACGCCAGGTATTGATATCAATGGAAACATTCATATTTTGCAGAGACAGGGTTTGTTTTTATCTCTCTATGCGGGTTACACCTATTTACAGCAAGGGTTTGTGAATGAAGTAGCTAAAACTTATTCAAAAAACATACTTGAAAATTTAAAGCATCAAGCCCTGTTACAAGCGAGAC
>JBEIRK010000116.1:0-8031 GCA_040376005.1 Flavobacteriales bacterium
ACCAATGTTATAGGCCTCGAGCAAGGCTTTAAACTGCCCAACATGTTGCCACAGAGTTGAATCCACGCCAAAACCGCGCGGAACAAAGCCTCCTCTGTCACTTTCCAAGGCCGCAACATGCACTTCTCCATTTTGATTTGCCAAACGTGCATATTCGGTAGCTCCTCTTAATCCGTTTTCTTCATTAATCCACCATACACAGCGCAACGAATGTCTGGGCTCATAGCCAACAGCTTTTAGTATGCGCAAGGCTTCAAATGCATGCATACAACCTGCGCCATCATCATGGGCACCTTCTCCTTCATCCCATGAATCAAAGTGCCCACCAAATGCGATATAATGACTCGGGAATTGTGAACCCTTCGTTTCTGCAATCACGTTGGATGACAATCTATCCGGTAAGGTGCGGCAATTCAGCTCCAGGCTTACCTCTAAATCAGGGTCCTTGTGCACCAAGTTTTCCAACATATTTGCTACTGCTGATGCCACAGCCATGGCAGGAATCTTAACATTAGTATCGGCATATCCCATAAACCCTGTGTGCGGATGCAGGTCGCAACGGTTGGTCATGCTCCTTACCAGCACCGCTTTTGCACCGTATGCCGCGGCCTTAGAAGCACCTGAAAAACGCTGCCCTACGCAGGCACCATAGGCGGCAAACGTATTCAATAAACTCTCATCAAAAGCCCGATTGTAAAACGCTATTTTGTCTTTAAGTGCACCTATTTTACCTAAGGAATCCAATTCAGACCATGAGTTGATTAGCACAATCTTACCTTTCATTACACCTATAGTCCCAATAGAACCGCCCAATACACAAGCTTGCAATTGGTATTTTGAGGCCGGCTTAATCTCTTGTTCCGTAAAGGCTTCGCAGTTATAATCTGCAGGGAAACCCGATTTGAGCTCTTTGGTAAATACGGTTGAGTGCAGCCATAAATTCTCTTTGTCACCACGTTCCCAGCGAGGCACCCACACCGGTTGTGTATACACTGAATCAAAACCATAGGTATTCAACATGTTCACACCCCAAGTGATTCCGTTTTCTGCAGCGTCACTCCCACTCAGTCTCGGGCCTATGGTTTTGCACAATTCACCCAAACGGGAATAGCATTGTCCGCGTAACAAGGCCTCATTATGAATTCTTTTAAAGAGTATAGAATCTTGACTTTGGGCTTGCAGCAGCAATGTGCTTGCAAGCAATGTTATAGAAAAAAATAATCGCACTTCGCAAAGAAAGGCAAAAGAAGAAAACACCCATTATAGATGTTGCAACAACTTTCGTCGAAAACTTAGGAAACTTTCTAAGACACCATAGTTTCCAAAGTTTCTTTCTCCTATATTTGCGCCCGAAAAACGACATGGAACAGGTTCGAAAGGTTATTGACACCGCATGGGGAATGTTTAGGCGGTTCGGTGTGCGCAGTGTGAGCATGGATGATGTGGCCCGTGAGATGTCTATTTCTAAAAAAACGCTGTACCGCTGTTTTAGAGATAAAAACGATCTCATCATCCAAACAATCAACAAAGATTTAGAGGTTATTGAGGAGCAAGTAGATAAAATTCTTAACGCGGAACCGCATCCTGTGAAGCAGGTATTGCAAATCGCAAATTTTGTTTCTAGCTATTTAAAGGATGTAAATCCGAGTATGATATATGACTTACAGAAGTACCATCCTGAATTGCACCACCATTTTATCACCTACCGCAAAAACACTTTTTTGGAAAAGGTAACCAAGAATTTACAACGCGGAATCGAGCAGGGATTTTACAGAGCTGACATTGATGTGCTAAGTGTGGCAAATTTATACTTATGCCTCATGGACCATGGACCAGAAATATTGGCAGGTGGCAAGGAAAACATCAACTACGCAGATTTGTACACTCAAATCATGAAATATCATTTACACGCCATTACCACCCCGGAAGGGTTGACTGCGGCAGAAACATTCATTCAAGAAAAATAATACACGACACTTTATATGAAACTCTTTAGCACGATACTGGCATTTGCAATTGCTGGAACAATGCAAGCTCAGGTAACAACCTCTATGAGCCTTAAAGACGCTTTGGAATTTGCAGAGAAAAACAGTCCTGTTTACCAAAATGCGGAAACAGACGTTCTCATTGCAGCCCAAACGGTGAAAACCATCAAATCTGCTGGTCTGCCGCAAATCAACGCAGGCGCAGGCTACAATGATTACATTCAAATTCCCGGAAACTATGTAAAGAACTTTTTGGGTGGACAGCCTGAATTTCTATTCTTCCGTTTTCAACAAAAATATTCTGCCAATGCCAGCATTGGGCTGAATCAGTTATTGTTTGACGGTACCTTTTTCTTGGGATTGAAAGCCGCAGAAGATTATGTACAACTAGCCCAAACCATGACTGTGAAAAGCAAAACGGACTTACACATGACTGTGGCAAAAGCGTATTTGCTTGCTTTAACTACATCAAAAAACATTGATTTAATCAATAGCAACCTCAATACGCTAGAGAAAAGCTTGAAGGATGTATCTGCACTGTATGATGAAGGTTTTGCTGAAAAACTAGATGTGCAGCGCCTGCAATTGGCAGTTTCCAATTTAAAAGTGCAGCGTGAAAAGTTGTTAAACGCGGTTGAGTTGACCAAAAACTTGCTTAAACTACAAATGGGCATGGATGTGCGCCAACCCCTCACCTTGACAGATGATTTAGAGACTGTGAATGCCTCTATTCCTTTGGCAGCAAGCACTGAAAATGAATTCAATGTAAAGAACAGAATTGAGCACAAACTCATGACCCAAGGTTTGGCCTTAACCTATTTGGATGAGAAGCGTTATAAAATGGGTTATTTGCCAACATTGGTAGGCTTTATGCAGCATCAGCGCACCACCAACCGTAGCGAATTTAACTTTTTCAAAAGCGACCTCCCTATAAACAATAGCTTTGTGCCGGCAACCTTATGGGGATTAAACTTATCGGTTCCTGTATTTGATGGATTCCGCAAACAAAGCCAGATAATGGATGTGCGTTTGCGCAGAATGAAAACAGAAAATGACATGCGCAATTTTGAAAACGCCGCTACCTTGGAATATACCAATGCAAAATTGAGCTATGCGACGAATTTAAAACAAGCCGCGGAACTTAAACTCAATTTGGATTTGGCCAAAGAAATTTACGAAAAAACGAATATAAAATTCAAAGAAGGTGTAGGTAGCACCTTGGAAATCACACAGGCAGAGACCGAATTAAAGACTGCACAAACCAATTACATGAATGCTTTATACGATTTAACTGTAAGCAAATTGGATTTGAAAAAAGCAGTTGGAGAAGACTTAACCAAATAATAAAAACACATACATGAAACCCGTATATTCAATACTTATTGCAGCATCTGTAGCACTTTCTGCTTGCGGAGGCAAAACAGACGGCCTAGATAAAAAAAGGGCTGAACTTTCAAAACTCAAGGCTGAGATTGCAAAATTGCAAACCCAAGCCAAGCAACTTGAAGATGAAATTAGCAAGTTAGACCCTAAGGAAGACGGTGGCAAATTGGTTGAAACCGAAGCCATTTCAACTGCTGTTTTTAATAGTTATCTCAACATTAGTGGCAAAGCAGATGCGGATCAGAGCACCATTGCTACGGCACAAGTTCCATCAACTGTTACCTCAGTGCTGGTAAAAGCAGGCGATGCTGTGCGCGTGGGTCAAGCACTTGCTTATTTGGACAATGCAACACTGAAGCAAAGCAGGGCTCAAATCGAACAGCAACTTTCATTTGCAACCACTTTGTACAACAAACAAAAACGCTTGTATGAGCAAGGGGTGGGTACTGAAATTCAGTATTTGAGTGCAAAGAATCAGAAAGAAGCGCTAGAGAAGAATTTGGCGACCATGGATGCCCAAATTTCAATGTATACCATCAAATCGCCAATTTCAGGCACTGTAGAAAGTGTAGACACTAAAATTGGTCAAATTGCTTCTCCAGGTATGCCTTTGTTCAAAGTGGTAAACTTGAGTCAAATGAAAGTGGTTGCCGATGTTGCGGAAAGCTATTCTAGCAAAATCAAATCCGGCGACAAGGTTTTCATTGAATTCCCTGATTTGAATAAAAAAGTAGAAGCAAAAATCACTTTTGCGAGCAAATTGATAGATCCTTTGAACCGCACATTTAGAATTGAGGTTAGCATTCCAAAAACAGAGAATATCAAGCCAAATATGATTGCCAATTTGCAAATCATTGATTACACAAATGCGAAGGCGTTGTCAGTGCCCACCAATTGCGTGCAAACTGCAGAAGAAGAGAAATATGTAGTTACCGTTACCCAAGAAAATGGCAAGAGCATTGCGCACAGAACCCCTGTAAAAACAGGACGCACCGGGGATAACAGAACCGAAATTCTCGAGGGCTTAAAACTGGGTGATGTGGTAATTGTAAACGGTTACCAAGAACTTATTGATGGACAGACCATCAGCTTGAGCAACGAAAGTAAATAATACAGGTAAAACACCACATTATGGACCTGAAATTCAAAGAATTCAAACCCAGTAGTTGGAGTATAGATAACAAAACCAGTATCTATATTCTTACACTATTTATCACATTTGCCGGGATTTTATCTTACATAAAATTACCTAAGGAAAGATTTCCGGATATCGTAATTCCTACGATATATGTGCAAACCATTTATCCTGGTTCTTCACCAAAGGATATTGAAAACCTGATTACCAAACCGATTGAGAAAAAGATTAAATCTATCAGCGGGGTTAAAAAGTTAAAGAGCCAAAGTATACAGGACTTCAGTATCATTACTGTTGAATTTAATACAGATGTAAAGGTAGACGATGCAAAGCGAAAGGTAAAGGATGAGGTGGACAAGGCTAAGGCGGACCTTCCTAGCGATTTGCAGAATGACCCTACAGTAATGGAAGTAAACTTCAGTGATATGCCCATTATGTATATCAATATTGCAGGGAATTACGACCTTCAAACCCTGAAGAAATTCGCTGAAATTGCGAAGGACCGCATTGAAAGCCTAAAGCAAATCACAAGGGTAGATATGGTAGGTGCACGTGACAGGGAAATTCAAATTAACCTAGATGTGCAAGCCATGACCTCAGCAGGTTTGTCTTTTGACGATGTTACCCGTTCCATTCAATACGAAAACATGCGTATTTCTGGCGGCAATATCGACGTAGGAAATATGAAGCGTTCCCTTTCTGTGAGTGGCGAATTTTCATCCAAAGAGGATTTAGAAAACATGATTATTCGCAGCAGCGCAGGTGCTACTTTGTACTTGAGAGATGTTGCTGAAATCATAGATGGATTTAAAGAAAAGGAAAGCTATGCCCGCCTTGAAGGCAAGCAGGTAATTACCCTAAACATTGTAAAACGTTCTGGTGAAAACCTCATTGAAGCCAGCGATAACTGTCGCGCGATTATTGAGGACCTTCAAAAAACCAAAGCCTACCCCGCGGATTTGAAAGTGGTATTTACGGGTGACCAAAGCACCCAAACCCGCGTTACGCTTCATGATTTGATCAATACCATTATCATTGGTTTCGTGTTGGTTACCTTAATTCTCATGTTCTTCATGGGTGCTACCAATGCCATATTTGTGGCGTTATCGGTGCCCCTCTCCTGTTTTGTAGCATTCCTGGTGTTCCCTACCCTTGGGTTTAGCCTCAATATGATTGTACTCTTTGCCTTCCTTTTGGCCTTGGGTATTGTGGTTGATGATGCGATTGTGGTAATTGAAAATACCCATAGGATTTTCAAAAATGGCGCCATTCCTATCAAAACGGCAGCTAAAAAAGCAGCGGGTGAGGTTTTCTTGCCCGTACTTTCTGGAACATTAACCACCTTAGCTCCGTTTATTCCTTTGGCATTCTGGCAAGGAATCGTAGGTAAATTCATGTTCTTTATGCCTGTTACGCTGATTATTACCTTATTGGCATCCTTACTCGTGGCCTATATCATGAATCCCGTATTTGCGGTCGACTTCATGAAGCCACATGAGGCTGGAAATAAAGAAGCAAAAAAATTGACCAAAGGCTATAGAAATACAGCCATTGTATTTGGTGTGTTGGCCTTGTTATTTTATATCTCGGGCAGCTTTGGTGGCGGCAACTTCATCCTAGTAATGTTTGGCTTTTACAGCTTGCACAAATTTTGGCTCATCAACGTGATTGAAAAATTCCAGCACAATGCATGGCCAAAGTTCCAAAACAGATACACCAAATTAATCCATTGGGCATTAAAAGGACGCAGACCGATTTGGCTACTTGTAGCGACATTCCTACTGCTTATTTTCTCTTTTGTTGTTACGGCCATTCGCAAACCAGGTGTTCAATTCTTCCCTCAGGCTGAGCCGAATTTCACCTATGTGTATATGACCTTACCTGTTGGCACAAATGCTCAATTCACAGACAGCATCACCCGCAAAGCGGAGAAAATGGTATTTGATGTGATTGGCAAAAACAACCCATTGGTAGAAAGTGTCATTTCTAACGTGGCTGTAGGAGCAACTGACCCGAACAGCGGCGATAGAAGTACGGCATCGAACAAATCGAAGATCACAGTTGCTTTTGTAGAATTCAGCAAACGCGATGGCAAAAGCACGCAAGAATTGTTGGAGAAAATCCGCGCCAAACTCAAAGGTTTTGCTGGGGTTGAAATCGTGGTAGAGCCAGAAAGAAATGGTCCTCCTGTGGGTAAGGTAGTTAACATTGAAATACGCGGCGATGAATTCAATGCCCTGGTATCTACTGCCTCTAAGCTAAAGCGATTCTTGGATGAAAAGCAAATCCCAGGTGTTGAAGAATTGAAGAGTGACTTCGTAAGTTCTAAACCCGAAGTGTTTGTAAAAATAGACCGCGAACGCGCCAATAGACTTGGTATTAGCACAGCTCAAATAGGCATGGCGCTAAGAAATAGTATTTATGGTGCTGAAGCCAGTAAGTTCAAAGACAACAATGAGGACTATCCTATTATGGTGCGCTTGAAAAAAGAACAAGTAAACCGTTTGGATGAATTGTTGAATATGCGCATTACCTATAGAGACATGTTAATGGGTGGAATGATGCGTCAAGTGCCTTTATCCGCAGTTGCTTCGGTTGAGTATCCAAACAGCTATGGTGGTATCAACCGATTGAATCAAAAGCGCGTAATTACACTTGCGAGCAATGCCTTGCCTGAGTTTGCGCCGAATGAAGTTGTAGAAGGGGTAAAAAATGCTATCAATGAATTCCAAGTACCTGCTGATGTAGAAGTGGTGATGACAGGAGAGCAAGAAGAACAAGCAGAAACAGCGGGCTTCTTAGGTACCGCAATGTTGGCTTCTATTGGCTTGATTATTATCATTCTTGTAACGCAGTTCAACTCTATTTCTAAGCCTATCATTATCCTTACTGAAATCTTCTTCTCTGTAATTGGAGTATTGCTTGGCTTTGCCATATTCGACATGGACTTCTCTGTGGTAATGACCGGCATTGGTATTGTGGCCTTGGCGGGTATTGTGGTTCGAAACGGTATTTTGTTGGTAGAATTCACAGACCTATTGCGCCACGAAGGCGTGCCGTTGTACGACGCCATTATAGAAGCAGGTCGTACAAGAATGACACCGGTATTGCTTACCGCAGGTGCTGCTATTCTTGGCCTCATACCTTTGGCTACAGGATTGAATATTGATTTTGTAACCTTGTTCACGGAATTTAATCCACACATATTCTTTGGTGGTGATAGTGTAGCCTTCTGGGGTCCGCTAAGCTGGACCATGATCTATGGTTTGGGTTTTGCGACCATTATTACACTGGTATTGGTACCTGCCATGTACTTGTTAAATGAAAAAATAAAAGTGAAGGTATATGGATGGATTGGTCGTAGTTACGACCCGGACGCCAACGCGAAAGCGGATGCACTTAAAAATCTAGATTATTAATTCACGAGTTGATTGTATAAAGAAAGCCGCCCTTCTGATGGGGCGGCTTTTTTATTAAAAACACAGTATCATTGCATCTCATGAAATTGAAGGGTTTGATTCTATTGGG
>JBEIRK010000032.1:0-20464 GCA_040376005.1 Flavobacteriales bacterium
GTTATACTCTGTAGTATCGCCATTTTGGTTCACAGGGGCCACCTGCGCCTTTATCACTGCAGTTCCAGTTGTCTTGGATGAGTCAATAAGTTCTATGAATCCCAAATTGGCATCACCGCTAAAGGTTCTCGCCACGGTTACAAAGGATGAAAACCCTTCCTGTTTTACAACAACCCTGAAAATGCCTTTTCCGCTGTTTAAGTTAAAAGTACCTAAGCTATCGGTTATGGTTTCTTGACGGCTGCTGTCGCGCAAGTTGAAAATTTGAATAGAAATATTGTACAAACGTTTTTCCGTATTCACTTCGCGCACCGTTCCGAATATTGACTGTCCTTGTAGGTTGGCGATGAAAGCGAGAATAAAAATGTATAGGAAAACCCTACGAAAATTTCGCATATTCTTTTTAGATGCAAAAACCGCGCCTGAGTTTAAAGTTAGGCCATTTTCTATATGGGTTTTACAATCAATGTAATCCCTTCGGTAGCGACAATAATTACCTCAGTTCCCGTGGTGATTTCTAAAGCGTTTTCTGATTGGGCATACCATTCAGTGCCTCTATACATCACCTTACCGCGGCTATGGGCTAAAATGGTGTCTTTTACAACTACAATTTGACCTTTATGGTCATCATAGGTCTCTTTGCCATCTTTACCGAACAATGAACTTAGTTTTTTACGGAATAACAGCAGTCCCAAGGTAGATAACACTGCAAATGAAACCCAATGCCAGGTTGGGTCTTGAGGCAGTATGCCTGTCCAAATCAAAAGGGCAGTAATCAAGGCTGCTGCGCCAGTGAATAAGATAAAAAAGGTGCCGAACAAAAGATCAGCTATGATCATTCCAACGCCGGCGATAGCCCAAATGGTTTCTGTATTCACTTTTTGGTATCATTTTGGTTTTTAATAACACCCATAGCAGCAGTAATCATGCTGCCCATATCGGCAAAGTTTGCTGGAAGTATCATGGTGTTGGTTGATTTAGCCAATTTACCATACTGTTCCACCAACTGCTCCGCTACGCGTAATTGTACGGCTTCCATTCCGCCTTTTTCATTCAGAGAAGAGGCAACAGCGCGAATTCCATCTGCGGTTGCCATTGCAATACTTCGAATGGCTTCCGCTTGTCCTTCAGCCTCATTAATCTGTTGTTGGCGCAATGCTTCTGACTCAAGTACAACCTTCTCTTTTTGTCCCTCTGCTTGGTTAATAGCACTTTGCTTTTCCCCTTCAGATTGCAAAATTACGGCGCGTTTCTCACGTTCAGCTTGCATTTGCTTTTCCATAGCCATAAGTACGGTTTTGGGAGGGGTGATATTCTTGATTTCATAGCGCAGGGTTTTTACACCCCATCCTATAGAAGCTTCATCTATAGAAGCAACAACTTGACTATTGATGTTCGTTCTTTCTTCAAATGTTTTATCTAAGTCGATTTTACCAATCTCACTTCGCATGGTGGTTTGTGCCAATTGGCCAACAGCAAATTTGTAATTGGCGATACCATAAGAAGCTTGTCGCGCATCTACAACCTGGATAAAAACCACACCGTCCACACCAACTTGAACGTTATCCTTGGTTATGCAAATTTGCTCGGGAATATCCATGGCCATTTCCTTTAGCGAGTGCTTATAGGCAATGCTATCGATAAAGGGTATGATAAAGTTAATACCCGGCTGAAGCACTTCTTGAAATTTACCCAAACGCTGCACCACATAGGCGTTTTGTTGAGGAACAACTTTTATGGATTTAATCAATAGGATTACGGCAAAAAGCGCGAGAATGATAGGTAGTGTAGCCATGTTTTCGATATTTTATACAAGTATACAATAAGGGAGCAAAAGGTGAATTGCATTAAATGCAATTACGATAAGAATAGTGAATTTAACGACTATCTAGACACAGAATTAGTCATCCATGCGCTTTACTTGGATATATTGGTGTGTACCCCGCAGCTTCTCTATCAATTGCTCTAGGTGTTCTAAATCATGCAGAAACACTTCCAGCTGCCCTTCAAAGGTGCCATCATCATTTCCACGAATATTGATGCTTTTCATATTCACTTCCATGTCTTTAGAAATAATATCCGTAATGCGGCTTACAATACCTACGTCATCAATCCCACTCACACTTAATTTGGCCTCGAATTTTTTGTTGTATCCATCCGTTCTCCACTGGGTTGGAATAATCCGATACCCATACTGGCTCATCAAACGGGTGGCATTGGGACAGTTTACCCGATGCACTTTTACACCTTCACCCACGGTAATGAAACCAAATATTGAATCACCAGGCAATGGATTGCAGCATTTTGCAAGGCTGTAATCCATTTCAAAGTCATCACCGACTACAATTAAACTTAAGGCACTTTTTGTAGGTTTTTTAGCAGGCTTTTCTTTGTTCTCAACTAGCTGTCGCGATGTTTCCTGTACTTTTTGCTCTTTGACCAAAATCTCGCCAATGCGCAATTTATCGCTTCTGATATCGCCAATGGCTACAGCATGGTAAAACTCTGCTGCACTTTGTTTCGAAAAGAATTTTATCAATTTATTGATGTTCTTTTCTGTGAAATCGTGCCCTTGGTTTTTGAATTTTCTTTCTACGATTTCTCTGCCTAATGCGGACTGCTTGCTTTTCTCGGTTTTTAAATGCTCACGAATTTTACTTCTTGCCCTACCTGTAATTACAATGGTGAGCCAGTCTGAATTTACCCTTGCTTTTTGCGTGGTTAATATTTCAACAATGTCTCCATTCTTTAACACATGGTTTATTGGCACCAATTTGTGATTCACTTTTGCGCCAATGGTACACTTGCCAACTTCACTATGGATGGCAAAGGCAAAGTCCAATGCAGTGCTTCCTGCAGGAAGGTTTTTGACATCTCCTCGTGGGGTAAATAAATAAATCTCTTCACCAAGTACAGAAAACTTGAATTCATTTACCAAATCCAGAGCACTCAGGTCTTTGTTCTCCAAGGTCTCTTTTACAAGATTTAACCAATTTTCAAATGCGGCATCTTGAGGCGTTTCTACGGTGCTTCCTTGCTTGTATTTCCAGTGTGCAGCCAAACCGCGTTCCGCAATGTCATCCATGCGCTTGCTGCGAATTTGTAATTCTACCCATTGCCCCTTCGGGCCCAAAACCGTGGTGTGTAATGCCTCATAACCATTACTTTTAGGGTGGCTCAGCCAATCGCGCAGTCTATTGGTATGCGATCTGTATTTGTCCGCAATAATGCTGTAAACTTTCCAGCAGTCGGCTTTTTCTAGAAAATAGGGTGAGTCTACAATTACCCTGACTGCAAAAACATCAAACACCTCTTCAAAAGGGATGTTCTGCTTTTTCATTTTCTGGGCAATGCTGTAAATACTCTTGGGTCTGCCTTTTATTTCTGTAATTACCAATCCCGATGCATCTAATTCCTCTTTAATTGGATCGATAAATTCTTTGATATACCGCTGCCTCTGGGTTTTACTGTCGGCAATTTTATCGCTTATCTCCTTGAATAATGAAGGTTCTGTATACTTCAATGCCAAATCTTCCATTTCGGTTTTAATGGCATTCAAACCCAAACGGTGGGCGAGGGGTGCGTAAATAAACAGGGTTTCTGAGGCGATTTTAAGCCTGGTTTTTTCAGAAACCGTATCCAATGTGCGCATGTTGTGCAAGCGGTCGCAAAGCTTAATAAGAATTACCCTTAAGTCCTCCCCTAAGGTGAGGAGCATCTTCTTGAAATTCTCGGCTTGTATGCTGCTGTCCTTTTCTACGGTATCAAAAACTGTAGAGATCTTTGTAAGACCATCAATAATAGCTGCTGTTTTGCTGTCGAATTTATGTTCAATATCCTCTAGCGTAACATCGGTGTCTTCAACCACATCGTGCATCAGGGCACAGGCAGCACTGGTGGCGCCCAAGCCCAGTTCACCTACTGCTATTTGTGCAACAGCTAAAGGATGAAATATATAAGGTTCACCACTCTTGCGAATGGTGCCATCGTGGGCCTTAGCTGCCAGATCAAAAGCATCGCGAACAATATCTATTTTTTCTTGAGGCCTGTCTTTACCTAAAGATTTTAATAGATGTCGATACTGTTTGAGCAGCTCTTTCTTATATGCACTATATGTTTCACTGTCTAACAGGGCCATGGGCAGATTCCCTCAATAATCAGGAACGACTTAACCGTGCAAAATGTTCAAAAAAGCGCGGAATGGTTTCAATTCCTTTGTAATAATTGAATAAACCGTAATGCTCATTGGGTGAGTGCAAGGCATCACTGTCGAGTCCAAATCCCATAAGTACTACTTTGGTTTTCAATTCTTTTTCAAACAAGGCTACGATAGGAATACTTCCTCCACCGCGTGTTGGAATGGGCTCTTTACCAAATGTATCGGTCATGGCGGCGGCTGCTGCTTTATAAGCGATGCTGTCTGTAGGCGTGAGCACAGGCTCTCCACCGTGGTGGGGTCTAACCTCAACTTTCACACCTGCAGGTGCAATTGACGTGAAATACGCTGAAAACAATTCTGTGATTTCTTCCATACTTTGGTTTGGTACCAAGCGCATAGAGATTTTAGCGAATGCTTTAGACGGCAATACGGTTTTTGAACCCTCTCCTGTGTAACCACCCCAGATACCATTTACATCCAAGGTAGGTCTAATGCCGGTGCGTTCAATGGTAGAAAATCCTTTTTCGCCCATAACAGCATCAATGCCTAAATCACGCATATACTCTGCTTCGTCAAACGGCGTTTTCGCCATAGCGGCTCTATCTTCTGCGGAAGTTTCTAGCACATTGTTATAAAATCCAGGTATGGTGATATGCTTGTTTTCATCATGCATTGAAGCAATCATACTGCACAATACATTGATTGGATTCGCTACTGCACCGCCATATACTCCACTATGCAAATCGCGATTTGCAGCTATGACTTCAACTTCTACATAACTCAAACCACGCAATCCAATATCTATACTCGGCGTGTCATTTGCAATCATTGACGTATCGCTAATCAAAATAACATCAGATTTCAATTTCTCTTTATTCGCAATACAAAAAGGACCAAGGTTCGAACTTCCTACTTCTTCTTCACCCTCAATCATGAATTTTACGTTGCAGGACAGTGTTCCTGTTTGCACCATGGTTTCAAATGCCTTAACATGCATGAAAAATTGACCCTTGTCATCTGCACTGCCTCGTGCATAAATCTTACCATCGCGAATATTGGGCTCAAATGCAGGCGTTATCCATAATTCATCAGGTGCTGAAGGTTGCACATCATAATGCCCATATATCAATACAGTAGGCAAGCTTGGATCAAATATTTTTTCACCATATACAATAGGATGGCCGGCAGTAGTTTCAATACTTACATTCTCCGCACCTGCATTGCGCAAGTGGTCTGCAACTACTTCGGCACAGCGCTTTACATCGCCTGCAAATCCAGGATCTGCGCTAATGCTTGGGATTCTCAACAAATCGAACAATTCCTCAAGAAAACGGTCTTTGTGGGTGGTGATATATGTATTGGGTTCCATTGGGTCGCAATTTACAAAGGCTTTGCTTGCGTTGGTAGCACTGTGATTAAATTTAGAAAAAATCATGCATGACCAATTCTGTAGTCACCCATGGTATATGATTTGCATTGGCCCCTAGAACATCTCTATTTTTGAACTTGCTATGGGAGGCTGCTTTAAATCTAAAATACTACTTTTTTGTGCCCTTACGCTGTCAATAACAGCGCTGGCCCAGCCTATTAAACGCATCGTTTACACCGATCATAATCACAGGATTGTGGGAAAGGAGAGAGATGCCTATTTCATTGTGAGTCTCACCGAATCCTATGATACGGTTTATTTCGAAACCTATTCGAAGAATCCAAAAGGTAAAATTGCGCAAGGGAAATATGCCCGCGATATGGGCAATGACCTCAGAAATTGTTACATAGAAAATCTTTGGCCCAGTGGTTCAATAAGGTCAAGAGGTATACTGCTTCAAAGCTGGAATGATGGACTTTGGGAATACTTTGACGAGGAGGGTAGAATTTATTCCGAAGTAAATTATGTAAGAGGGGTAAAACAGGGCGATGCAAAACGATATTACCAGTCTGGTTTGGTTAGATTATACACTTACAGCAACAACCTGCGTAATGGAGAAACGCTAATTTTTGATACTTCAGGCAGAATTCATGCAGGAGGCAATTTTGTAAATGACTCCTTACACGGTTTGTGGTTGGAATATGATGATTTAGGCAATTTTAGAAGGAAAGCAAATTATTATTTCGGCCGCGTTGTATGGGATACCCAATATTATGAAAATGGAGCCTTCTTTAATTGCGAATCCTATGATTCGTTAGGTAAAATACATGGCAGGGCTATCATGTTTAACCCCAGTGGTAAAATGGCTCGATATGATGAATATGACCATGGAAATTTATTACAAAGTGTGTGTATTCACCCGTTAATCGATGCAGAATATGAAGGAGAAGACTGCCCTCCTAGAATTAAGGAAGCTATATATCCTGGTGGAATTGATGAATTTCACGCCTTTGTTCAAATCAATCAAGAATATCCAGAAGCAGCCTTAAAATGGAGCCAACAAGGCTTGGTTGAATTTAGAATTGTAGTGAATAAATATGGCGCAGTCGTTGATATAATTGAGGAAAATATGATTCCCCTTGGTTATGGCATCGAGAAAGAATGCATGCGTTTGCTAGACCAAATTAAAAAATTCAATCCCAAACAAATTAACGGTAAAAGTATTTCTTGTGAAATGGTCATTCCTTTTGTGTTTATTTTGTAATCATTATGAAAGATACTATGCGTATAACTACGGATCAGTTCAAGTTGAATTTGTTTATCTGGGAGGTCATCGTTGCGGCGATTATTTTTATAGCCGCTTGGTATATCCTCAAGGGATTTAAAAAGCAGGAAACTTCTTCAAAAAAGAACAATTCAAAATTCAATAATACGCCTACTGACCTGAATTCATGAAAGACGTAAATGCACAGAATATGGCCGCCCAGCGCCTGGTTGTGCTTACTTCTGTAGTGTTGTTTATCGGCAAAATAATCGCTTGGCAAATTACAGGTTCTGTTTCTGTACTTTCTGACGCCTTAGAAAGTATAGTGAATGTGTTAAGTGGCTTCTTTGGCCTCTATAGCATTTACCTTTCTTCGCTTCCTAGAGATTCCAACCATCCTTATGGCCATGGGAAAGTAGAGTTTATTTCTGCTGGTTTTGAAGGCACCTTAATCACCATCGCTGGCGGCATCATTATTTATGAGAGTGTTGCGAATTTTGGCAATACCATACACCCTCATGGATATGGAGCCGGAATTTGGATTGTAGCAGCCTCTGCGTTGATTAATTTTATTGTGGGTGCTATAGCCTTAAAGAAAGGCAAGCAGAACCATAGCCTTGCGCTTACAGCTTCTGGCAAGCACTTGCACACAGATACCATAAGTACCCTCGCTATTTTGGCAGGGTTAATCGTAATTTCATT
The DNA here is from genome assembly GCA_040376005.1 of Flavobacteriales bacterium. Classification (GTDB taxonomy): domain Bacteria; phylum Bacteroidota; class Bacteroidia; order NS11-12g; family UBA955; genus JAGXTF01. The sequence goes on from JBEIRK010000032.1 coordinate 7,495, forward strand.
TACAGGCTGGACCTGGTTAGATTCTGTAATTGCCATCACTTTTTCCCTGTATATTATCTACAGTGGATTCGCCATTGTAAGACAATCCTTGGCGGGCATTATGGATGAGTCTGATGAAAAGCTATTGAACGAACTGGTAGCCTTTCTCGAAGAAAATCGAAGCGAGAATTGGGTAGACCTGCATAACCTCAGAATTATTAAGTACGGCGCAATTCTTCATATGGATTGCCATCTCACTGTGCCTTGGTACTTCAATGTGCATGAAGCCCATAATGAGATTGACAAATTACAAGCCTTACTTACCAATCGCTTTGGCGAAAGGGTAGAGCTTTTTGTACATACAGACGGTTGTTTGGATTTCTCTTGCGCTATTTGCGAGAAATCAGGTTGCCCGCAGCGCTTACAGCCATTTACTCAAAAAATGAACTGGACTGTAAAAAATATCAGCTCAAATCTCAAACATAGAATTTGAGATTTGAGCTGATATTGGTTTTCTGAATTCTTACTCTTCAGACATATAGCTGAAGCGTTCAGACCAATCTAACCCATAGAATCCAGGTGCAATTTGGTCAATCTGACTGCGTCTAATCAGCTTTTTGAACTCGGTACTTTGTTTTTCTTCCTTCATTACCGGATGGTCTTTGTCTGAATTCAACATAAAACGTTCCGCATTGATTGAGTCTTTGTGCAAAGGTTGAGGCCCCGCCACTCCATAGTAGAATTGCTTGGAAACACTAATGCCTGGGCCGCGTTCTACATCCTCATTATCTTCACCTTCATCATAGGAGCTCTTTTTCTTCTTTCGATCGTATTTCACTAAGTAAATCCAACCATCAGTTTCCATTTTAGTTTTGCTATCCCAATAGCGAACTTGAGCACTGTCTAACAAATAAATCGTATCAATCTCAGTGCTTGTTCCGTTGATATACTTGTTAGAATTGTAGTTGTAATATGCGTTTTTGCTAAAGACACTTTTGCTTATTTTAGCTGTGGGGTATTTATCTAAACGATTGATTTTTTTCAATTCACGATACAACGCTAATGAATGCTCTCTTTCAGCTGCCAAATTGTTGAATACGCTATCTTCCACAGGATATCCATGTTTCAACATAAGTACATACAAATCCATTCTGCGTTGGCGTTGTTTAATATTTTTTGCTTTCTCTAAAATTGGCCCAACTTTAGGCTCGTTCTTAAAGGGCAATAACAATTTTATATAATTCTCCAAGGTGTAATAATCACTGCTGTAAGATTCACTTTTATTCTTCTTTGAAGATTCAGATGACAATACTTTTTTCACCAAGATATTGGCTTCAGAAGTAAGTACATCCAGTTTCGACTTATACGCTTCTGGTTTTAAGAAATTACTATCTACCAATTCAGCGGCGAAGGACACAATCGTGTTTTTGTATTCTTCAATATTCATAACATCAAACAAATCTGGGAACATTACTGCCGCCAATTTGAGTGAGTCATTAATCGCATTTCTGATATTGAAAGAATATCTGCTATCTGGAACAGGAGTTTCTTCAAAGAACAACTCTTTTGCACGCTTGTATGAAGCTACGGATTTCAATGATCCCAATGCACCAATAACTGCGGTTTGATAAGCTGAAGTGTCTCCTGCATTTCTATAAATACGGGTTAAAACAGGCAGCATCTTGTGCGACTTGGTTGCTCCAATTCTGTATATCAAAGACCGCTTTCTATCTACCAATTGATTGCTGGTTTGCATGGTATCATACACCTTCACCAAATATTCTGCATGGTTTGAGTCCACATACAAGTTGTCAAATCCATCCCAAGCCTTTCTGCGCATAGATGAATCTTTGCTATTGATATCTCCAACCCACATAGGTACTTTGGATTCGAATACATTTACATTGCTTTCTGATACAGGAACATAGGAATCAATAAATTGCTTTGTAAAGTTTCCAATTCCGGAAATGGTATCATAAAAACCAACCACACTTATCATTTCACCACCATGTAAGATGTATGCAGAACGAACTCTTCTGCTTGAGCCTGTATCACCCAATACCAAATCCAACTTGGAGCCTTCTTTCATATGGGTGAATTTTTTAGATATAACCTGCAGATTGGTGTACCCTATATCATTGAGAAAGGGTTTCCAAAAAGATGCACTATCCTTAAACTGCTCATATCTGCTGTATCTAGAATAATGCAACTCAACAAATTCTCTGTCGTTATTGGGTGAGAACCAGTTTAGACGTCCCAATTCACCAAATTGCTTGTTTTCGAGGAAGAAACTTTCCTCTCTGTTGCGTTCCAACTGAAGTGATAGATTACTCCGGTCCATATAGACAGGGCTATTGGCCGTGAAATGCATGAATGTATCACGCAGCATCATACCCTCGCCTGAAACTTGAGGATTCAATAGTTTTACATTGGTAAAGAACGGATCGCTAAAATCACCTCCTTTTATCGCTTGCAAAAAGTACTTGTATCCGCGCAAAACTACTCGCAAGGCGTAGCTGTTTCCTTCTTTGTCTTCGAGTTTGCTGTAACGCGCGGGATATCCGTTGAAGTTTTTATACTCCGCAGATACTTCCATGAGTTTGTGCGAGAATCCAAAACTTTCAGATGCCAATAACAACTCTGTAGTGTCTGGGCGCAAGCGAAGTCCGTTGTACATATTTCGATACATCGTGATGTAACTGCGGCCTGCATATTTTCTGTTGTAAGTGAATTCTGGTGTGCTTGGGCGTGATGGATACAATTGTCCGTCAAAGTCTTTTGCTGCGGGAGCATCAAACTGTACAATACCATCAGGAGATGTGATTGTGCGCATCTCATCAATATTGGCATTGTTTAATTTAAACGAACCAAAAAAGGCGCTGGCCTCTTTGCCTTCAGCAAAATTCTTAATGCCTGTTACCCCGATCAATACCAATTCACTACCGGTATGGATAAGCTTGTAACGTCCTTTATCCCCTGAAAAACGGGTAAATTGAATGTCGTAACCAATAGATTGTCTGCCCAATGATGGATCATTTTGTATCTGTGTGAGTTTATCAATCTTACCAATGACAACTTCATAAATAAAACTATCAATGCTGTGCAATACATCTTCGCGTGTTTTATTGCGCAAGCTTGGAAAATCCTGATAACGGTATACCAAATACTGAGAACCTGCAGGAACATCTAGCGACACATACAATGTGTTAGACATGCTCTCCCTGTAAATAGGAATAATTTTACCCGGTAGGTTCGCTGTGAAAAAGTTATCAGCACTGGTTTGCGGAGTTACCGGAGTGGTAACGATGATTTTTTTCGATTTTTCCAGCTGTTTGCTTGGCTTCAACGACATTGATTTTACGGGTTTAACCGTGTAACCCATTTTTTCCAATAGTCTCAATACACCTTCCTCACCTGGCAAATGCGCACAACCCACGCCGCAGAATACAGAGCCGCCTTTGCGCAGTTCTTCAAATGCATTAACCATGTTTTGGTTGCGTTTGAACAACATATAATCCAAGTAGTTGTCGCTATACATCACCTTGTTCAAAGAGTCGATAGCAGTAAGGTCACCAGTTCTGTAAAAATCTGAAAGTGTTTCTCCTTCATCATATCCGCCCATGGCGTCTTTACGTCTTACCTCTTTAGCAGTAGCCAGGGTAGTCAAACGTTCTGCCTCATACATGTCCTCAACTCCGGTGGTTTTTTTCCCGTATTTCTTACCCAATCGGTAGATGAGCATGTCCAAATAGGTTTCTTCTTGGAATTCAAGTTGAATTTGATCTACGCGGTACAAAATGGCATTGCTAATCAATGGACCAACCATTACGATTTGCTTTACATCATCTTTTTCAAACTCATTGAATTTAAAAGTCTCATGATCCACCATACCCGCACCGTGCTTATCTCTCACCATGCCGGAGTACATTGCCAACCAATCATCATATACAGAATCCAAATTCTGCTCTAATGCAACGATATCTACACTTTTAATCGCTTTAAAAAATGGATCTCCCAAGTGAAAAGCAACTTTGTCACTCACGTGCATGGTGCCATAAACGTAACTTGGTTTTGTAAGGCCGTTTCCAGTGATTTCCCATAACAATCCCGATTGTCTTTGGGCCTGCACAGAAAACACGGAAAGCATTGACATTAAGCCAATTAAGATTTTCTTCATGAATTCAATAATTAATAGGGTCGCAAATACGCTAAAATATGCGATTCTAGCGCATTCTATTCGTTAAATGTGAATGGAATGTGTGCATTAAATAGCAATCACAGGTATTTCACCTTCGATTACCAATCTGCCTGCAGTTTTACTGCGTATTTCATTAAATGTAACCCCTGGGGCTATCTCGCGCAACTCGAATCCGCGTTCGGTGATTTCAAACATCCCTAGCTCTGTAACTACTTTCTTCACACAACCAATTCCTGTTATAGGCAGAGTGCACCTGGTGAGCAGTTTCGATGCGCCATCTTTGCTGGTATGCATCATGGCAACAATGATATTTCTGGCAGATGCTACCAAATCCATAGCACCGCCCATGCCTTTTACCATTTTACCCGGTACTTTCCAGTTGGCAATATCTCCTGTATCGGTAACTTCCATAGCACCTAGAACGGTTAAATCTACTTTACCCGCGCGTATCATGCCAAAACTGGTGGCACTGTCAAATATGCTTGCACCGTGCACCATGGTAATGGTTTGCTTGCCTGCATTGATCAAATCGGCATCTTCCTCACCTTCGAATGGAAAGGGGCCCATTCCCAACAAACCGTTTTCAGATTGTAATACAACTTCTATTCCCTCGGGAATGTAATTCGCCACCAAGGTGGGAATACCAATACCTAAGTTTACGTAATAGCCATCTTTTAGCTCACGCGCTATGCATTTTGCAATTCCGAATTTGTCTAACATTCTACCTGCAAATTTGCAGATTATTTTTGAGTTTAAACGAGATTAAATCCAATGCTTTTACTGGATCAATGGCACTATTGCCTGCGCTGTGCAATTCGAGTGGCTTCTTTTAACTGAGCATCTGCTTGAATTTTGTCCCCAATTCTTGAATATAATTCGGATAAATACAAGCGGGCCTCCGCATAATCGGGATCTAAGGATATTGCAGTTAAAAGGGTTTTCTTGGCCAAACCAAAATTGCCTTCTAAGGTTTTGCAGGCGCCGAAGGTGCTTAGTGCCCACACATGTGTGCCCTGCATTTTTATTGCTTTTTCAGCCATTTTCGCGCTTTCCTGCACACGTTTTGCTCGCAACAAGGCATTGGCATATTCTGCAATAAAATCTGTGTGCAGCGGCAGCTTTTCTATGGCAAGGGCATACCATTGCAATGCGATTTCCAAGCGCTGCGTTTTATCATAAGCTTTTGCCAAGCGATAGCACGTCCATGCATCTTTTTCACTTTCCTTGAGACGGTCTTCATAAGATATGGCCTTCTCCCAAGCTCCGTTTGCATAGTAAAATTGAATGTGCAGCTTGTAGTCTTCGTCCAATTGTTCTAATTTTATCTCAGCCTCTTTGCGCACCGTTTGTGACGGACTAAATTTCTCAAACCATGTGATATACGCCTGCGTTTCCGAACGCTTGTCCGGTGTTTCATCATTGACAGCATACAGCTCAAATGCTCCTCCTGATTTTGTTTTCTCTTTGTAATTTTTACGTATGTAATGGTCATGCACGGTAACATGAGGTATATCTCCTGTGTTATTGGATGGCATGTGACAACTTACGCAATTGTTAGATAAAGCGCTGCGCCGCTGCGCATTTTCACTGCAGGTGTGCAAGGTACTTTTTGTGGAGTTTTGATTGTGACAATTTTTACACGTGTTATTGAACTTCTCCGTATTGGTTTTGCGAACACTCACATGCGGGTCGTGACAGCTAATACAGGTAAAATTCATATCCGGATTGTAGGCTTCGACATCTCCCTTATTTGAGCCTTTAAAACAAGCACTCATTTGCAGTCGTTCGGCATGCCCTGCCATAAAGAAACTGCCTTCCTGTGCCTTGGGCATCCATACTTGAAAAACATCACTTAATTTTTTCCCAGGTCTGAAATCCTCAAATGTCTTTCCAGGTTTCAATACATTGTTCCCTTGTAAGTGACAGCGCTGACACACATCTACCTGCAATTTCCAGGGCAGTCGGGCTGGATTTACAATACTGCGATCGGCCTCTTTTGATGTGTCCACAATCACACCCTGCATTTTTAGCTTTACATGCACTTCACCCGGCCCATGGCAGCGTTCACAATCTATTCCATCGGGAATTTTTGTAAATTTATTGATGGAGCCTTCTGCCACGGCAGGCATGGCGTTATGACAACTCATACACTCCATATCGATTTTTCTACCAAATCGGGTGTTGGTTTCTTCATAACCCGGAGGCAAATCCCATTGCCCTTTCTGTGTGTAATAGGTGAGTGGCGCTTGAAAAACATACCCATTGTCCATCCAAAAATGACTGTTTGTATGATGGCCGCTGCCAATGATATGTGAAATGGGCACTGAACGCTTGTGAATGGTATCTGTGCCGCGCAGCCTGTATTCTGTGATAAACATGGAGTCGTCCTTCCAATGGGCTACATAGTACATGTCTACTTTCGCATCGTATACCGCTTTCCCATTAAAATGGGCCTGACTTCTACTTTTTGTTGCTAAACCAAAACTGCGTCCCATGCCGGTTTGCACAAAGCTCTCATAGTGGCTTGTATGGCAATTTTTACAAACCTCTTTACCTACGTATTTTACAGTGTCATTGAGATTTAAGAAATAGTCGTTTTGCGCCTGCGCATTATAACTACAGCGGGTAGCGGCTATTGTGACAGCAAAAATGCAGGTGATTCCAAGAATTATGGATTGTAGTTTTTTCATTGAAACCATCCCGGTTGCGGTTTAAGGCAATGTTCCGGAAATATTGCAATATTACTAAAACTCATAGAACCATCTTCTCTAAATCGTAAATCAGGCAATTCGCTTTGGTTGTCTTCCCTTGCTTTTATTGGATTCGAAGCGATTGCAAAAGGAATGGAGATGAAATCTTTTGTTACTTTGGATCTCCAAAAACCATTCATATACATTCCTGGCTCCAGCCCATATCCTTTATCTGCAGGCAGGGCCTTTACAAAACCAGATTTTTCTCTGTAATAAAAATACAGGGTAAATGTGCCCTGAAAGTTGCCTATGTACTGCGTAGTATCATTCTCAGACAGGATAATTTCACCTTCACACTTACACAAAGTTGTGCCCGGTATCTTCATCTCAGGCGATACCAATGCCCAAAAAGTATCTGTTTCAGACGCTTCTAAACTATCCGTAGGCAATTGAATCGCCACTGTTGTGTCTACGGTTATGTATCCTTTAAAATGGGTTTGAATGCCTCTATGCCAAATTTTGCCTCCAGCCAACAAGCAATTTAAATCGAATGGTGATTGAACAACCGAGTCGAAATGACTGACGAAATAACTCTCCGTGCTGTCGAATACTCCATACAATTCAGAAGGCTGAACGAATGCAGTTCGGAATACTTTTCCCAAAATATTTTTTGGCAATTCTTGCGCGTTCAACGCACAAGTAATAATGAGTAGAAGATTAATTAGTACCGAACGTATCATCCACCAAAATTGGCTTGCCAATCCATCATGCCGCCAAGCAAATTTCGCACGTTCGCAAAACCTTGTTGCGCAAGAAATGCCTTAGCAGTTGCGCTGCGTGCGCCCGATCTGCAGTGTACAATGATTTCACTGTCTCTGTATTCAGTTAGCGAATCCAATTGACCCGGCAATTCGCTGAGTGGAATCAGCTTGCCTTGAATATTGAACTCTTCAAATTCCCAAGGTTCTCTAACATCAATAATCATCGGAGTTTCTCCCTGATCTAGCCTTGCCTTTAATTCTAATACTGTAATATCTTGCATGTTAAGGGTGTTTCAAAATGTTGTGGTGTGACTGTTTTCCGCTTTTCGAAATAAGGTTAACGGTATAATTTCCTGCAGGAATATCTGCAATGTTTATACCGTTTTCATCATAGCGATATGCTCTTATTAAGCGACCCGCTTTATCATAAATGGCAATGCGTTCAATCAATTCTTGCGATTGGATTTGAAGGATATCTTCCACGGGATTCGGGTAGATACCAGTAATCCATGGGTCTGTGTTTTTTACTTGAAAACTAAACTCTTTATCAGCACCCACCATCATACGTATCATAGGCGTGCCTTTAATGCCCGCATCACTGCGTTCCCAGCTGCCAAGCAAGTTGTGAAATAAGTTGGGATTGCCAACATCCTGCCGTTGATAGCGGTAATTGTTGTCATACCCCACATTGAGTATATATGGCTGATTCTGCCTCCAACCTACATAGTAGCTGCCTTTTGCCAGAGCAAGTAAGGTGTCTAACATAATATAAGAGAACTTATTAATGCTATCCGTATAGCTTGGTTTTGTTACTAGCTGCTCATAAATCAGAACGTCTTTATTGTCAGGTTGACCAATAGGAGAGAGTGTTTTCCAAATTCTCAGGTAAAAACTGCGAAACGCAACATCACTTTCACTTTGGTTAAAATACACTGCAACCCCACGCAAACTGTCATCTTTTACAGTTTCAAATTTCATGGCGAATTGGCCTTTTATATTGCCCAAAAAAGCGTAGTCCAATCCAAAACCGCCCTCTGCACTACCGTCGTCATAAGCATACCAAGGGCCAAAGCAATGCTTTACTGCGTATTCGTTATTATCACCCAAGGCATTGTAGGCCGCAGGGGTTCCATCATTACTTTGTGGTATGGTCATGTACTTTACTGTGAAACAAGGGTTGTTTCCAGAAAAAGTATCAATGTTCAATGTGGGATAACTAATTATAGAAGGCTGGTCCTTACTTACGTTCTGACTGTTTGCCGCAAAGGGGAAGTTATATACCAAACTGCCATATTGGTTCCTGACCTCCATAGCAAAGCGGGTTTGAACAGGAAAACTAGCACCTGAATCCAAATTTCTTAGAGTTAACCTGTTGTCTCCTGCATATTGATTGGCCTTATCTGCTTTATAGTGCGCGTATGGCATGCTGTGGTAGTTCTTTAAGAAGGTAGCATCTGCATAAGCAATGCATACATCTTTGATATTCCGAATGTCATTGCCGCCCGTGCGTTTTTTGTATTTCTCCAAGCGCACATAATCCAAATGCCAATGGTTCAAATTGCCTGTGCTGCGGGTATAGTTCACAAAGCGGAACTGAAATGCTGCATGTAAAAATTTAAAATCATTTACAGGCACTGTTACTTGATAAAATCCTGTAGAACTTCCTCCCGTTTGTTTCCATACCCTATTCCATTTTCCAGTATTGTCCAAAAAAAACAGGAGCAATGAGTCCTCTGCATCAGGAGCATCCCCTATACCTTTTCTTTGAAGGAAAAAGCTAAGGTAAATGCTATCCGTAGGTAAATAGTTTTGGGTAGTGGATGGACCTGTTTTGTAAAAATCTAGCTTTATAGGCTGGCTGGTCAGACTATCCGCATATACCGAATAATTCTTATTGAGCACCGAATAGGGATTACCGCGTTCGTCCAAATGGTCAAAAGTAGCCATCATATAATTGGGCTGATCGGTAGAGAAGGTATTGTTTACATAAACCTGAGACTCACACCATAAGCGAGAATCAGGATGCGGCCCACCCGTAGTGAAATCATCGAAAAAGGGGAGGGAAATGGTATCGGTAATTTGATAGGCGGTCCAAGAAAATGTCGAAGGCAACTCTCTTTTAGCGCCTTGAATCGGTGTTGTGGTTAATCCCTGACTAACTGCATGACCTGCACAAAATAATAATATAAGTAACGCGGTATTTCTCTTCATGGAACTCAGTGCAAATAACAGAAATTGAATGTTTGTATTGTATGTGAATTGTAATCTAATTGCCCCCAATATCTTCTAATGAGGGCCCATCTGCAGGGAGTTCGCCATCTATGATGCCCGCATCAATGCCTACGCTGTCTTCTGAACTAGGCGCCCCTTGCAATGAAGTGGTTGCAACTACCAAGTCTATGACTGATCCTTTTTGCAACATCTTTCCGGGAGGGATATGGTCTCCATTGTGCAATTGCTCGATTACAAGATTATTGCCTATTGCGTCATGCTTGTAGGTGATTTCTCCCAACTTAAAACCAGCACTTTTAATCATGGCTTTGGTAAGTGCCAAGCTTTGGTCTGTAAGCTTAGGTACTTTTACCATCGGCACATCCAAGCTGTTGAGAGTGAGATAAATAATTCTACCTGGTTTCACCTTGCTGCCTGGATCAGGGTCCTGTTCGGTTATGGTGTTTTTCTTAAAATCATCGCTGTAAACAGAATCAAAAATTTCATAGCGAAGCCCTGCATTCTCAATTTTCTCAATGGCTGTTTCAATTTTTTCGCCTTTTACATTCGGAACATCCACAGATTCATTGTGTCGGGTATAAAAATTCAAGCCCATAAATATGAGCCACAGCGCCAACAAACTGGCGACTACAGCCAATAATAGGTTTATTACTAGATTCTTACGCATGGGCTACCTTAGATTGCTCCCCAAAATTCAGGATTTCTTTAATGAAATCAAAAGGTTTGTACCCATTGATTGCGGCTTGATGATAAATACAGGTTGCAGGCGTCATGCCAGGCAATGAATTTACCTCAATGATGATGGTTTCAACTGTTTGGTCAGGAAGGATTCTCACAAATGCATCTATTCTACAATAACCGGTCACTTGTAACGTTTCAGCAACGCGTTTTAGTGTGTTGCGCACTTCTGTGCTAATGCGTGCTTGCTCTCCGGCGTTCGTAGAAAAGCGCGATGGTGTAATGTTTTGACCTTCACCCGCCAGAAATTTCTCTTCTAAAGATAAAATTTCAGTTTCAGCCAAGGATTCACTCGGTTCAAATATCTCGTATTTCAGGGAGCCATCAGCTTCACGGTTGGTAAGCATGCCTCCTGTTACCTCTAGGAACTTAATGGCATTGCCTTTTTCAACAAACTTCTCAATCAGCAGTTCTTCTTTAAATGGAAATTCTTCGTTTGCTGTCAATTGCAATGCGGCGCGCATTTCTTCATTCGCACTGCCACCATCTCTAAAAATAACACGCATAAAATCATGCAGTTCCTGCGCAGATTTTACCTTGCGAACCGCTGCACTGCATCCATCATCTGCAGGTTTTGCAATAAGGGGCAAGCCAAATCGCTGTATCAAATCGGATTCTATTGCTGCGGAATCGCGAGACCATTCTGTCTTTGAAACCATGCAATGATCGGCCACCAAAAAACCTGCCTCACGGAGTTTTTCATTGGTAACGAACTTGTTAATGGTAATCTCTGCACTCGAAGCTTCACTGCCATTGTAGTAAAGTCCTAGCTTTACCAATTCTCGCTGCAATGTGCCGTCTTCTCCGGGCCTGCCATGTAATGCTATAAATACCCCTTCACACAGTGATGGCAAGGTAGAAAAGGGGATCTTCTCGGGCTTAAATACTGCACCTTGAGAATTGTATGTCCAACTGATGTTTTCAGCTTCTTCTCGGAATAGATCCAACATGGCGTTTTCCGTAGGATTTAAAATCTTATCCCGAATATCATCCGCGTTGTCTTTGAGCATATAATTTACAGGTAAGCGATACAACTGAATGTCAGTCGCACCCCCTGTGAGGAATATAGGAATGGGCTCGTATTCAGAACTGCTGCTGAGTTTTTCATAAATATTGCGGCCGCTTTCCATAGAAATATGACGTTCAAAGCTATAACCGCCCATGATCACGGCAATTTTCTTTTTCGTTTCGGTTTTTCCTTCGCCCGGCTCCAAACCCGCTTCTAATACCTGTAATGCTGCTTTGGATTTTTCAGCAAACGTATGGGTTTGTACCCTTTCCTTTAAACTTTGATGAATGATAAAGGTCAAGAATTGAGAAGGATTGAGCCCAATTTCAGCCGCTTGATGGAAGAAGAAGCTACTGGGCATCATGCCACTTGTCGTATTCGGATCATTTAGGAAAACTTCTCCCGATTCGGTCAGAAATCCATCAATTCTGGCGTAGGTGTTGAAACCAAAATATTCAAAAAGGGCAACACAGGCATCTTTTATTTCCAACACCAATTCTGCAGGGGCGTTTATTGGTGTTTCTTTCTTTGATAATCCCGGAAGGCACTTGCTTCGGTAATCAAATAATTCTGTCTTTTTAATTATCCCTGTTGGCGGCAATGGGGTTGGATTTCCAAGTGGGTCGCGCACTACAATGCAAGAAAACTCACCCCCATCCAAAAACTCTTCTACCACGATTTCAGTCTCATTTTCCAAGGCCTCTAACAGTACATCGGTATCACCTGCTGCAAAACACTGGTTTAATGAGGCCAACAGGGCATCGGGCATATAAATGGTTTCGCCATTAAGTTTCACCGGCAAACCCAAACCACTACGGATATCGCAAGTTGTCTTGATAAATGCTATTTTATCTTCCTCTGAATATGCGTTCCATTCATGCTCATACACTTTTTGCCTAAATAGGGCCAAATCCATAGCTCTCTCGAATGAATCGTAATCGGGGTGTTGTAAAATACTCACACCCAAGGAGCTCCCTTGGTTTGCGGGTTTAATCACAAACTTCTCATGGAATTCAACATTGAGAAAACGAAACAAATTCTGTCTGTCTACATCATTACCCAATACCCATTGATTTCTTCTAATGAGTTGATATTGGTTTACATATAGGCCTGCACGTTCTTGGAAGTCTTTTTGGCGTGCTTTGTTCATACCCAAGGCACTGGCAAAAATACCAGAGCCAGAATAGGGGATATGGTACCACTCCAATAGACCTTGTATACCGCCATCTTCACCAAACACACCGTGCAGGGCCAGGAATGCAAAATCAATATGGTTGCTTAGTTTTTCAGGTGCGATGATTTCACCAATGGCATTTGCCATGTTTACCTGCAATTCCAAGTCTGGATGTAAGCTTTCGGCATA
>JBEIRK010000221.1:0-2382 GCA_040376005.1 Flavobacteriales bacterium
CTGACGTATGTCTTCTGCATAAGCCAGGTGCGTATTGGTGTCTTTTTCTACCAAATCCCACTTGTTTACCAGCACCACGATACCCTTACCTTGGCGGTGTGCCAACCAGAATAGGTTCAAATCTTGCGCTTCAATACCTAGGGTAGCGTCTAATACAATTACCACAACATCGGAGTTTTCCAAGGCGCGCAAACTGCGCATAACACTGTAAAACTCTATGTTTTCGCTAACCTTACTTTTACGGCGAATTCCGGCAGTATCTGTGATAATCAGCTCTTTGCCATAGGCCTTGTAACGCGTATCAATACTATCGCGCGTGGTGCCAGCTATATCCGTTACAATATTGCGATCCTGCCCAATAAAGGCATTGATCAATGATGATTTGCCTACATTAGGTCTTCCTACAATGGCAATTCTTGGCAATTCCTCTTCTGTATCATTGGTAGGTAGAGCCTTTAATTGTTCGGTGAGCTTGTCGAGCAATTCACCGGTACCACTTCCGTTATTGGCAGATATTTCAAAATGCTCCTCAAAACCAAGGCTATAGAATACCGTTGCTTCTAAGCGCAACTTGTCGTTGTCCACTTTGTTTACAACCAGGATAACGGGCTTTTTACTTCTGCGGAGTATATGGGTAAACTCTTCATCCAGGGGATGAAGGTCAGACATTACGTCTACAACAAACAAAAGTACATCTGCTTCTTCGATAGCAATATGCACCTGCTCGCGGATTGCAGCTTCAAAAACGTCGGAACTTAAGGGTACAAATCCACCGGTATCTATCACTGTAAAATCGACACCATTCCAGTCACTTGAGCCATAATGACGGTCGCGCGTTACGCCACTCACGTCATCTACAATGGCTTTTCTTTCCCCAGTGAGGCGGTTGAAAAGGGTAGATTTACCTACATTGGGCCGACCTACAATAGCTACAATTCTGCTCATAACAAGCCGCAAAGATACCGCTTTGTAAACAGATGCGGCTGTAAACTAAGTATTTAATGTAATGTTGAGAGAGCTCCCGAGACTTATTGTCCTAGATTCTCAGTATCCATATCAGGAGGATTTTCCTGGTTTTCGGCATGGCTTGGTGCCGCTTCTTCAATATGCTGCGCTTCAACCTCAGCTCCCTTTTTCTCTGCAGTATGGGGAGGGAAAAACTTATGCTGTCCTACGATGATAATGCCAATTCCAACGGTAATGCAGGCGTCCGCCAAATTCCATATTGGGCTGAAAAAGGTGAAGGGTTCGTTTTTCCAGAATGGAAACCAGGATGGAAACTCTCCATGAACCATTGGGGCATAGAACATATCTACCACATGGCCTTGAAAATAGCCCCCTGAATACAAGTTGATTTTACTAAACCAAACTCCATAAAATACAGAGTCTATGATATTGCCTAAGGCACCTGCCATAATCAAGGAAATAGAGATAAGTAGGCTTAATGGAGCCCCTTTTTTTATGTTTTGCCATAAATACCACGCACCAAAACCAGATACAGCAATACGGAAACCTGTAAGTAAGTATTTACCTGCGATTCCACCCCATTTCAAACCGAAGGCCATGCCCTCGTTCTCAATAAAATAGAGTTTGAACCAATTGCCAAATACATCGCGCACTTCACTGTATTGAAAATGCGTTTTTACGTACACCTTAATCCATTGATCCAATGCAATGAAAACCAAAAGTATAACGACAGGTAAAATGAGTTTTACCCTATTGATGCGCTGCGTTTCCGACACTGAGTACTATGGCTTATTTGGAAAGCTTGGCTTCGATGGTTTGTGTGGTATGAGGCACCGCGCGCAATCTCTCCTTAGGAATGAGTTTGCCCGTAGTCTTACAAACACCGTAGGTCTTGTTTTCTATACGCACCATAGCTGCTTCTAGGTTCTGTATAAATTTCATAAGCCTAGCTGCAAGTTGTGTTGTGTTTTCTTTTTCAAAGGTATCTGCACCATCATCCAAGGTAAGGTAATTGTTGTTGGTGCTATCTGTACCATTCTCATTACCATCGCGAAGATTCTTCTGCAGGGTAGTAAACTCCTCACGCGCCACATCCAACTTCTTCATGATGAGTTCGCGGAATTCCTGAAGTTCAGAATCGCTGTAACGTGTCTTTTCCATTTTCGTATCCGGGGTTATATTTTATTTAGTTTTAAGGTGATCGGCATATCGTTAACTTCTGCTTCTGAACCTGTAAGTCCATCTACATAGGTAACGGTGTTTGCCAACACTTCATTGCAAATATAGTGCAAATGCAATTGAATACTTTTTTGCACCGATTCGTCGGCAACGTATTGCACTTCAATTCGGTCGGTAATTTCCAAACCACTGTCTTTTCTGAGGTTTTGCACCCGGTTTACAAATTCACGGGCAATA
>JBEIRK010000113.1:0-8159 GCA_040376005.1 Flavobacteriales bacterium
ATAGCGTTTCTGTTTTTGAAGAAGTAGAATAAAATCTTGACCATCCCACTCTATTCGAGTAGAATCAGATCCTTGGGGCAATAGCACAACACCAGTCAAAGCATGTCCTTCAAACTGAAAACTACAGGCGACCTTTGCATTTTGCCTGCTTTGGGAATGCAGTGCAGCAACAGAAATATTAAGGAAAAGAAAGAAAACCAGGAAGCGCTTCATAGTGTTATGCCTACAAAATTACATAAGTTAGACTAATCTAACTATAAATGTTTTGTCATTTTATTATATTTGTAGGGTGTTATCGTATACAGAAGAGAATTACCTCAAGGCCTTACTCTCCTTGACTGGATTTGAGAAAGGCAATGAAGAGGCCGGAACCAACGAGTTGGCCTTGCAGCTTGGGGTAAAGCCAGCAACGGCGAATGATATGTTAAAAAAGTTACGAGAGAAGGGATATTTAGAATACGAGAAATACGGAAAAATACGATTAAGCGATACAGGAAGGCAATCTGCTATTTTGGTGTTGCGCAAGCATCGGTTATGGGAAACGTTTTTGCACCAGAAACTGGAATTCACTTGGGACGAAGTGCATGAGGTAGCCGAGCAAATGGAGCATATACAATCAGAAAAGCTCATTGAAAAATTGGATTGGTTTCTCTCCTATCCGCAGTTTGATCCGCACGGAGACCCTATTCCAAATGCCGCGGGCCAGATGCCAGGATATGAACGTGTGTTACTGTCAGAATTGGAATTATCAATCCCCTGCCGGGTAGCTGCAGTTAAAAACACCTCACCTGCCTTTTTGCAATACTTGGGACACTTGGGCATTGGGGTAGGCACCATTCTTACAATCACCGCAAAGGTTGAATTCGACAGTTCATTGCAAATCCAGTTTGACAATCGGGAGCAGATGATTTCGTGCAAATTTGCTGAAAATTTATGGGTTGAGTTGTTTGAAAACCCAAATCATTGTGAATAAAATAGGCGAACTTCGCAGCCACAGATGAAACCCATGCGGATTGTATTTTTTGGCACCCCAGACTTTGCGGCGCACAGTTTAGAAAAAGTAATTCAAGCCGGATATGAGGTGGTGGTGGTAGTTACAGCACCAGACAAACCCGCGGGTCGCGGTATGAAAATACAGTCATCGGCGGTGAAGCAAACAGCCGATGCGCATGGCATACCAGTATTACAGCCTACCAATTTAAAAGATGCGGCATTTCAGGACACCTTGAAGGCTTATAATTTAGACTTAGGGATTGTTATTGCATTTCGCATGTTACCCGAGGCCGTATGGCGTATGCCACAGATGGGCACCTTTAACCTACATGCTTCACTGTTGCCTCAATACCGAGGCGCGGCTCCTATACACCATGCGATCATCAATGGCGAACGCAGTACTGGAGTGAGTACCTTTTTTCTAAAGCACGAAATAGACACAGGTGACTTACTCTTGCAAGAGCAAGTAACCATAGACTCCACTACAACAACGGGAGAATTGTATAAAACACTGATGGAACTGGGGGGCAGTTTGGTTATAAAAACCCTACAGCGCATAGAAAAAGGAGAGCTTCAAGGAATTCCACAAACCTACAGTGATACCTTAAGAACGGCGCCGAAGTTAAGCAGGGCTTTTTGTGAGGTAGATACACACATGACGTGCGAGGCCTTGCGCAATAAAGTGCGCGGACTAAATCCAAGTCCTGGTGCTTGGATTCAATCACCCTATGGTGTACTTAAGTTATATCGTGTGGTGCAAGCGGATGCGCAGCGCAACAACAACACCTTATATATAGAGGATAAAAAACTGTTCCTTCCATGCAGTGATGGGGTATTGGAAATCTTGGAATTGCAACCTGAGGGGAAGCCCAGAATGCAAGCCATTGATTTTGTGAATGGTATCGCCAATAAGCGGGAGTAATGCAATGGCGATCAAAAAAAATATTTCATTTTTTTTTGATAAAAACTTGCATTGTATCGACAAATCCCCTTAATTGCAAATTACAAAATCATTCAAACAACGCCTATCGGATAGAAATTACCCAAGAAAACAACCATTACGTTTTCCTACTTTAAATAAAATAAGGGGGTAATTTATGCCAAAAGAAATCATTGCCGACGGTGTTCTGCTGAAAGTTTATCTGGAAGGGAACGAAAGTGCCTTAGAAACGCTAATCAAGCGTCATAAGAGCCGTATTTTCACTAGCATATTGCTGCTGGTCAACGACCGCTATCTGGCAGAGGACATCTTCCAGGAGACCTTCATTAAAATTATTAACTGCCTTAAAGGTGGAAAATACACACATGAAGGAAAATTTTTGCCATGGGCATTGCGCATTGCAAGAAACCTGAGTATTGACTCTATTCGCCATCGCAATAGATTGCCAATGATTTCTGACAGCGAAGGAAACGATGTCTTTGATTATTTGCATATTGTGGAAGACAGCTGCGAAAAAGACATGGTGGACAGAGAAGACAATAAAAACCTTCATGCATTGATCAATCAGTTGCCAGAAGAGCAAAAAGAAGTATTGGTTTTGCGCCATTACGCCGACTTGAGCTTCAAAGAAATTGCCGAGTTAACAGGCACGAATATCAATACCTGTATAGGTCGTATGCACTATGCTTTATTGAATTTGAGAAGAATGATCAAAAAAAATGTGGTCAGCGTAAAATAAAATTAAAAGTTCTTCGTTATTAATGGTGAATTCTAATAATTCGCCTATGAAAGAAAGCAGTACTCAAAACCTAATTCTTCAGTACGTTTACGGTGAACTGGATGCGGAGAGAGAGCTAGAAGTGCGGAACATCATCGAATCTACCCCAGAGGCGCTGAGATATTTTCATGAATTGAAAGATATCAAAAGGCATCTCGATTCGATTATTGAAGAACCCAACCCAACGAGTGTAGCAATCATTGCTGAGCACTCACACGACAGCCACACTGAAGCTGTGTAAGTAAGGTTGCAAAAATTAATACCCCTGCCCAATGGCGGGGGTTTTTGTTTGTGCTATATTGCAGAACTAATCTATTAGCATATGAAAAAATCTGTATTCAAAATTTCAGGACTCGCGGCTTGTGCCGTTTTTATGTTTTCTTGCGCCAGCTCTGGCAAAGTAAGCAAACAAAGCTTTGGTGGCAATTGGAACGAAACCGTAGCAACGAAGACCACAAGTCCTTCGAGCCCAGCGGTAGTTGAAACATCAAGCCCTTCAGTAGCAGCAGTTGAAACCGTTTCAGTAAACCAAGAGCTTGCAACAACAGAAACACCCAAGAATGCCGTTTCCACTCCAGCAGTGAAAAAACAGCAGGCTCAAACAGCAAACTTCAGTGTTAAAGAAAAAGTTGCCCAAAAAGCAGCTGCCAAGAAAATGGCTAAGATGATGAAAAAACAGCCAAATTCAGTAGACAACAAAATACTCCTAGTAATTCTTGCTATTTTGTTACCCTGGTTAGCTGTATTGCTATACAAAGGCGTAGGAACTGAGTTTTGGATTTCGCTATTGCTTTGGTTCTTATTCCTTCTACCAGGAATCATTTACGCATTATTAGTAGTCTTGGATGTAATCTAATATTGCAGAAGATATTGTTAAAAAAAGACCCGCCTATGCGGGTCTTTTTTATTTAGGGACTAAATTTGCGCTATGCAACATATACCAAAATTGGATCTTGCAGATTTCGTTTCAGGCACTGAAGCGCAACGAATGGCTTTTGTGCAACAGTTGGGCAAAGCTTATGAAGACATTGGGTTCGTGGCCATCAGAAACCATGGCGTAGAGGCTGATTTATTAAGTAATACTTATAAAGCGGTTCAAGATTTCTTTCACCTGCCGGAGTCGATCAAACTGAAATATGATGACAGCCAAGGTGGCGGTCAACGCGGTTATACTGGATTTGGTAAAGAACACGCAAAAAACAGAAATACGGGAGACCTCAAAGAGTTCTGGCATTTTGGTCAATATATTGAAGATGGAGATGCTTTGAAAGATGTATACCCAACGAATAAAGTCGTTGAAGAGCTCCCGGAATTCAACATTTGCGGTAAAAGCGTATATCAAGCATTAGAAAACACCGGCAAACACATACTTAGGGCCATAGCCTTATACCTAGGTCTTGACGAGCAGTATTTCGACAGCAAGGTGCACAATGGCAACAGCATCCTCAGGCCTATACACTACCCACCTATTGAATCTGAACCCAAAGACGCTATACGGGCGGGAGAACACGAAGACATCAACCTTATTACTTTGCTTATTGGCGCCAGCGCTGAAGGCCTAGAAGTGCTCAATCGCAGTGGTGAATACATTCCTGTAACCGAAGTAGAAGATCATATTGTAGTGAATGTGGGCGATATGTTGCAGCGCCTCACAAACGACAAGTTAAAAAGCACCACACACCGCGTGGTAAATCCACCGCGTGAACGTTGGTCAGAGCCGCGATTTAGCATTCCTTTCTTTTTGCACATGCGTCCGGAAGTATCATTGGCCTGCTTACCACAATGTGTTGATGCTGCACATCCCAAACGCTACCCCGATTGCACGGCGCACGAGTTTCTTATAGAAAGACTTACTGAAATAGGACTGATTCCTGCGACAGGCAAAGCCTAAGCGGGCTTATTCGATATGGCAAAACTGCTGCCAGTTCGGTTCAAAGAGAACCAAACGGCATTTAAGACCGCACGCATTTGCAGGAATCACGGCAACACCTTTGCTGTTAAAGGCAATTTCGTTCAGATACGTTGCTTCACCTTTTTCAGAAACAAGGAAAGCTTGCACTGTTCTATCCGCATGGTAATTACTCGATACAAACATAGAATCGCTACCTTGCCAAGATGCTGACATAATCACAGGATGTGTTTCTTCCGTTCCTGATAGAAACACGGCGGTAGTTTGAGAAATGTATATGGGGGATTCATTGTCCATAAAAACCACACGATACAAATTTGAACCTACTTGGGGATTGATATCCTCGAATACAAAAGGAGCATGAGAATTACCAGATTTTTCAACCTTTCCGATGGCTTCAAAGGCAATACCGTTCCATTTTTCTATTTGAAAAACAGACAGCTTCTCCTCTGAGAGTGTATTCCACACGAGTTGGACCGAATTGGGCGTGTTGAATGCGTGGAAATGCGACACCAAATTTTTGGATATTTCAAGGCTTACCGAATCCGGAGCTACTGCGGCCTGCAAAGCAGAATCTCTTCGTTCAACCCCAAACGCAGTGGCTGGGGAGCAAAGAATAAAAACCAAAGGCAGCAGTGCAAATAGAGACCGAAATCTTTGACAATTATTCCAAATACCATGAATAGAGGGCTGCATAACAGATGGATAGTACAATCAAAGTTACACCTATCGTTTATCCACAAAAAACCGCAGTGTCTAGTATTTTAAAAGAACATACTATGGGTTTACCAAAGTACAGATACACTTCATGAAAAAGAGGCCTTTATTTCTAGAAGCCTCCTTTTAATTGTTATAAACAGTCTATATTACTTTTTCACTACCCATTGGATATAATGGTCACCGTCATAATCAGCAGGCGCAAGAAAAACAGTATTTGAAAACTAAAGAAGCATAAGATTTGATTTAGAAGCGCATCAAATCATTTCATACTCACGAAACTTTCGTTTCGATATCTAAAAATAGATTTTTTAATTCAGTAGCTTCTTCTGGCTTCATTCTACCCGCCAATACAAGACGAACTTGCCTTCTTCTTAGCGCGCCCTCGAACTTTTTAACATCATCTTCCGTTTCTGGGAGCAGTTCGGGCACTGCCACAGGATTATGCCTGCTATCCAGGGCTACAAAGGTGTAGTAGGCTTCATTGCATTTTATTCTTTCACCGCGAGGAATATTTTCTGCATATACTTCTATAAACACTTCCATAGAGGAACGGAAGGCGCGGGTAACCCACGCATGGATGGTTACTACATCTCCAAGGCGAATAGACTCATTAAAGGACACGCTATCCACTGAAGCGGTGACCACGATTTGGTTAGAGTGTTTTTGTCCGGCGATGGCTGCACAGATATCCATCCAATGGAGCAATCGGCCTCCCATGAGATTATTTAGGGTATTGGTATCATTGGGAAGCACAATTTCATTCATGCTTGTGAAAGAATCCTTGGGCGATTTTCGGATCGTGGTCATGGGTACAAAATTAGGCATAAAAAAAGGGGCCCAAAGCCCCTTTTCGATGAGATATTAAAATTCTTATGCTTCCGCTTGAACAACAGAAACCAAGCTTCTGCCTTCGCGCGTCTTGCGGAATTGAACTACGCCGTCAGAAAGTGCGAACAGCGTATGATCTTTACCGATACCCACATTCGCATCAGGGTGGTGTTTAGTACCACGTTGACGCACGATGATGTTGCCGGCCTTAATTACTTGGCCACCGAATATTTTCACACCCAGTCTTTTACTGTGTGATTCTCTTCCGTTTTTGGTACTACCCGCACCTTTTTTATGTGCCATACTGTTTCTATTCCTTTATTAACCTTTGATACTTTCGATTTTAAGACGGGTTAGGTAATCGCGGTGACCATTCATCTTCTGGTACCCTTTGCGGCGCTTTTTGTGAAACACCAATACTTTTTTACCTTTACCATGTTTTTCAACGGTGGCAGTTACTACTGCACCTTTCACAGTGGGCTCACCTACTTGAGTCTTACCCTTATCACTAAGGAGTAAAACATTGCTAAACTCAAGCTTGTCACCTTCACCTGCATTCAGTCTGTTTACGATTAAAGATTTATTCTCTTCAACCCTGTATTGCCTTCCGGCGATTTCTACGATGGCGTACATCTCTTTAAAAATTGGGCTGCAAAGATAGAAAATTTCATCAACATTTCAAACACTACACACAAATGAATTCACTTTTTCACAAAATAATGCGTAGTGTACAAAATAATGGAAGCTGCAACCGCGTTTTTCATAGACAAAAAGAAGGCAATTGTGGATATAACGAGAACAAACAGAGGCGGTTCCCTTCTTTATATTTGCACATTCATGCGAAAGACAGCACTCGTAGTATTTACACTGGCTCTTTTTCCTGCGGCAGCGCTTGCTCAAACCACCCGCACAGGCTTTGATGACGGCACAGTTGTAGACACGGATTTCAAGCCTCGCCTCATTGCGGCGAACAAATTGCTCATTGATCCTTTGATTCCCAAAAACCTGAATCAAACGATAAATATCGCCTACAACCCCTTGAATTTTATGTGGAATACACGCAAAGTTCCGCATTTAATGCCTCCTGCTGGACATTATGAGCCAGGCTTAGATACCAGTTACAACCCAAATTATGTGCGCATTGGGGGTGGTAATTACACATCGAAATTGGGCGAATTATATTTGGCCAACAGGGCAAATAAAAAATGGGCGTACAACTTGGCAGTGATGCACTTGAGTGCGGATGAGAAGGAAGAAATTCGCGATTTCAGCACCAACAAAGCATTTCTTAGTGGTTCCCGTTTCTTTGACCGCAGCAGCGTTGACATGCGCTTTAGCTACATGCGCGATATGAATCGCTTCTTTGCAAAAGACACACTATACAAAGAAGACAAAGCACTCTTGAGAAAAATCGGACATAACGCTGGATTTAACCTAAACTACGATTTGAAAGCCATGGAACGCAAACCCGGCTTTAAGGCGGGATTTATGTTCAATAACTTCTTCAACAACTTATCTCAAAGTGAAACTGAGTTTGGCGCTTTGGCTGGTTGGGATTTTGTATTTCCACAACTAAAAACCTTTGGTGATGTAAGTGTTTCGAATATAAAGTACCGTCAAAATTTCACCACTGTAAACAACTGGTTTGTGGACGTAACGCCCCGTGTGAAGTACTTTAACAGTGAAAATGGTGTTGAAGGTACCGCTGGATTAAACCTTACATGGAGCATACGCGATACCATGAAGCCTGTATTCTATTTGAATCCGTATGTATATGGTGAAAAGAAGTTAGAAGGCCTAAAAATGAAAGTATATGGCGGTATAGATGGTGGATTGAGAAAGAATTCTATTCGCAGATTTAGCGAATTGGTTCCCTTCACCTACGACACCGTTCAGGTATATAACACCTACGAACAACTCAAAGGATTCGCAGGTATCAAAGGCAGAATTACTGAAAACTCACAGTTCAATGTGGAATTTGGTGGCAACAC
>JBEIRK010000229.1:0-2213 GCA_040376005.1 Flavobacteriales bacterium
CCAGGTGAAAATCCCCAAATGCTTGGCAAAAGCCATCGCAACGGCGGCAATCACACCCGTTTGAATAACTGAGAATACGGCCCAACCGTATACAAACCCCATCCGTTTTCCATAAATACGTGTAACGAAATTGTACTGTCCGCCGGCATTGGGCATCATCGCCGCCAATTCGCCAAAACTAAGTGCCGCCATGAGCGTAATCACTCCCGTTAACAACCAAGCCAACAATACCAGCGGCCCACTGCCTAGCTGCCTGGTCATGTCGGATGTTACCAAAAATATCCCACTCCCAATCATACTGCCAGAAACCAGCAGTGTAGAATCAAATAATCCCAATTTTTTCGTCGCGCTCATACTCCTTAAAACGGAATATTACAAAAAAGGCCTGGGGTTACCAAGCCTTTTCAGAAATATGGATAATAACTTAAGGTTTATTATTTAGGTTGGAGTTTCTACGAGAATAGGCAAAATAAACTACCAAGCCCACAAGCATCCAAACCATCGCTGCTTTCAAAGTGAAAGCATCTAAGGCGATAATCATTGCCGTACAAACCAAAATACCCAACACTGGCACTAGGGGCACCAACGGTGTTTTAAAAGGTCTTGCTAACTCTGGATTGGTTTTACGCATCAACAAAATTCCAATACAAACTAAAACAAATGCGAACAACGTTCCGAATGAGGTCAAATCTCCCGCAATACTGCCAGGAACAAACGCCGCAAATGCACCTACAAAGAGGAATAAAATCCAGTTTGCTTTAAACGGAGTTTTGTATTTGGGATGCAATTCACCAAAGGCTTTGGGAATTAAACCATCTTGACTCATTGAATAAAATACTCGGCTTTGGCCCATTAACATTACCAATATTACAGAAGAAAATCCTGCCAAAATGGCCAATGTTACACTTGTACCAAGCCATTCATATCCACTCATATAAGTTTTAATCACATAAGAAACAGAAGCTTCTTTACCAGCAGTTGCAAATTCACTCCAATGAGCTACTCCGGTTAGAACGTGACCAAAAAGAATATACAAAACCGTACAAACGGCCAAAGATCCCAAAATACCGATTGGCATATCTCTTTTCGGGTTTTTTGCCTCTTGAGCTGTTGTACTTACCGCATCAAATCCAATAAATGCGAAAAATACAATTGCAGCGCCTCCAAGTACACCACCCCAACCCCATTTAAAGAAGCCTTCGTGACCAATTGTCCCTTCTGGAATTAAGTAAGGTGTGTGATTTTCAGGTTTGATGAATTGCCATCCAACCACAATAAAAATCAAAACTATAGCAACTTTAACAAATACAATGACAGCGTTAACCGTTGCAGATTCTTGGGTTCCTTTGATTAATAACAATGTTAAGGCCAATAGAATTATCAGCGCAGGAATATTCATAATTCCAGAGGTGACAGTAACTTGAGAAACAATATCTGCTGGTAATTTTGCAAATTGATCCGCGTTTAAAAAACCTTTTTCTATTCCTATCCAGTTCCCTGGCAACGCTTGGATTTGTGTAATTACATCCGCCGATGCTTGATAGAGCTTTTCAAATGGCGAGTGACACCATTGATAGGGTATCGAATTCCCCAGCAGGTTATTTAAATATTCACTCCAAGCAATTGAAACCGTAGCCGCTCCCAATGCATATTCCATGATTAATGCCCAACCGATTACCCATGCAACCAACTCGCCCATTGTTACAAAGCTGTAGGCATATGCACTCCCCGAAATCGGTATCATCGCAGCAAATTCTGCATAGCATAATCCTGCAAAGGCACAACCAATTGCCGCAACAATAAACGATAATGTTACACCAGAGCCAGCAGCATCCGTCGCTGCCGCAGCTGTTCTAACGAACAATCCAGCACCAATGATTGCTCCAATTCCCAACGCGATTAAACTGCCCGCGCCCAATGTGCGTTTCAAATTGCTTCCTTGAGCTTGCTGCAATAATGCATCTAACGATTTCTTTCTCCAAATAGACATGTTTGATTTTGCTTAAAAGACAAATATAGGGATTTAGGCTATTACACCCAACGCTTTACCCACTTTGGTAAATGCTGCAACTGCCTTGTCGATGTGCTCAAATTCATGCGCCGCACTCAACTGAACACGAATTCTCGCTTGATCTCTAGGTACCACAGGGAAGAAAAATCCGATGACATAAATTCCCTCTGCCAACAGAGCATTCGCCATATCCTGACTTAGC
>JBEIRK010000146.1:0-5450 GCA_040376005.1 Flavobacteriales bacterium
CAAGGTTCTGCAAACTCTACCTCAGATGGAACCCAAGCCTTTGATGTTCCTTCATCTACGGCAGGAACGCAAACGCTTAGCAACGCCATAGCAATAGCATATCCTATCCCCACTTCAGATGAATTGGTAGTTGAAGCGACTTCTGTGAAAACATTGGAATCGATTACCGTTACTGATGCTTCTGGACGCAATGCGCAGGTGACGGTGAAAAGCAGGACTGAGGACGCCTATCTCTTGGATGTGCATGCACTTAATCCAGGTATTTATTTCATTCAGATTACTTCGAGTAACCAAAAAGAAATCCTTAGATTCCAAAAGATCTAAGGTTTTCTTTCCATATGTATACTTACCGCATTTACGGCATCGTTGCCCTTAAATGTGGTAGATGTTAACTCTGTAGTTGTAAAACTCAAATTCACAGGACTTCCAAATGCTACCAAAGAAAACTCGAATGCTTTTTTCGCAGATACCCAACGCCATGAACTGGTGGCAGGTAGGGTGAAAATGTATGTGCCTGGTGTACAGGTATCCTTCCCTTGAGTTAGGGTGCAGGTATCACTGAGTCCTTTGAATACGGTAAATTCATCATCCTTTTGGCATGTGTTGGTCAACATCTCACTGCCACCATAAGTAATGCTTTTTACAATCCATACCTTTTTGCCATTGCTGCTCAATCTGTATATGGAATCGGGCAATACGGTGATATTGAATTTTTTATCATCACTCTGTCCATCACCATTGATGGCTTTGTAGGTGAAATCGAAAATACCTGCCTTTGTTAAAATCAAAGAAGGACTCGCTTCTGAACTGGTCCACTGTAAACTATCACAGCGCCATTCATGCTTACTCACATTGTTGGTTGCATTTACAAAAATCAATGTATCCCCCTCGTTTATGACGTCACTTGTTATTGTAACCTTAATCACCGGGCTCGGTTCTTCCTTCGTTTTGCACTGCATCACAAAGCCTACTGCCACCAATAAAATTAACCATTGTATTTTCTGTTTCATAAGAGCAAAAGTAATTGGAATCTTCTTTTACACCATACTTTCATGTGAGTGTCTGGCCTTAATTGAAATTTTAATGGCTATTTAAGGTAAGTTATTGTTATTTTTGCAACCCTTTTTTAAAGAAAAGAATGCTAGAACTATCTGTATTTGGACTCGCTATTTTGGCGTATCTCCTAGGGTCTATACCCAGCGCAGTATGGGTGGGGCAAGCTTTTTACGGCATAGATGTTAGAGAATATGGAAGTGGAAATGCCGGAGCTACCAATACCTTTAGAGTGCTCGGGAAAAAGGCAGGCGTAGGTGTTTTGTTTATTGACGTCATCAAAGGCTTTACTGCTGCCTGTTTGGTGAATTTCTTACCCGATGTGAGTCCTTATCTCCACAAGGCCCAATACATCAACTTACAACTGCTCTTCGGTTTGAGTGCCGTTATCGGTCATTTGTTTCCAATTTTTGCCAGTTTTAAAGGGGGTAAAGGAATTGCTACTTTGCTCGGAATGCTCATAGCCATTCATTTGCTCAGCGCTGTGGCTTGCCTGCTTATTTTTGTACTTATACTATTTGCAACACGATTCGTATCACTTTCTTCGATTCTTGCTGCTATAATGTTTCCCATTCAACTCATCTGGATCTTTAAACGCTATGAACAACCGCTGTTCATAGCGTTTGGAATTTGTGCAGCATTGTTGGTTGTGCTTACTCATAGAAAAAACATCAACCGCCTTCTTACCGGTAGCGAAAACAAAGCACGTCTGTTAAGAAAACACTATAGAAATGGATAAGTATTTTTCCTGGTCCCCAGATGCTCAAGAAGATATTCTCCTCGAAGAAGAAGTAAATCGCGGGTACTCGGTTATTCTCTATAATGATGATGTGAATACCTTTGATTGGGTCATCGAGTGCTTGATGAAATACTGCGAACACGATGCGATACAAGCTGAGCAGTGTGCCTGGATTGTTCATCTTAAGGGAAAATGCGCTGTGAAGTCAGGCGATTTCACTACCCTCGAACCCGTGTGCAATGCACTCTGCAATTCGGGTTTATCAGCTTCTATTGAAAATTAAATCACCATGAATAAACTTGTTCTTGACGCCAATCAGGCCATATTCGATATTAAAGATGGAGATACACTTATGCTCGGGGGCTTCGGCCTTTGCGGTATCCCCGAAAATTGTATCTCAGCCTTAGTGGCTAAAGGGGTTAAAAACCTCGTTTGCATCTCGAATAATGCAGGTGTTGATGATTTCGGAATTGGACTTATGCTTCAAAACCGCCAAGTGAAAAAAATGATCTCTAGCTACGTGGGTGAAAATGAAGAGTTCGAACGACAATTACTCTCTGGAGAATTGGAAGTGGAACTCATTCCACAAGGTACCTTAGCAGAACGCTGCAGAGCCGCTGGAGCAGGTATCCCAGCGTTCTTCACCCCTGCTGGCTATGGCACAGAAGTGGCCGCAGGCAAAGAAACGCGTGAATTCAATGGTAAAATGTACCTTCTCGAACATGCCTTTGATGCTGATTTTGCAATTGTTAAAGCTTGGAAAGGCGATAGCCACGGAAATCTTGTATTTAAAGATACCGCAAGAAATTTCAACCCCATGATGGCAATGGCAGGGAAAATTACCATCGCTGAGGTTGAGGAATTGGTGCAGCCCGGTGAGTTAGATCCCAATAGTATTCATGTACCAGGGATTTTCGTTCATCGAATCTTTAAAGGTTCAAACTACGAAAAGCGAATCGAACAGCGCACTGTTCGCAAATAATCTGCGGAATGAAACTCGTTTTCGCTACCGCAAACCAAAATAAAGCAGCAGAAATAGCAGCCATGCTGCCAATTGGATATCAACTGCTGTCATTAAAAGATCTAGATTTTTATGACGAGATTGAAGAAACCGGCGCAACGCTGCACGAAAATGCCGCTATTAAAGCCAAAACAATCTTTGAAAAATACAATCTTCCCGTTTTTGCCGATGATACAGGTCTTATGGTTGCTGCCCTAGATGGTCGACCCGGAGTGTATTCAGCCAGATTCGCCGGACCTAATGCCACCTATAAAGACAATTGTGATTTGCTCCTGTCGGAACTCAACCAAGTTGAGAATAGAAATGCCTATTTTCAAACCGTAATTTGTTTCATAAACGCTGACGGTAATCAACAATATTTTGAAGGAACAGTCCATGGTGCAATAACTCCCGCACCTTCAGGAAATCAAGGGTTTGGATACGATCCTATTTTCCAACCTGAAAATTCCAATCTTACTTTTGCAGAAATGCCTTCAGAAAAAAAGAATGCAATGAGTCACAGGGCAAGGGCATTCCATGCTTTTCTTACCTATTTGAACAATACCCAGAGTTAAACGTTATTGTAATCATGGATTTCTTACCAGCGCTGACGATCGCTGATTATACTTACGTGCTCCCGAATGCGAGAATAGCGGAACAGCCGGTCATTCCAAAACATAACTCTAAACTCCTTATATATAGGGACGGCGAAATTCATGATAGTATCTTTCTAAATATAGGTCAAAATATCCCTTCAAACTCGAGATTGGTATTTAATAATACGAAGGTTATCCCCGCACGATTGATTTTTCAACTCGTCTCCGGCCAACATATAGAGATATTCCTTCTTTCGCCAAAGAATGATACATGGACGATTTGGGAATGTCTCGTCGGAAATAGAAAGAAATTTCAAGAAAATGATGTGCTTTCCGCAACCACACATGGCAGTACTTTGCAAGTAAATTGGTTGAACCGCGACTCCAATACCATTCAACTCACTTCAGATTCGAACCTTTCTATGCCTGAGCTGATTGATGTGTTCGGAAGAATTCCCCTTCCGCCTTATATAAAAAGAGAAGCGCAACAATCGGATACTATCAATTATCAAACGGTCTTTGCCCAATCCCCAGGCGCGGTGGCTGCTCCAACAGCATCCTTGCATTTTACAAATGAGGTTGTTTCAGATATTCAGAACCGCGGCATTGCCATGTCTGAGGTTACATTACACGTCGGACTTGGTACCTTTAAGCCAGTCACCGCAACAAATACAGCGGAGCATGATATGCATACAGAGAAGTTTATCATCTCGCAAAGCTTTGTTGAAGCACTATTGTCAGACCCCCAATCGCTAATTCCTTCGGGAACAACCAGCATGAGAGTTCTTGAAAGCTTATTTTATGTGGGAGCATCTGCTTTACTTGGACTTCCCAATCCACATATCGTAACCCGTGATGTTGGTTTTAACCCTATATATAGAGGAGTCGATACACAGGCGGCACTCGAAAAGCTTCTCTTATTAATAAAAGAGAATGGGGGAGAACTCTCAGGCGAAACCTCGATTTTCATTTTACCAGGCTTTCCGTTTAAACTATCTTCAGGGTTAATTACCAATTTCCACCAACCCAATAGCACATTGTTGCTGCTTGTTGCGGCTTTCGTTGGAGATGACTGGCAAAAGATTTACAACCATGCACTAGATAATAACTACAGATTCCTGAGTTATGGCGACGCTTCTCTGTTATTCCCCAAGAAAACCTAACCCAAACCAAGCCACCAACATACTTCTTATGTCCTTTTATATACGATAAGCGCACGCAGTTGTCGTATCGTTCAAAATGTTTTATCTCTATATTTAATTCACAAACCCTTATCCCAATTGAGTTACAATAATTAAGTAAAAATATTAATAGCTTTTTTTAATAAATACCTTGCATTGGTAAAAAATAATAGTACCTTTGCTCCCCCGTTCTGAAAGAGAGTCTGTGAGCAAAAGGCATTAAAAAAATAAATAATTATTTTTTAGCATAAAGTTTGATAATATAAAAAATAGTCTTACTTTTGCACCCCCGTTCAGAGACAAGGCGATGCGACAAGAAAAAAATTAAAAAATTTTTTGTCTGGTATTTGGAAATTAGAAATAAATCTTCTTACCTTTGCAGCCCCGTTCACGAATGGGAATTGAAATTGAAATAACTCGCTTCGGCGTTTTATAAAGTTCTTTGAAAGAAAAGTAAGGAATAGCGAGCTTCCGAAAGATCATTTTCTTTTGGGATATAAGTCGGAGATCAAACATCTTTTACTATGGAGAGTTTGATCCTGGCTCAGGATGAACGCTAGCGGCAGGCCTAATACATGCAAGTCGAGGGGTAAATATGTAGCAATATATATGAGACCGGCGCACGGGTGCGTAACACGTATGCAACCTACCTTTTACTGGGGCATAGCTCAGAGAAATCTGAATTAATTCCCCATAACACTGCACTTCGGCATCGGAGAGCAGTTAAAGCTCCGGCGGTAAAAGATGGGCATGCGGAACATTAGCTAGTTGGTGAGGTAATTGCTCACCAAGGCTACGATGTTTAGGGGGTCTGAGAGGATGATCCCCCACACTGGTACTGAGACACGGACCAGACTCCTACGGGAGGCAGCAGTAGGGAA
>JBEIRK010000007.1:0-41644 GCA_040376005.1 Flavobacteriales bacterium
AAAAGCTGGCTTGAGTTTGGCGCCATCTACTTTTTTGCTTAGCGTGGTGCCAATAAAAATACCTGAAATGGCAAATGCAGATATTTTTAATAGGAATATATAGTCAATTTGAGTTTCTGGACTTTCCCCAAAAAAACCAATAAGACTTTTTGCAGCAATGATGACCAATGAAGTGCCCACGGCCTGTTTCATAGGGAGCTTACTCAGCACTACCAATGCCGGTATAATGAGAAAGCCACCACCAGCTCCAACGAGACCAGTGAGAAGGCCTACCACTGCGCCCTCCATCAATATTACAGGATAATTGTATACACGAGTAGTCCCTTCCGAAGCATCTGCGCTTGGCTTACCCTTTTTAATCATACTGTAAGACGCAGCAACCATGAGGATCGCGAACAGCAACATCATCAAGGTACTTTTGGTTATTATATGTCCACCAAGTTCAAAAACCTCGGTAGGAATTGCAGGTAAAATCCATTTGCGCGTAGCAAATACTGCAGCTATGGATGGTGCACCAAATATGAGTGCCGTTTTAACATCTACCAATCCTTTTTTGAAATAACTTACAGAGCCAACAGCGCTGGTTAGTCCCACGATAAACAAGGAATAGGCAGTGGCCAATACCATGTTTATTTGGAAAAGATATACCAAAACAGGTACAGTTAAGATACTACCGCCTCCGCCGATAAGGCCTAAGGCTACGCCAATGAGTATTGAAGCTAAATATCCTGCAATTTCCATGGTTGTGTTTTATTGAATACGCAAAATTGCAGGTGATTTTATGAATAGATGGATACCTAAGTTACAATAGCGAAATTTTATTTCTCCCGGTTTCTAAAACGCCTTCTTCTTCCAGTTGACGCAACAGCCTAGAAACCACTACACGTGCGGTTCCCAGTTCATTGGCCAATTGCTCATGGGTAATTGAAAAGGTTTTATTTCCAGTAAGTTCTGCTTTTTTATGCAAAAGGGCGAGTAAGCGTTCATCCACCTTTTTGAAGGCTACCGCATTCACAATCTCGAGCAATTCTTCAAATCTTTTATGGTAGAGCTTGAAAATATACTCCAACCACTGCGGGTATTCTTTGATAAAGTAACTCACTTTATCCATGGGAAGAAATAGAATTTCTGCATCCTCTTCTACCACAGCGCGGATTTTACTGGTTTCATTATGCAGGCCACCAAGAAATGACATGATGCAGCTTTCACCTGCCTTGATGTAATAGAGCAACAACTCACGTCCGTCGGGCTCGGTGCGCATAACGCGAATGCTGCCACGGGTAACAATAGGAATGGAGCTTATATGTGCGTGTTCGTCCAATACCACGGCCCCTGCAGAGAAGGCTTTGCGTATGCCATATTGGTTGAGTTTTTCTGCCAATTCAGGCGTGGCTTTGAATTCTGCTAATTCCGTAGTCTCCGCAGTCATAGCACAAAGTAATGCGTTTGGGTTGAGAAAAGGGGTGTATTTGAAAGTTTATTTGCCACAGCCTTCTGCCATCTCAAATACTTCTGTTCCACCAGGGCCTAACAACTTCATTCTATTGCCAACGAAGAGCAACTGCACAAAGCCTTCGCCACTTTTTTGCATGAGCAGGCGGAGGTATAGATTGTCGGCGCCGTCGTCATAGACGGTGTATTCGCCCTCATCGCTAATTTCTTTTAACGGACCTTTGCCTGAGTTTGTGGTCACGTTCGAATAGATGGTGCATTTCCCATCCTTGCACAACTGAATGCGCGTGGTGCCAGGTGCTGCATTTCCATCACTTGCATCAAAAAAGCGCGTCCCTGTTTTGTTTTCTATGTATTGTTGGAATTTTGCATTTCTGCGAATGCGGTATCCTCCGTGATTTTCCCACTCAGCTGCGGGGCTTGTGCTCTCTTTTGCTGCAGCAGTGTCAGTTTGCGCTACATCATCGCTTTTTTGTTCTATTTTTTGGGGTGTGTTGCATGCCATCGCTGCGCATATGCAAAAAGCCAATAATATTCTCATGTTGCGAATATACAACTTGCGCGCACCATCCAAAACCTCTGTATGCGCGCATCTATTTCCCCATTAGGTTAATCTTCAGGCAGTATTTTTATATCTCTAAACTGCTGTATGGGTTGTTGTTGTGTTTGTTTAATGGGTTTTGGCGTGACCTTGATTTTTGGATACGGACTGTTGGGACCGCTTAAAATGGCAATACCATGATACCAAGTGCCTATCCAAAGACTGCCATCGCTGCGCATAAGCAACGAGCTTACTCCATCAAATTCCACCTTGTCACGCATCCAAATGGGCACCGTATAAGGCTGCCAGGTTTCGTCTTGCAACCAAGCCACATGGGCGCCAAATTGGGTAGAGACTATGGGTTGCTTTAGGCTGTCTAATGTTACGTTGTGCGCCACATAGCGATACGCGCCGTTGTAATCGTAATAAATGGAGTTTGGAAGGCTGTCGTACACACTGTTGCCAAATCGGTTAAAGTGATGCAAGTAAAGCGTACTGTAAGAGGTTGCCCAGAATTTCTTAGGACCTTCAAATGCTGTTTCATACAGGGCCAGGTCAGAAAATACCTCATCGAAGTAGTATCTGCCTTTGCTGTTGCATTTATAATGATAGAGCCCACCGCGAAATCCTACCCATGCTTCATTGTTATACAGGGTCATGCTCATCACATCCGAAGAGTCACCTTCTAAGCGGGTAAACTTCCCTTTTTCATATTCATACACGCCATTCATTGAGCCCAAAAGGCAAATGTTCTGTGCGTTGCACAGCACCTTTACAAATTGGATATTACCTGGACTCGCCTTCCAGTCCCACGTGTGTGATCTGGTATTAAAAAACAGAAGCCAACCTGGAGTTCCCGCCAAGACCAAGTTGTCTTCCTTGGTAAAGGCGATATCTCTAATATTGGCATTCCCCTCTCCCCAAGGGCCATTTACAGGACAGGTATACGTTGTCCACTTGGAATTCTCGTATTTAGAAATGGAATTATGGCCATAGGCTGCCCAAACAGAGCCATTGGGCGCTTCCGCAATTTTTGTAATGAAATTATAGGGGATGCTCTTGTTTAAGGTGTCAAAAAAGGTCCATTGTAGATCTTGGGAATAGGCAGGTTTTAATCCTGAAATAAGCAGTACCAGGATGGAAATCAGAATTCTCTTTCTTTGAAAAATACCCATTATTAAAAAATCACAATGTGTTATTTGAATTTTCATGTTTGCATGAATACGGTATCTATTACAAAAGTAAATGGTATATTTTAAAATAATGATACTTCCCTAAAGTCGTTCTTATCAACTAAAGCAACCCCACATCAAAGTATCACTTGCAGGGTCACAAAACACCCTCTTGGTTCGGCTGGGATGATGCCAGGGCCGGGGTAGCCGTCGGCGCGGCGGGTGAAATACCGGTGGTTGAGTAAGTTATTGATGTTGCCACTGAGTGAATACCTGCCGTAATTGTATTGCAGGTTGAAATCTACAATTGAATAAGAGGGTATAAGCCCGTCTACGGCCGAACTGGTAAAAGTAGCGTTGGTGGCATCGGTAAATTGTGCTGCGGTGTAGGAATATTGTATGCTTCCTCTGAATTTTTTGAAACTGCCTGAAATTCCCGTACGAATGATTTGTGCAGGGACATATTCTACTTTGTTGCCCTCTTTAACCGCTGCTTCTAAACTTTGAGAATAGGTGGCATTTATGTAGGCATAATTGACAAAAATATTTACAGCATATCCAGGGGTTTTACCGCCCAAAATAGGGTATAGATTTACCTCGCCAAAGCACTCCATGCCTAGGTTTCTAGAATCGGATATGTTGGTTCTGTAGCGGTAAATTTGGTAGGTTACAGTGTCTGATTTTTGCACAGAACCAATGCGGTCGCGGTATTTTAAGTAGAATAAACTTAAATCAAAATTTAACCACTTGTTCTTATTTCCCCTAAATCCAATGTCTGCAGAATAGCCCGTTTCATCTTTAAGGTTGGGATTGACCCTGAAATTGGGATTTACCACCCGCATATCGTTGAAATTGATAGAACGATAATTTTGAGAAATATTGGAATACAATTCCAACCCATCGCTAACCTTATAACCTGCACCAATGCCAGCCAGGAAGAAATCACGCTGGTTTTCCCGATTGTCGGTGGTTCTTTTTTGAAACAACAGATTGCCTGCCAAATCATGATATTCCTCATTATAATAGCCTTTTGATCGTGTATCAATGTACTCGTAACGCAGGCCGGGTGTGATGTGGAATTTTTTCCCAAAACGAAATATATTTTCAATAAAAAAGGCTAGGTTTTGCGAAGGAAAAGTATAATTTGAATGTTCTAAATTATCCAGATTTAAAAAATAGAAGTCGGGCGTACTTGCCGCATTTCCGAGTCCCTGTTTTCTATAAGTGTGCCCTCGGTAATAGCGCATACCCACAAGAAATGTGGCAGTTGTTTTTTCGTTGAGTGAATACGGATTTAGATAGCGAATTTCCGTGCCAAAATTCTTGAATTGGTCTTGCAAATAATCGCGTTCTTTATCTGAGTCTGCCCTGTCAATTCTGCCCAAATTACCCAAGGCATCGCGGGAGGCAACCAGACCGAAAGTACGCCAATTGAATTTACTGTCCTCACCGATATCAATACTCAAGTCGGTGGCAAACAGGTTCCAACACACTTGAAACCAATTTCTACTGCGGTTGGATTGGCGTGGATCTATATCAAATTGACGGTCTGTGAGCCCGCCTGGCTGCTGGGCCAAATAATCCATATAGGTGTATTCGACTTTTAATCTGCCTCTTTTGCTCAAGGGTATGGCAACTCCAGTAAAGGCGGTATGCACATTGAATCCCGCATTGGGACGCCAACCTTTTCCTGTTTTGTATTGATAGAAGGCGTAGTAATTTACCTTTTTTACAGTCCCGCCTATGGAAGTAAAGGCATTGTAAAAGCCATAAGATCCCATGGTTTGTCTTGCCGTTAATTCTAGCTTTTTGTGCATAGGCCCTTGCTTGAATCTGAAGTTTACAAATCCACCAAACTGGGTGCCGTATTGCAAAGAGGCAGCGCCACGAACGATTTCTATGCGTTCCAAGGCCTCCGTGGGCGGTGTATAATAGCTTTCCGGATAGCCTAAGGCATCCGCACTAATGTCATATCCATTTTGTCGGGTGTTAAAGTTGGATACGCGGTTTGGATTGAGTCCGCGCCCCCCAATTCCCAACTGTATGCCCGCACCGTCACTTTCCCAAACATTAAGGCCCGCCACTTTAGCATATACCTGACGGCTGTTGTTGGTGGCAATGTTCGCTTGCACATCGTTGAGAACTATTACCTCCGATTTTTTACCTGCATAAATAGATGTGCCCTCCACTTGCTTGAGACGCGTAATGCCAAAATCATTGTCCTTTTTGAGCTCTATTTCCGCAGGTCCCAGTGCTTTGCCACGCATGCTGTCTTGAAACCAACGCAAACTGTCCTGCGCTTGCGCAAATGGCGCGCAGCACATCAAACAGATTGCTATGGCTATGCACTTTTTCATTGCTGAGAATAGGGGAGAATCCACCGTTTATGCTGCCATGAGTCGTGCTCACGGCCTAAGTCTATACTGCTGTCTATGAAGCGCCTGCTTCCGCCGCCATTTAAACTCACATAACTATCTACGGTAACTTTTACATGTTGAATTCCCTTTTGTTCGTATTCTCTTTTTATAAAATGCGCAAATTGCAAGATCATATCGGGCTGGGTTGCCATCATTTTTTCCTGGTTTGCAGTTAAATAATCAGAAGGAATGACCTCTGCTTTGGCCTTGGTGTTTTCGTCCGTTACATAAAAAAATGCTTTGCCCGCTTTTTCCATAAGCATTACCCGCCAACTAAATCTAAAACCCTCTTCGGTCCAGAAAAGCTGCCCAGGATAGAGCAAATACCGAAATGGGAATAAAAGCTGAACCGTAAAATGGAGAAGTAGAGCACCCAGAAATACCCGGTTTTTCAAGGTGTTTGTCGTCCAATGCCGCAGGCTGGGTTGAGATAGGGTTTTAGGGAATTTAAATATATTGGCAATCGTGTATAAAACCTTTTTATGGAATTGTTCTGAGAAGAATATCAAGGTACAGAGTATCATAATAAATGGAAACAATCCAATTTGAAATAATACATAGGTAAGCACATGGAATGTAATAACGAAAATGTAGGCAATGCCTCTGGTCTTTTTATTCAATAATAAAAAGGGAATACTGAGGTCGTACAGGGCGCCAAACCAGCTAAAAACATAGGCCACCCAAGTCTTATCCATGAAATAACCTATGATGGGCATTTCGCTGTGGGGCTGAAGCCAAATGCGCAATGGCATAGCTTCAAAAAGCCAGTCGTGATTGAGCTTCGCAAGGCCTGCAAAAAAATATACGATGCCTAATTGGAGTTGAATAATTCCTATAAAGTATCGCGGTATTTGCGTAATGGTATGCTCGGGTTTTTGCCAAATATCTATAGAAAAATACCGCCCTGCAGGTGAGAAAATAAGCAGTGCAGCCACAATACTTACGAAATAATAATGGTTTAAATAGGTGCTTTTATCTATGAGTTCTATGTAGGTAAATGTGAGAAAAAAGAGCACTGCACTCCACCGGTATTTGTATCCCAAGGCAATGCCTAATGCGGAAATACCCATAATAAAAAAGAGGAAATACATGCCCATTGCTCCAGGCACTTTTACCCAGTCAAAGCCATAATAGGTAAAGTGAAATTTGGGAGTATTGTAGAGAGATTCAATCCATCCGTTTAGCGCAAAACGCAAGGTCCCGGCAAACATCATGAGCCCAAAAACGATGCGAAATACCACCAATGGAGCAATGGAGACTTGGTCAAATATCCATGTGTATAAGCGCCCTTTTAGGGTTTTTGTGGACTCAGGTATGGCGCTGTTTTCAGTCACCGTCGTTGTCTTGGTAAGTAATTTGCACTCCGAGTAGGGAGGTCATATCCACTTTGAGCAGTACTACGAGTTGCTGTAATTCTGCATAGGCCTTGTCTACTTTGGCGCTTTGTGTTGAAACGCTTTCTGCAAGGGTTTCGGGAATATCCTCTAATGCAGATTTGGCATCCTTGAATTTGTTGCGAATGGCCTCATCCAAAGTGCTATTTCCGTATTTGGCATTCAGGTGGTTTAGGTAATCATTGAATCCTATGCCATTGCCGTTCATGCCCGTGCCTGTGTAAAGTTGCTGTAGTGCATGCAATCTTGTTTTCGCCAATTGTAGCGAAAGTTTGCTGTAGTAGCCTTCTGTTTTTTCTGGAAACAAAACACCCAAAGATCGCTTGCCAGCGGGTATGGCAATGCTCGCATTTTTGAGAAGTTCTAGATCCAAGCACAGTTGATTGACAAGCATGCCAATAGAGCCGCCTGCGCTGCTGCTGGTATTGGAGATGAATGAGGCCAGGTAGTTGATCCCATTGGGTGCCCAGGCTTGTGCAATGATGTTGGATTTCAGTTGTAATTCGTTTATGAGCACCTCGGCATATTGCACATAGTTTGCCGCCTGTGCATGTTTGGTATAGCGCTGTAAAACAAAT
The DNA here is from genome assembly GCA_040376005.1 of Flavobacteriales bacterium. GTDB lineage: Bacteria > Bacteroidota > Bacteroidia > NS11-12g > UBA955 > JAGXTF01. Next base: position 7,555 of record JBEIRK010000007.1, read on the forward strand.
GCATTTGAATTGTGGATGTCGAAGAACAGAAAATCCAGGGCTGGAAATCCCTTCGCATCAATATCAGCAGCGGTGTTTATTTGAAAATCTCCGCTTTGTATTTTGCTGATGATTTGCGCAGTATCGCAGGGAAATGTATTGGCATTGGCTCGGAATAACTGAGTTTCTGCCGGACCCAGTTCAAACACAGATACCTCCTGAAATAAAACATAGCAGCGCACAAATTGTGTTTGTAGGGCGGATAGGTTATTTGAGGTTTTGTTGGTTTTGAATTCCTGAAACAGGCTTGAGAGGCTATCTGTTGCTGTTGCGAATTTGGTATATGCAGAATATGCCAACTGCCCACCAATTTGGCTGAGCAGCGCTTTTTTATCAAAGGTATCTGCAGGGTCTTTAGGCTTATTCTTATCGCAGGAAGTCACCAAGCCCAGTGCGGCGAGTATGAGCAAAAAGCGGCAGTGTTGAATGAAGCGCAACATGTTTATAGTAAGCTCGCGTCGAGATTGAAGATGTAGGCCATTTTATTAATGGCATTATCCAAGTTGGTTGTGTTCACTTTATACAGGTTAATGCTGTTGCCGGTATTGAAGTAATTCTTGAGCAAATCCAAATCCGCATCACTAATGCTTTTGTTGTTATTGTATCTGAATGCATCGATGAAGCCAATCGCTTCTGATAAGTTGTGGTGGTAGGTGGCAGGTGCAGCAATGTTGGCTTTTGCGCCTTTCACATAGGAAATGAATCGGGCGGCACATACTTTCTCCCAGCTTTTTAGGATAATGGCTTTTTGCGCATCGCGGGTGGCGTCGTCTTGGTTGCTGATCGCAGCACGACCCGCAATCCACGCATTCATAATGGCACTGTTAAGGGTCGTGCTTCCGCCTAAGGCTTTGCTCACCGTATTGCAATACGAACCCCAATTGCGCAATCCAGTTTGGTTGGTTGGGAAGTCTACGGGTACTCCAAAGTATCCAAAAGCTTCGTCCCACGCATGCTCTTGGGCAGAAGCACCGTTTACATTGTTTTGGTTGTCGTAGCTATTGATGGTATTCAAAATCCGGGTAGCCTCTGCGTAGAAAAGCGCACCCATGATGCCTTTTTCCAATACTTCCTTGTATTCAATCCCCGCGCTATCTACCAAGATATATCGGGTTCCAGAGATCAGTTTGCCAGCATATCCGCTGTAGGCAGTAGTTTCTGTGGGCTTTACCGCTGCATTGTTGCTCGCAATGATGGCATCATTAAAACTCTGTTCGAGTCTGCTGCGGAATCCAAAAGCATTGCTGGTTTTGTCTTTCAATTGAATGCCGCTGTTATTCAATACGCTGTCGCCAAACATGTTGTTGATGTTTTCATACATGTTCATCAATTTCTCTGCATTGAGAATGGGCGCATCGGTGTTGGAATGGGTGGTGCGTATATAGGCTGTCATTTCTGCCAACATGCTGAGTCTGATGCTCGATGTGCTTAGGTTGGCGTTCGTGAAATTATAGGTTTGTGGAATGCTGTATTTGGGCTTATTTTCTTTGTCTTTGCAGCTGCTAAATACCAGCAGGCCGCAAACACTGAGTAGAAGAATGGTGTTACGCATCATGGATATTGATTTTCTCGTTTTCGAATGCAAAACTACTTCTATACCAATCCTGGGTCAATACCCTAAAAGGGGTATTTTAGAATGAATCTAAATAAGAGGAGAAATGTCTCGTGGGGATTGGGAATACAGCATCCTGAGAATACCACAATTGGGGTATTGAATTTCGAAGTTCCTATTGTACCTTTGCAATTTAGAATCTGTCTAAATAAATCCATGTCTCGCAACAGGCCTATATCTGTAGTCATCGCCGACACCGCCTTTATCGTGAGAAAAGGGCTTAAGGCCATGATTGCCGAAAATCCCCAGTTTCAGTTTATCACCGAAGCTGAGAATGATGAGATTCTCATTGAGGCCTTGGATACCCATCACCCTGATGTGCTTATTGTAGACCATTGCTGCGACGATTGTTTTTCCATTGGCTTTATCGAGGAAATAAAAAACCGTTTTCCAGAAGTTCATATTTTGGTGATTTCGCATGAGAAAACGCTGGAAGAAATCAACTCGGTTATTGGAATTGGCATTCATAATTATTTGCTCAAAGACTGCGACGAAACGGAAATTACCGAGGCCATTGTAAGCTGTGCCCAAGGGGAACAATACTACTGCGGTCAAATTTTAGATGTGTTGTTGGAGAAGGAAAATGATGAAGCTACGCAATGCGCCACGGGAACCATTTCTGAACGTGAAAAAGATATTGTTCGTGAACTGGTAAAAGGAAAAAGGCCTAAAGAAATCGCAGAATTACTCAATATTAGCCACTACACGGTTACCACCCACCGCAAGAATATTTATAAGAAATTAGGCATCAACCACAGTTATGAATTGGCGCGGTTTGCCTTAAAAACAGGGATACAATAAATATCTTATTACCAAAATTCGCCCGGATTCTCTTTTTTGTATTTCTTGAGTTCGTCAAGGAATTCTCGCATGCTGCGGCTATCCTGTGCTTCATCTTCGGTTTCTTCGATTCCCTCATATTCATGGTAATCTGAATCTGCTTCTGTTGCAGCAGTAGTGCCATCGAGTGCAGGTACACCTAGTCTATTTGGGACAAAAAATTCAGCGCCAATAAGGAGTTTTTCAATTTCATGATGCACGGGTCCTGGCTTTAATCCTTCTGGATTTGTAAAGCTATAAGCGCCATAAACACTTTCAGTTTCGCTGGGTCTGTGGAGGTAATGCAACAATAAATTCATGAGACAAAGATAGTTCACTATGTCTCTTTACAGCGCCTTTTGCGCTAGAGAACTTATTCTGCGCCGTCGGTTTGGGCTCTGCCTATGGCTTTTGAGCCAATGGCTTTACCCATGGTCATACCCACCTCAATGTCGCTGCGGTAGTGTATGGCTCCATAAAGACGACTCTTGCTTGCCTCATCAGCCATGCTCATGTAGTCTGCAGCGCGGCTCGGTAGAATATGCCCCAAAATGGTGGCAGCAGATCCGCTAAAGGTACTATGTCCGCTGGTATATGCGGGGAAATTTGGCACCCCAGTGAGTGTTTTAATTTTGGGATTCACTTGACTTGGACGCGGATTGAAGTAATAGTATTTCGCATCCCAGCAGCAAATCGCTGCATCAAACATGGCCATGTTTAACAATGCCAAATTGCGCGCCCAGCGCACTTCGCTGTAGCGTTCTTTTACGAAATCATTGCAGGCAATTGCATTCCAATGGCCTGGAGGGGTAGAGGTACCCGCACCATCCGCCCAAAAATGCACAATGCGCATGCGTTCACGGGTGGGGTTTTCGCTGTAATACAACACCTCATCAATCTCTTTCCTAAAGGTCTCAGAAGAAGTCAAGGGAGGCGCTGGAGGTCTGCCGTTTACCACTTCAGTAGTATCGAGTAAGAAGCCAAGTACTTTGCCAAACAAGGGCAACATGCCCGGTCTGGCAGGGGTTTCTAAGCTTTCCCAAGGAGTATCGCCCCGGGCGATGGCATTAGCCTTGAATTTTGCATAATCTGCAGCGGTACCAATGGCTTTACCGGCCCGGTCATTGCGTGCTCTGTTTATAAATTTGGTAGCAACAGCGCGGCCCAATGCCTCACCTGCATTCATGTCGCTTCGCGTATTGGCACCTGCCATAATGCGGTAGTTCTTGCAGGCGTCCAATTGCTGTTGGATGTAATCTTGTTCACCGGGGAACAACAAGGTAAGCATGGCAGCGGCAGCGCCAGATACAACCGCGTCCTCACTAGGATAGCAATATCCTTCAACCACAGGAATTAACTCTTGTATGCTTGGGTCTGTGGTATGTGGTGTCGGGCGTTTGTATACATTTTTATAGTGGTAGGCGGCCACCAATGCGTCGTATTGCGCAGCAGAAACGTAGGCATAAGCACGCGCTGCATAAGGTGGGTTTGCAAATGGGAAGTAGGGGTAAGCTAGGGGATTCGCTGCACTGGGAACAGGATAATTGCCATTGGCGTCCTGGTAAGGGGGCAAATTGTACTTGGCAACCAATTCGCGTAAGATTTCATTCCAACGAAGCACCGCACCGGCACTCCAATATGCGATTTGCTCTTTTTCCTCTTCTGATAAGTCAGACTGCCAGCTCTTAATCTCGAGCAATTCCAATTTGTAATCTGCGCTTGTAACAGCAATGGGAGCAGTTACTGGAAATTCAGTTGCTGAGCTCAATAGAATCGGCTTCCAGCTACCTGCATTGGTATCAGCCTGTGCCGGATTAAGGGCAGGATAGGTAAGGTTTACCTTGGTGATTTCACGTTTACATGACTGCATGCCTGCAATCAAAACTGCGGCTATGAGTCCTACAAAAACTATTTTTCTCATTTCGCAGCCTCCTTACTTAAAAATGCGGCTTGATATACCACACCGGCCATGATGGCGGTGCTTTTGCCCATATTGCGTCCCCCAATCGTTTGCATGGCAGAAGCCATAATACTCATGCCATTGGTTTTAGGAACGGGCACTTTAAAATTCACACCAATCCGGGTGGCTTCCATATTATTGCTCAAAAAGGGCATGTCATTCTTACGCATGTCAAAACCACCTAAGGTATTCATGCGGTCGAGTACCATTTCTGCTACGAAATCCGCACCCTTGCGCCAGCCCAAGCGCACATTGTACATCCACACATTGGGCATACTCACTTGATTGCTCTGAATCAATTCTGTTGTGTAATAGGAATTTCTATCTATCGTAACCATACTGCGCGCCATGTAGGTGCCCGAAGCAGTGGCATACCAATGTCCGATTTGTGCGTCTGCCATCAGTCTGCCAAAAACCGTCTTGCTGCGCATACCAATGGCAAGCGGCAAATAATCTGCTACATAATTGCGCAGCGGAATACTTCCTCCAACCAACCCTAGGGTAGTTACATTCACATTCCCAAATTGATGTCCCCAGAATTCATTCTTCAAGACCAAGCTCAAATCTTGAATGCCTTGTTGACCTATTAAAGTACCCGCGCTGGCTTGGTTTTTTACCCAAGGCGCCATCGCCAGTATATTCCATTTGTTAGTAATACCATAGTTGGCCATCGCGGTCACACTCTGTGAACTCACAGTTCCCAAATTGGCATTGTCTCGGTAAAAAGTGCCTTCCCAATAGTTTTTCCATTGGCTATGACCATACAAGAATCCGCCGCATAAGTTCCTTTTGGACATCATGAGTCCATCCAGGTCAGTTTGTGCCTTGGCTATGCCAAAGCTTGCAAACAAGATAAGTAAGATATAGCGTGGGTGTTGTGTTTTCATCTAAACAAGGATAATGCAAATATACAAAATTAGCATAATCTATGCAAGGTGTAATAGGTATTGTATGAGTGGGCGGTAGCGATGTATAAGGAGTTCAATCCTGTCAATAAAGCTTATATTCTTGATAGAATTATCAACCCTTGTATTGCGTGGAATTCAATTTTTAAAGTGAATCTTCCAAACAAGCCGTTGCCGTGTATCATCATGTTTGCAATTAAAACTACCTTTGTGTCATGCAAAAAGTATGGTTGATTACTGGAGTATCTGTTGGTATTGGTAGGGCGCTGGCTCAAGTTGCAGCGGAAAAGGGGGATATTGTGTATGGCACCTTGCGTAAGCCCGAGCAAATGGCAGATTTTGAAGCCTTGGTGCCTGGCAGAACCCATGGTGTTCTTATGGATGTAAATCATCATGAAGCTGCTGCTGCTGGGGTGCAGCAGATTTTGGATGCTCAAGGCAACATCGATGTCCTGGTGAATAATGCAGGTTTTGGCTTTTTCGGTGCAATTGAAGAGGTGGATATGGAAGAAATAGACATGCAAATGCAAACCAACTTTATTGCGCCCTTGCGCTTATGTCAATTGGTGCTTCCAGCCATGCGCAAACAGGGCAGTGGTTATATTATGCAAGTGAGCTCCGTAGCAGGATTTCGCGGCACTGAAGGCCTTGGTATTTATAATGCAAGTAAGTTTGCTTTGGAAGGTTTTAGCCAAGCCATGGCAAAAGAAGTAGCACCCTTTGGTATACACGTTACTATGGTTGAACCCGGACCTTTCCGCACGGAATGGGGTGGTCGCAGCAGCATACGCAGTAAAAAAGTGATGCATGAGTATGATCATACTGCAGGAGCTAGAATTCGCACCATACATACCTACAGCGGCACCCAAGATGGCGATCCGTTTAAAGCCGCTGACTTACTCTTCGATTTGAGCCGCAATGAGAATCCGCCGTTGCATTTGCCCCTTGGCCAAATGGCCGTGGATGGTTTTCGTGAAAAAATGAGCCAAATTGAAGCGGATATTCAAACCTGGGAAGCACGCAGTACCCGCACTCAGTTTGATTAAAAGTCTATTTTATTGACTTTTAGTAACCACTAAAACTAGAATATTAATTTTTTCTAATTAAGGTAATACTGCCTTCAATTTCACGCACGTTGTCAGCACATTCTGGCTTGTAGGTTATTTGATAAAAGTAATTGCCATCCGGAACTTCAGGTCCTGTGTTAAACACACGGCCATTCCATTCGTCTTTTGGGTTTTCCGATTCAAAAATACGTTCGCCCCAGCGGTTAAATATGCGAATATTGAAATTTGAGTAGCCGTAAATGGGTACTTTGAAGTAATCATTAAATCCGTCATTTACTCCCGGAGTGAATACGTTGGCCATGAATACGGTAGACTGTATAATCACAGGTTGACAGCCTTTCCCACCGCAACTTTTGCCCCCATTTACACCCAGGCAAATCCATTTTAATCCCGTGTCATTTTTAAAGTCGTAACGCAAATGGGTTGTCCCTGATAAAAATTGTTCATTGGAATCTGGCAATTCTAAAAGTGTCCATTCATAACCCGGTACATCATATCCGCTGGTGTTTTTCAAATAGATTTCAGCACCATTGCTCTGCTTACAGTCCAATTCAAAACTGGGAATTAATTCCACCACTTCTATATTTTTTTCAGCAGAATCTAAACAGCTGCTGCTTGATAAACCAGAAGGTTTGGGCAGCAAGGATATCCGCATTTTACCCTGTTTTCCGATGAGGAAAAAGGAATCGTGTTTGCGGGTTTGTGTATCTGAACCCAAACGCCAGAAATAAGGAATATTTTTATTTGCAGAGGTATTTTTGAACCATATGGTATCTCCCTCGCAAAGCAATTGCGGCGCTTCAAATGTGGCTGCTGCAGCTTCAAAAACCTTCACCCTCAGCGCGGGTTGGCCAGGTGCAGGATATTTAACAGAGCAATAATACTTGCTGCCCGTGGTGGGGTTGTAAAAGCTATCGCCCCCAGTCATTTGAATATAATATTCTCCCGCTTGGGTATAGGTAAACTGTGTATTGGTATCTCTATCGGTTGAGTAAATGGTGTTTTTAGGGTCACCAAATTCCCAAATAAAATTCTTGGTCTTTTGGCTCAAATTCCCAAATACAACACGCAGAGGTGCGCACCCGCTAGAATCACTCACAATTTTAGCCTTAGGCACAGGCCCAAGAACGGTAAAAGTCTTGGTAACACTGTCAATACAGCCCCAGTTCGTGGTGACTTTTAATTGGGTTTTATAGATACCTCCCCCAGGGAAAATATGGGCAGGATTTTTGACAAAAACGGGGTTGGAACCATCCCCGAAATTCCAACGCCATTGGTTTATGATTTGTGCTGTTCCACTCCGACTCATGTCTGAGGAATCAAAATATTGTCGTATTTCACTGCAATAAATCGTGGGTTGGAATTTTATTCTTGCCAGGGGTTTTGCCAGAATAAAGGTATCTTTATTTGTAGATGCGCAGCCCGCAGCGCTGACCGAACGCATGGTTACAACCCAAGTGCCTTCCTTGGGGAATTTATGACAGATATTAAATCCACTGTCTTTTTTCCCATCGCTAAATTCCCAATACAATTTGCCTAAACCATTGTTGTTAGTCCATTGTGTTTGGGTTTGTATATCCCGAACAGAATCTTGGAAACATACTGCGTCTTCTACACAACGAATTTTTGTTCTAAAGTCCGCGATATGTGAAAACGCAATGATTTCTTTAAACTCATTATTGCAATTATTGGTATTGAGCATCGTTACTCTTATGGTATACCTCCCTGCGCCTTTGTAAGTATGGACAAAGGATTTAAGCTGCAAAACCGTGTCTTTAATATCCTTAATTACTTCAACAGTATCTCCCCATTCAATAACCAGTTGTTTTGGATAATACCAAGTGCTATCCTTGAAATCTAATTTTACTTTATAGGGATTGCACGGGCTAATTTTGGTGAGTTTAAAATCGGCTTTTGCCCGAGGAACAACTTTAATTTTATTTAAAAAAGTATCCGAAATCCAGCCTTCAGGTTGTCGAATAAATTTTACAACAATTTGGCCCTTTTTTTCTGTCCAAACCGTGTCCTCATAATAGTATCGTCTTAAAATAGGGCTCTTATATCCAATGGTTTTATATTTATATACCCCAAATCCATTGACCAGCCATACAGAGTCTGATATGCGCCCTGTATCCGTTTTGAAATAGGCCTTACTGCGCACCTTGCGATTCATATTCCCAGGAATATTAAAGGCTACCAAATCGCCAAGGCAAACAATATCTGGCAGAAATAGTTTCGGACAGGCATCGCGGCGATAGACACCCATTAAGGTGTCATCGTAGCAGTCTGATTGGGGATCAGAGATAATTAACCGAGGCGCATAGCAGTCCGAATCATGGTAATAATGCCGCGCAATACTGTCGCGTGAATAATTGCAATTTTTACCAATATTAATTTTTCTTTCGGTCCAGGTGGTGCATTGTGGCGCCGATTTATCTCCGAAATCCCAGAGTCGATAAATGGTTTTTCCTTTAGGCGCTTTGGTATAGTCTACTAAAAAAACAGTATCCTGAACCCGTCTGCGGTTTTCATTGTAAATCCTGCCTATGGCTCTTACACCGCGAACTTCGAAGCTGTCGAAATAAGTGCCTTTGCAACCACCGAGTCGGGTGGCTTTGATATAATTCATACCAATCCTCGCGCCGAATGTCACATATTGCTTGTCGATATACTCTGCATTTCCGTTCAAATACCATTGCAACTCTTCGGTGGATTTAAAAACCAATGCACCACTTTTCATCTCATTTAAACAGACAATGGAATCTATTTTTTGTACCTTAAAAAAAGCATTGTTGGCCTTGTAATCCAAATCTAATGTGTCAGCGCAGGCAAATTCATTTTTTGCAATCAGTCTTAGTGACAATTTGTCACCGGTTGCCATGGTTTTACACCAGTTTAAGTTAAGCCCAGCATTGGTTCCCGATGGCATATTTAGCCACTGCGTAGTGATTTTATTGCCTCCTGAAACCGTATTGCTTAAGCAGAGTTTTACGGAATCGCAGAATACAGAGTCTGTTAATTTACTTGTAATATTCACTGAAGGACTGATGTGAATATTCAAGGAAAATTTATCTTTACAACCCGCGCTGTCTGATACTTCCATGTCCAATTTATAGTTACCAGTATCGTAGTATTTATGGCACCAAGGGGCTTGTAGTGGCTGATTGAACTTTCCCAAATTACCATCACCCCACAATAGGGTTACACTTTTTATTCCACGCAATCCGGGTAGAATAGAATCATTCAAGCAAATCTGATTTTTTGCCAAACAAAATTGGGAATTGGAAGTCAGTGCTACTTTTGCCCGTGGGCTAGGCAAGATAAATAGCGTGTGCGTGTCGATGCAGGTGCCGCCACCCGAGAGGTTCGCAGTGCAGCTGACGATTACCGAACCTTGAGCAGTGAACTTAACCAATGGATTCGTATTGCTGCTGCTGCCATAGCTACCGAAGTCCCAGCTGTAGGAGGTGGCGCTGCCTGAACTCAAGGACAATGTAAAATTCACCAAATCATTCACGCAGGCTTGTCTTTTCGCTTGTATGGTGCATTGTGCGGAGGCACCCGAAAAAAACAAAAACAGGGATATGATGGCTAGCGAAAAACGCATCTTCTGGTATACATGACGTATTTAACCCCTACAGGGTTGCATACAATTCGTAAAATTATTGTATTTCCTCGGAAAAATGGTTAGCGCAGCGTCATAATGCGAGTATGAAATCCAATTAGAAATTGGGCTTCATGCTATACTTTGTGTAGAATTCTAGAATAACATCCACTGCTTCGTCTGCTGAGTCGACCAAACTGAATAGGTTTAAGTCTTCCTCACTGATGTACGCTTCACTTTCCAAGAGTGAGTTATGAATCCAACCCATAAGGGGTTCCCAGAATTTCTTGTCTACAAGAACAATGGGGAATTTTGCCCGTTTATCAGTCTGCACTAGGGTTAGGGCTTCAAACAACTCATCCAGTGTACCAAAACCACCGGGAAGCACCACAAAGCCTTGCGCGTATTTCATAAACATTACCTTGCGCACAAAGAAGTAGTCAAAGTGCAGCATTTGGGCGCGGTGTTGAAATCTATTGGGCTCCTGCTCAAAAGGCAGGTTGATATTCAATCCTACAGAGGCTGAGCCCGATTCACGTGCGCCTTTGTTCGCAGCTTCCATGATGCCAGGTCCTCCGCCTGTGATAATGCCAAGACCCGCTTTTCCCAGTTTGAAAGCAATGTCTTCTGCTAAGATATAATGCGGGTGTCCGGGCTTGGTTCGCGCGGAGCCAAAAATGGATACGCAGGGTCCAATGCGGGCAAGGGACTGATAACCGTCTACAAATTCTGCCATGACCTTGAAGATGCTCCAACTCATGGTGCTGGCCAGTTCTGGCCAATTTTTGTTTTGAAATGCGCGTTTAATGCGATTTTCGTCTTTGGGACTTAAGTTTTCTGCCATAATTCACTGTTTTATATTGGTTTAACTCCTGTAAGCTCTGGCTTTGAAGCGCGGATTGTATAATCCTCTACTTTCCAGTGCCTACTATTTTCATTTCTATGCGGCGGTTGTTGGCTCTGCCGCTTTCAGTATCATTACTGTCAATAGGCTGGGTAGCCCCTAAACCTTTAACAGAAATTCTTTCGGTTCCTGCTCCTTTACTTACCAAATACTGCTTCACCGACTTAGCACGATTTTCACTCAGCTGCTTATTGTAGTCTGCACTTCCCGAATTGTCGGTATGGCCGCTAATCTCAATGGTTATGCCTGGGTTTTTCGCGAGCAGTTCAACGACCACCGCAAGTTCCGCATAACTTTCCTTTTTCAAATCGAATTTATCTACGTCAAAGAAAATGTTTTTGAGTACGATTGTTTGGTCGCTTTTTAGCGGTTTTAAATAGGCCGCTATTTGAAAAGGTGAATCCACATTGCTGGCTGTGGGTTGGAAGTTTTCAGAGTAGAATAAATAGCCTTTGCGATATACATTCATGGCGTAGTTTCCGCCAGGAGTAAGGGTAGTAAAGAAGTAAGGCGAGGAGTCGGAAAGCAGTACCTCATAGGTATTGAGGTCAAGGATTTCGATACGACCATAGATTTCTTTCTTTGTGTCAGCATCATACACCAAACCGCGCACAAAGCTCACCGCTGCAGGCTGTTTGTTTTTCGTCATGTCAAAGGTGTAAATATCTGGGCCACCGTATCCACCTTCTCGTGTACTTACAAAATAGGCCTGTGCTCCTTTGCGGTCGACATACAGTCCCAATTCATCTTCAGAAGAGTTAATGCCACTGCCCATGTTCATAGGTTTTGTCCATACTGCAACGCCATTTTGGGTTTCCTTGCGGCTGAGAAACAAATCCGAACTGCCATAACCGGGATGTCCATTGCTCGAGAAATACAAGGTTTTCCCGTCGTAGTGCAAATAGGGTGCTTCTTCGTCAAAAACGGAATTGATAGTTGCGCCTAAGTTTTCAGGTTCAGACCACAAACCATTGGAGAAACGGCTCAACCACAGGTCTTTGCCACCATAACCGCCAGGCCTGCTGCTGGCGAATATCAAGGTTCTGCCATCTGCACTGATGGAGGGTTGTGCATCCCAGTGGGTGCCATTGATAACATTACCGAGGTTCATGCGACGGCTCCAGGCGTTGTTTCTTGGATTAAAGGCACTGTAATAAATATCGCAACTGCCATAGCCGTCTTGGTTACATACGGTGTAAAAAATAAACCTGCCATCCGCGACTACCGAGGTTGTGCCCTCATTATCCGGAGTATTTATACTTCCCGGCAAGGGAACCGCCTTGTCCCAACCGCTATCGTTCCTTTTGCAGATGTAGAAATCCTCTTGCTCATTGAGCATGCGTGTGAAAATAAATACACTGCCATCTATGGTCATTCCAGGCCAGTATTCCCAATCTGTTGTATTTACATTCGGTCCCATATTGCGGATGTTCAAGGCTTCTAAATTTTTAGAATCCTCAATTACCATTTTACAGCTTTCTTTCAATTTTGCTGCCGCCAACTTTGTACTTTCTTTTACCCCGTGTTTTTTAGCAATAAAACCGGCGGCGTCTGGCACTTTGTCAAATTGCTCCAAGGTGGCGATGGCCTCTTCATAGCGGTTTAGCTTAAACAAATATTCAGCAAGCGAATAATAACTGTATTGCTGCAAGGGATCTGATGACAATGCTTTGCGCAAGGATTTTACAGCATTGGCAGTATCTTTTCGTTGTTCGTATATCAGCGCCTGCAAAGACCAAGCATCTGAAAAAAGAGGGTCTTTTTTCAACGCACAGGAAAGAGATTTTAGTGCAGCATCGTCATCGCCCATGTTGTAATGGCTAAATGCTTGGTCAAAACACTTTTGAGCTTTGGCATTTTTACTTTGTGCATTGCAACTTAGGGCGGCAATGAACACCAAGGGCAAAATAATCAATTTACGCATGTCAATAGGTACTATCCAAAAGCGTTCCATTATTTCCAATTAAAGGTGCGAATGAGGTGTTCAATGTCTGATTTCATAAATTGGTAGATGGGAGCAATGCTGTCCTGTTCGGTTTTTGAATTGAAGTACAAGGCCCCACGTACAAAATTGCTGCTGCTATCCGTCAAATAAAAATTATAGTTGGTGGCCGTGTTGCCTTCGATTCGAAATACCAATCCTTTGGCTTTTCCATTTTCGGAAGAGACAGGTTCTTCCAAAATATCGTCGGCCTTCTGCAAGTGTTTGTTCACCAACTTGCGGGTATCTTGTACCAACGAATCATAAAAAGCCCAACCGTTAAATTTGTAATAGGTGAGGTGCAGGGTAGCATTGAATGGCGTAAAGACCAAGTTGTTCCAACCTGTTCTTATCTGTCCTTCGCTGCCTGTATCTTGCTTCAAAACGCAGTAATCAGGTATCTCAAATTGATACGGAATACCCGGTTGAGCCGCAGTAGTATATTTCTTTGCAGGGAACTCCATTCGAGGAAATCCTTTGGGCTTGGGTACATAATTTTCGCCTCCGCCGCAAGCCGCAATGGCTATGGCCACAACAATGAGGAAATAATGAATGAACGATTTGTTATCAGAGTAAAACCGATGGGTCATATTTGTTTTTTTGTATGCTAGAATTGGGCGCGTGTTCTGCGATGGCATAGTGATTCTATAATTTCAATTTGGGCATGTTACCCTATTGTTCAAGACTGTCTTTCGGCAAGTCTATCGAAACCTTAATGCGTTTCACACGACGCAAATCGGCAGCATCTATGATGAACGTTAATGCATTGAATTTTATTTCATCGCCTACCACAGGAATTCTGCCTGCAATTTCCGTAACTATGCCTGCCAATGTATCCGTATCGTAATTCAGTGTATCAAAGTACTGAATGGGCAGATGGCAAATCCTCAGAAAATCCACCAATGGTGTTTTCCCTTCAAACAGCCAAGTGCTATCATCTAAGCGGCTGTATTGCTGCAATTCCTCATCAAATTCGTCTTGCATATCTCCAAATACCTCTTCCAGCACATCTTCTAGGGTTACAATGCCCTGCGTGCCGCCAAATTCATCAACCACTACGGCCAAGTGATTCCGGTTTTTGCGGAACTCGTGAAGCAGGTCATCGATTTTCTTGTTTTCAGGGACAAAGAATGCAGGGCGCATGCGTTGTTTCCAATTGAAACTTGCTTCCTCACCCAAGCAATCCATAAGGTCTTTCATGTTCAGCACACCTGAGATTTGGTCCAAGGTGCCAGCATACACGGGCATGCGGGAGAAACGCTGCTGGCGCAAAACGCGTTTTACTTCCTCAAAATCCCAATTCTCATCCAAGGCCACAACATCCATGCGAGGCTTCATGATTTGACTTACTTGGATTTGGGCAATATTTACAATCCCCTTGAGAATGGCCTTTTCTTGGGCGGCATCGTCGGCATCAGCTGTGATGTCAATCGCCCTATTGAGCTCTTCTGGAGTGAGTTCGGGTGGTTTTTGGCGAATGCGTTTTTCAAGAAAACCGGTAGTAATAACCAATACATTGGTTATAGGCCAGCAGAGAAACATGAAGAAGCGCAGGGGAAAGGCCAACCAAAGCGCCACTTTGCGGTAATGACCTGTAGCGTATACTTTGGGCACAACCTCACCAAATACCAGCAATACCATAGTTACCACAATTGCATCTACAAAAAACTGCAAGAGGGGTTCTTGGTGTAGGTCTACAATGATTTCTGTGAAGGCGGCGGATAGCAATACAAAGCACACAGCCATGAGGCTATTGACCACCAAAATCGTGGCCAACAAATGTTTAGGGTAAGACAGCAAGTACAGGACAGTGCGTTCATAGGGCGTTTTACCGGGGCGCATGTCTTCTATATCCGAATCTTTATGTGAGAAAAAAGCATTTTCTCCAGAGCTGCATACTGCAGATAGAATCAAACAAACAATCATACCCACAACCAAGCCAGCGAGCTGGGTGTATTCAGCGGCTTCTAAAGGCTGAAAAACGATTGCCAAAAGGCTGCTTGTGACGGGGCCAGAATCATCCATAGCGCGAATATATGTTAGAATGGTAGATCGTCGTCAGGGTCAGGCACCCCATGGTCCTGAGAAGGCTCATTTCTGTTTTCAAAAACCGGTTGATTGCTGGTAGGGCTGAATCCGCGCTGCGTGCCTTCGCCTTCAGGCTTATTCATACCGCCCATCATCTGCAAGGCGAGTACTCGAATTTTACGAATTTGCTTTTCAATTCCATCCTGATCCGTGTATTTATCCGTGCGAATTTTACCTTCTACATAGATAATGCTGCCTTTATGCAAATACTTTTCTGCAGTGCGGGCTTGGTTATCCCAAATTTCAAGATTATGCCACTCCGTATTCTCTTTGCGGTTGCCATCTTTATCGATGTAGTAATCATTGGTCGCAAGTGTTACATTGCAAACTACACGTCCATTTTCTAGTTGTCTTACCTGGGGGTCCTTACCCAAACGTCCCAGTAAAATCACTTTGTTAATCATGTTCTATCTTTAGTTTCGTTAAGCTGTTTATGTTCTTGAATTTGAAGATATTTTCTCATAAGCCTGTGCAGCGCGAGTGAATCTAGCGAAGAAATCGACACCTCTTTCACCTCCAAGTTTTGATTCACAATAATAGAGGGCATTCCTGAAATATACCAAAAATGCGCAAAAATTGTTTTGTGGGTGAGTTTGTGTACCAATTCTGTATGGGTAGCTAGTCGCATATTTTGTATGCTAATTCCTAGGTTATCAATGCTTCCATCATTGAAATCGGCGCTATTGGAAATACAGTTAGGAAACTCCCATAGGCCTTTCCAAATAGAGCTATCATCGCGCTGCAGCAGCAACACTTTTTGGTCCCATTCTATGTGAAAGTAATGGCGAATCTCTTCCACAGCCTTGCGTTTGGGGATTTTAACGGGCAATTGATCTTGCACCTTGGCTGCGAAAGCACCGCATTTTACTTTCATAGGGCACTGCGCGCAGTTGGGGTTTTTAGGCGTGCACACCATGGCGCCGAGTTCCATCATGGCTTGGTTAAACATCGATGGGGGGTAATGCTGTATGGCAGCATTCAGTTCATGTTTAATGGTGGCAAAGGCAGCCGCAGTATCAATAGGCTCTTGGTACTTGAAAATTCTTGAAAAGACCCTTTTGACATTGCCGTCGATGGCGGCATGGGGCAGTCCAAATGCGATAGAGGAAATGGCAGCTGCAGTATAGTCACCTATGCCTTTAAGTGCGAGAATGTCATCATAGGTGTTTGGAAATACGCCATTATGATGTGCCATAATGCGCTGGGCGGCATGGTGCATATTGATGGCCCGTGAGTAATAACCTAGTCCTTCCCAAACTTTCAAAACTTGGTCTCGAGGGGCTTCAGCAAGGGATTTTACCGTTGGGAAATATCTGAGAAATGTCATAAAATATTGCAGGCCCTGATTCACTCTGGTCTGTTGCAGAATAATCTCAGAAACCCATATTTCATAAGGGTTGGAACTGTCTCTCCAGGGTAAATTTCTACCCTGTTTTTGGTAATATTCCATGAGTTCATCGAAGAAACCTTTGTAATCCACATTGCAAAAAACCAAATAAATTCTTGTAATTAGCAGGAAATTTATGACCAAATCCGAGATCGTAAACGAGATTGCGGTTCGCACCGGACTTGAAAAGGCTGCGATAGCAGACACTTTGGACAACTTCTTTGTAGTTGTTAAAAACTCAATGGTGAGTGGTAACAACATTTACTTGCGTGGTTTTGGCACATTTGAGCTAAAGAAGAGGGAAACCAAAGTCGCCCGTAACATTAAGAGAAACACCAGCTTGGTGGTTCCGGCTCATTATGTTGCCCGATTCAAGCCCGCGAAAGAATTTGCAGGACAAGTAAAAGATAGCAAAGACCTCAGCGCACGTTTAAAGGGTAAATAATTACCCAATTGGTGTCGCCTGTTGTAACTTTGTACCGTGGATAAGCAAAAAAACCACGTAGTCATTGTATTGTCGGCAGCCCTGCTGCTTGGCGTTGCCATGGTGGCAAACCGTTGGAAATCTTCTCTGTCTGCCTTAGGCCCGGCGCCTCAGGCCATGAATAAGCCTGCTATGGGACCTGTTTCCCGTGATGCATTTTTATCTGTGTTATTTGAAGACATCAAACCACCGGTGCACATTGGCCGTATTTTGGCCTTAGATGCCAAAAATGCAGCGGAGGATTCCCTTCAAGCGGTGATACAATGGGCGATGGAAGCAGGAATAGAGCCGCTAGCCATTATGGCTGAAGCGGATTTGGCCGAGAAAAACCCAACCCGGGACAACCTCACTGCTGCAGCGAGAAATTTGGTATTTGGCGGCGCCCAGTATCATGATATCCCCATGGTGAGTAATTATCTATTCCAACGTGGAAAGACCTTTATCGACAAAGGGCTGGCTATGGATTCTGCAAACGTGCCTCTGCGCAACGCATGGATTACCTATTTGAGTGAATATGAAAATGAGCCAATGAAATTTTTATCGGTCTTGCGCCCTACGCTGGCAATAGATTCCAATAATATCGAGACCCATTTCATCCACCTTAATCTGCTAAGAAAAAGCAGTCAGTGGAAAAAAGCCATCGCAAAATGCGAAAAATTAATATCTTTGCAGCCCCAAAATCCTGATTGGCTCTTTCAAACAAGTGAGATCTACGGGTACATGGGTGACTCTTTAAACGCCAAAACCTATTTGGAATTGGCCAAGAAGGCTCAAAAACAACAAGCAATAAAACCTTAAAGCGATATGCCAAGCGGAAAGAAAAGAAAACGTCATAAGATTGCGACACACAAACGCAAAAAGCGTCTGCGCAAGAACAGACACAAGAAAAAGTAATCCTGAGCACACCCCGTTTTGACCAACGAATTAATTATCAATAGAAGTTCGTCGGGGATTGAGATTGCATTATTAACCGGGAAGAAACTCACCCAATTCCACAGAGAATCTGTTGATTCCTCTTTCCAAGTGGGTGATTTTTACCTCGGAAAAATTAAGAAAATTTCTCCGGCCCTCAATGCTGCGTTCGTAGATATCGGCGCGGAGAAGGATGGTTTTCTTACTTATTTCGACCTGGGTCCAAATGTAAACAGCCTCCGTAAGTTCACCAAACTGGTGCAGGAAGGCAAGCGCGGTGGTTTTGACATCGAACGTTTCCAACTAGAACAGCATACGGTCAAAACCGGAAAGATTACACAAGCATTCAAATCGGGTGAAAAAGTGTTGGTGCAGGTTCTTAAAGAACCTATCGCCAACAAAGGGCCTAAAGTCACCTGCGATATCAGCCTCGCTGGCAGATATTTCGTGTTGGTGCCTTTCTCCAACCAAATTTCTCTCAGTCGTAAAATCGGGAATCCCGATGAGAAAAAGCGCCTTCGCGATCTGGCTGCCAGTATCAAACCCCAGAATTTTGGGGTTATTGTGCGCACCGTTGCAGAAGGTATTGATATCGCCGACCTGGATGCAGATCTCAGAAATTTGCTGAACAAGTGGGACCAATTGTTGGCCCAACTTAAAGATGCCCAACCTGCATCCTTGGTGCTAGGCGAAGGCAACCGCCTTCAAACCCTGCTTCGCGATATCCTGAACGATTCATTTACCCTTGTTGCAGTAAACGACCAAGAGATTTATAATGAGATTCGTCCCTATTTGCAGCGCATTTCCCAGCAGGGCGATAGAATCCTCCGTTTGCACAATGGGAAGTTGCCCATTTTTGAGCATTACGGCATTTCTAAACAAATAAAATCTTCTTTCGGACGCAGTGTTCCGTTTAGTGCAGGTGCATACTTGGTTATTGAACATACCGAGGCCATGCACGTAATAGATGTAAATTCTGGCAACACTTCTTTTGATCCTCAAAACAGGGATGAGAATGTGTTGAAAGTGAATATGGAAGCTGTAGATGAGATTGCACGTCAGGTGCGCCTGCGTGACATGGGTGGCATTATTGTGGTCGATTTTATCGACATGAAAGACCCCAAGCACCGCAATGAGCTATTTAAGGCCCTGCGCGATGCGATGAAAAATGATAAAGCCAGACATACCATTCTCCCCATGAGTAAGTTTGGTCTCGTGCAAATGACCCGCGAAAGGGTGCGCCCTCAGGTGGAAATATCTACCACCGAAATTTGCCCAAGTTGCAATGGCAGTGGACGCATTGAAAACAGTGTGCAGCTGCTCGAAAGATTGGAAAACAATGTGGTCTATTTGTGGGAGAATATGAACCATAAACAGCTGACTCTGCGCGCCCATCCTATGGTGATTTCGTATATCCGCCAAGGTTTTCCAAGTTTGCGCATGAAATGGTACCTCCGCCACAAAAAATGGTTAAAGCTCAAAGCAGAGTCTTCTTTCTTTGTTACCCGTCTTGAATTCCAAGACAGCATGGGTCATCCCATCGTAGGGGAGTAAGTGTAACGTTATTGGTGATTGATTTTTTGGACAGGGCCTGTGCTTTGCCCGTTCTTTGGCTTTCCCATATGGCTATTAATTCCTAAATTTGACGACACATGAGCAAGAACCTCAGCGAACTCTCCGGTAGAAAAGGCCTCGAACAAAATCTGTTTGAAGAAATTGGAATCCTGGCCCGCAAAACAGGAACTCCTTCGGTTGAAGAGTTGGAAAAATTGGCAGATGCTTTCCTTATCGGAAAAGCGAATACATATGGTGCCGCGAGTTTCTATGATTTTACCCGCCCTGAGAATCAAGGTAAAAAAGTGTATGTATGCGACGGTTCTGCCTGCATGACCGCTGGAACCCAAGAGGCGCTGAAAGCCAAGCTGGGCGAGCATTACGAAGCATCTGAGATTGGCAGTATGTACTGCCTGGGACGCTGTCACGAAAACAAAGCCTTTCATGCCAATGGCTATAACTATAGCGGCTCGGATATCGAACGAATCGATGAGATTAAAAAGGGCAACCGTCGTCCACTAGACAAATACAATACAGGATCACATGGCACTCCCGTTCTCATGGAACCTACGGGAGACGTAGATGCATTTTATACGCTGTGGCGCAATGCGCTTCAGCAAGCGCCTGAGCAGTTGTTGGAGGAGGTGAAAAAATCTGGAATCCGTGGACGCGGCGGCGCGGGTTTCCCTATGGGAATAAAGCTCGAAACCTGCAGAAACACTCCAAGTAACGTAAAATTTGTGGTTTGCAATGCGGATGAAGGCGATCCAGGTGCGTATTCCGACCGCTTTTTGATGGAAGAACGTCCTCATGCTCTGCTTTTGGGTATGATGCTTACAGGATATATGATTGGAGCTTCTTGGGGTGTGGTGTATATCCGCGGTGAATACCCTGAGAGTATTGATGTTATTGAGGATTGTATCCGTGAATTGTATGCCAAAGGCCTACTCGGTGAGAATATCCTTGGCAGTGGATTTAATTTTCAATTTAAAGTAATCCGCGCCATGGGTGCGTATATCTGCGGTGAAGAGACTGCCTTGCTCAACTCTATTGAAGGCCAGCGTCCGGAAGTGCGTGTGCGTCCGCCATTTCCAGCACAATCAGGCCTCTTCAACAAGCCTACCGTGGTGAATAACGTGGAAACCCTAGCTTCCGTTCCCTGGATTTTAAGAGAAGGGGGTGCGCGATATGCAAGCATCGGAAGGGGGCGCAGCACAGGTACCAAATTGATTTCACTGGATGGTCACTTCCATAAGCCTGGAATTTATGAGGCTGATATGGGCACGCCCCTTGAATTTGTAGTAAATGAATTGGGTGGTGGCTTTACAAACGATATTAAAGCTATGCATATCGGAGGTCCACTAGGTGGCATGGTGCCTGTTTCGAAAATCAAAGACCTTTCCTTAGATTTTGAGAGTTTTCAGCAGGCTGGATTTTTGCTCGGACACGCTTCGGTAGTGTGTATACCGAGTGATTATCCGTTGGTGAAATACATAGAGCACTTGTTTGAATTTACGGCGCACGAGAGCTGTGGTAAATGTTTCCCCTGCCGTTTGGGTAGCACCCGCGGGAAGGAGATGTTCCAAAAGGCCATTGAAGAAGGCTACAAAATCGATCGCAAATTGCTCGATGATTTGTTGAATACGATGGAAATTGGAAGTTTGTGCGCATTGGGTGGCGGTTTGCCATTGCCGGTTAAAAATATTCTACAGTATTTTGAACCTGAATTAAAGGAATACTTGCAAGCTTAATCCTTACCGTGCTCTTCGCGGCCTTTAATGGGGCCGTTTTCACGCGCCTTCGCGGCTTTTTCATCCAATGGATCTGGAGTTGGTGTTCCATTGATTTCTGTGATATTGGGCATTCCGGCATCCACCCAAGCGGTGTACCAAAATGAAGCCACAGCAGCAATAGAAGCTTTCATACGGCGCGAAACCATATCTTGCATACTGGCATCGTAGTCTTCGCAAAAAGCCTTGCTATACACTTGCACCGTAGTGTTGCCTACCATTTCATAGGTATATTTGTCATTCTCGTGCCGTGCGGTTACCGCTTTTTCTATTTGCAATACTGAGTCTACACAGGCATAACTCATGCTCATGGCATTCCAAATGTATTCCTGCGGATTGTCGATATAAGATACCGTTCCGGGCAGAATATCGAAGCTGTCTAAAAACAACTGCGGAAGTCTGCTTTCCCATAAGGCGTGTATGCCGTGTTGGCCTGTATGTTGTCCATTGTAATTGGATGAGGCGTGCAAGGGCACATGGGCATCGGCGATATAATGCCCAATATCTGCGCTATATTTGAGAATCTTGTCCAGGTTTTTTTCTTCAAAAGCTTTTGTAAGCCGGCGAAGCATGAGTATGGTGTGCCAAGGCACAATGCCATGCGCAGTTAAAGAATCTTCGGTGTACGTTTCTACCGCCTTATACCAATTGTGTGGGATGGTGTCCAAAGGCGATTCAGATTCATAGTGGTCACAATCTAGGTAATGTCTGCAGCCCTCGTCTTCAAATAAATACCGACGGTTATCGGGGTCTGTACTGTGTGCCGTGACATAATCGATGTGGAGTTTATAAAAACCAAAAAGCTCTGGAGGCAGCGCAAAAACCGCGCGATTGTTGATGGTTTTGTGGCCCAAGAATCCCCACGCTAGGGCTTGTTGAAGAATTAAAAATGCCAAAAATGCTGCAATCCCTTTTTTCATAATCAAACACATTAAGTACGATAATTCTCAAAAATCAGCTATTGCTGTCTATTTTCCAAATGTGGGCTGCAACCGTGCTTTGTACATCTGTACAGTGTTTTGCAGTCCCAAATAAATGGCATCGCAAACCAAGGCATGACCAATGGATACTTCTAGCAACTGGGGAATGGCGCTGGCAAAGAAATGGAGATTGTGCAAATCCAAATCATGGCCTGCGTTAATACCCAAGCCTGCGGCGTGTATTTCATTTGCCGTTTGGATAAAAGGCGCTATTGCCGCTTCTTTATTATGGTTAAACTGCGTTGCATAGGATTCTGTATAGAGTTCTACGCGGTCGGCACCGCAATCTTTTGCGCCTTGAACCATCGCGGGGTTTGGATCGAGGAAAATACTCACCCTGCAACCCATAGCTTTCAGCCGAGCCACCACATCCGTCAAGAAAAGTTGATTGTCTATCGTATTCCAACCCGCGTTGCTGGTTAAAACTCCCGGAGGGTCTGGCACTAAGGTAACTTGGTCGGGCTTCGATTCTTCGATAAGTTGTAGGAATTTTTCATCAGGATAGCCTTCGATATTATATTCTGTATGCACCAAGGCGCGCAAGTCGCGGGCATCGGCATAGCGAATATGGCGTTCATCGGGTCTGGGATGTACGGTAATTCCTTCAGCACCCCAATGTTGAATATCTACCGCCGCTTTTAAAATATCGGGATTATTACCCCCTCTCGCATTGCGCAAGGTGGCGAATTTGTTGATGTTTACAGAGAGTTTGGCTGTCACAGATGTATACTTTTATTTCAGTTTAATGGTACAATTTATCTTTTTTTTTCCTTTGGTTAAATCCAAGAATTTAACCGTGCTCACTACCGTTTTTTTATCGTCCTCAAGTATGGTATTGGCGCCTGAAACCTTTTTTACCTTGCTGTTAAAATGGTAGGTGATTTTCCAATTGGCGTCTGCTAGAAAGGTCTCTGTCATGGCTTCATCCTCGCTTTGTTCAATCTGGTTACCTGGCAAATCTTCAGGTTGGGCCATCTCAAGGACGCGTGTTATGGTTTTACCCTTTTTGACAAAGATATTTGTACCTCCTTCACGGCCGCCTCCCATGCCTAAAGTATTGTTGCTGCCTTTGGCGGCCAATGCTCTATTGAGTGCTTCAATATTTATAAAACTATAGGAATACGAAATGATGCCCGTGTTCGTATCACTAAGATTTTTAATGTTATAAATTCCGTCAATTTTAGATAAGGTCTCTAACACTTCTTTGTTTTCGAAAAGACTGTCTGTCTTCATGGAAACACCTGTCGTGTCCATGCTTTGAATAAGTTTTAGCATGCCTAAAGACTGGCTTAAATCCACTGTAAAATAGGCAGTACCACTGCCGTCGTTTTCAAAATAGTATTCTTCGGATACTTCGAAACAAGAATTAAGCATGAAGGGCAGGAGCACCAACAGTGCGGTAGTTCTGAATCTTTTAATGAGATGGAGCAGGGTTTTCATAGTGCAAATGTAGGTTGAAACGCCAATCGATATTCGGGTATTATCGTGTAATTGTATTAGAGTTTTCGAAGATATTGTAGCAATAAGGGGGTGTACTTTCTTACAAATTATCCGAATAAATCAATTGCACATAAATGCCCTGTTTCTGAATGCGATCTCTAGAGCCAGGATTGAATGAACTTTGCGTGTGGGCGCGCAGTCCCACTTTGAAATGGCGGTTTAATTTCTGAGTGTAGAGAACATACGCGGCGGTTCCTTTTCCGTAAAAAGCCACCGTTCCGAAGTCATAAGCGAGTTGATTTTCAAAGGCAAATATTCGGTTGTAATAATCCGCAATATCAAAGGCTGTATATCTAAAGGTGAATTTACTTTTGCCAATGGTTTTGCTCAATTGTATAAATGCCATACTGCCATTCAATGTAATGCCTTCCCGAATACTTCTGTTTTTTTCTATGCGCATTTGCAATTGATATCCTTTTTCTAAGGGGGCATTGGCATGCACGCGCAATTGATAGGCTTGCATCATTTCTACGCGTTTTATGGTTGTGTTTTCCAGTGCGGGCAGAGGTTTATCCTGGTAGCGAAAACGCACATAAAATTGCACTTTTTTACGCGGAACAATGTCTATTTGATTTAGAATATCCTTACCTCTGCTCGGCGCCCACAGGCGAAAAGTGAGCCATGGGTATTTGTACAAATCAGTGTAGTGACTCCAGGAAATACGCGGTGTAATTTTTAATTTAATTCCGGCATACAATCCTTGCTCATTTTGAAATGTATTTCCAAAAGCCGTGTTATACGGACTTACAAATCCAGATTCGAAATTACGCCATAGGAGGGAGGCTTCAGCGCCTTTGCCCAGTGAAGCAAGCACGCCGGCTATTCCCGCTTTTCGCTGGCTTTCCGCTTGGTAAGCCCATTCACTAAAGAGGTGGAAGCGGCCTAGGGTGTGCGCTTGGAATGTGTGATAAAAGGTTTGTGTATTTCCAAAAGGATAGAATTTTCTGTATAAATCTCCGAATTGTTGAAGCGGTATATTATATTGAAAATGCGTAATACCTCCCCCGAAATATCCGTTATTGGACCTGCGTTGATACCAAATACCCGCAAGATTGCGCTGTGCATTGTTTTTGTTTTCTAGTTCGGTAGTATTTCTGTGATAGCCATCCAAATCTGCAGAGCTAAAGCCATCGGCAAATAAACTTGTGTCTTGAGAAATACGCGCATCTATTCCGTTGCGCGCTGCGGCAATGGTGAATTCATTTTTGCGAAATTTCAAGGTGGTTGCAGCCCCGCGCAAGTATAAAAACTCATTCACACCACGGTAGGGTTTCAGGTTCGGTGCATTGCGTTTAATATTCATTACCAAGGCAGATTTCCCTGTGCCTATGCCCGATCCCATGACCAAACCTTGTCCAAAACTCAGTAAGAAATCTCCCGCAGCAAAGGCCTGTATTTTGCCAATATTCTGTATAAATACATGGGCTGAATAAAAGTCGGGACCTTTGTTCCAATAACGTTCTCCGGCATCTTTTTCGGCTGTAATCCCCATACTGTAGTGCCCAGGCATGGTGTACCGAATGCGCACACTTTGTTGCAATAGATTTCCCAAAATAGAATCGGGTAAATCCAAGGGTTGCTTGTGCTTGTTGGTGCTAATGATTTCTAGTTTGCCATGCTGCATGCGCTTTCCCAAGCCGCGAAGGGTTTCCGAGAGGGGGAGTGCGGTATTAATAAAATAAGATAGTGCACGTATATGCTCGGGTTGTAAGCCTATAACTTGCAGTTCGTCAATGCGCAAAAAATAACCGAATGTAATTCTGTGTTGCACAATGGAGGCGGCCTCTGAAGGGCTAATGAGTGGGAAATTCATGAGCTCTTCTGCACTTGCCGTATTGATAGAAATGGGCTTGTCTAAATAGGCCTCTATGTCCTCTATGATCTGGGTAAAGTCCCCGTCAGTTTCAATATTTTCTAAATATTTCTCAATAACATCCCGCGCATCTTCAGACAATTGGGCCTGCAGTTGTGTTGTAAACAATAGGCCAATGCAGATACATATGTATTTTACTTTTCCCAAACCAATGCAAAACTGGGTGCAAATCCGAAATAAGTATGATAGGCTGCGGCGAAGCTAATTTTTAATTTTTCAGTATGCAGTGCAATACCACAGGTAATGGGCTCATAGCCGGTTTGTAGGGTTGCCATCGCCTGTAGTTTCTTGGAGATTTGATGTACGATATTTAGGCCGAGCACGTCGCTGGTATTGGGAACTACAGCCGCTTGTAATCCGGCTTCTGTATTTTTATTCACTTTGTAGCGCACAGCCATGTGCGCACCTGTTGGAATTCCGAAGTTGTTTTGAATGGGGTACATGGGGTTCAAAAGCACAGCTGATGCAGTCCATTTGTCCGCGAAGGCGCTGTGTAATCCGATACGTGCGGTGGCGTGATTTCTTTTAAAACCTATTGGGGCTTGTTGGTACGAGACCATACCTACCGCAAAGCCTAAAGATAAATTAGATGACATGCGGATTCCATAAGATCCTTCTAGTTGACTTCGATTAAAATTGCCTGTACCGGCGTAGTTTGCAGAAATGCCAATAGATGAAGTCTTATAACCCATGGCAGCGTTGATGCCACCATGCAAAATATCTGTACCCATCAGACGCTGATTTCCCCACATGCCCATGCTGTATTTCTTTTGAATAATTGCAGCAGGATTGGTGAAAAAAGCTTGGCTATGTTGGGTGTGGGCGAGGTTAGATCCATTGGCTACAAAATCCCCACCGGCTTGAGAATAAACGCTATTTATTGCGCCAAATACAAGGCAGAAAAGGCCAATATAAAAGCGCATTTTAAGAGAGGATACTGAGGCTTTATTCAACACAATATACATGCATTATAATTTACTTCAGTGCGGTTAATGAATGCATATTAGTCAATGGAATTTTTGAATTCCAGCAACATGGTTTTGAGTTCGCGCAGTTTTTTTGCCAATTCTATTTTTGGTGAATCTTCTACTTGCACCGTTTTCTTGACAGTTCGGGTGGCCTTGGAAATGCGTATTCCCTTTTCATGTGTGAGATATTGAATTTCGCGCAATAAATCCAAGTCTTTAAGTGAATAAATACGATCCCCTTTTTTATTCTTCATGGGACGAATTTGTTTAAAATCCTTTTCCCAAAAACGCAGGGTACTGGCCGGAACACCGAGCATTTTGCTCACTTCACCGATTTTAAAGTATTTTTTTGTACTCGGTACTTCTTCTGGATTCATTAGTCAAATCGTTTGGTTTCGCGTTTGCTCATTTCTAACATACGCTGGTATTGTTCATCCGTAAGGTCGCTGTGGTAAAAGAAGGCAGGGTTCAGCGGATTATTGTTTTTACGCACCTCATAGTGCAAGTGCGGTCCTGTGCTGCGACCGGTACTTCCTACATAGCCAATTACTTGCCCGCGTTTCACCCTTGCGCCAGTCTTTGCCGCAATTCTGCTCAAGTGGCCGTAAAGCGTGGTGTAGCCAAATCCGTGGTTGATAATCACGTGGTTGCCATAACCCCAGCCATCATTCATGCTTTTCATCACTACGCCATCACCAGTGGCATATACTTCCGTGCCAATATCACAGGTAAAGTCCATGCCCGCGTGGAAAGTTGCGGTATGGTAAAAGGGGTCACGTCGGTAGCCATAACCGCTGGCCATTCGGTTTAAATCTTTGTTGGCAACCGGTTGTATGGCGGGAATAGAATTGATAACATCTTCCTTTGTGCGGATGAGTTTTGTAAGGGTGATGTAGCTGCTTTCTTGCCCTTTGGCATCTATTTCCAAACGGTCTATTTTCTGACGAATGCGTTGTATCAGTTCTCCTTGTGGCAGGTTCAACAGATCGGCATAATCGGGACCGCGGTAGTCCAATGGTTTTGGAGGATCCGCTTCGTACATGGCTCGGTAAATCTTGAGGTCGCGTTCTTTCAGCTCGGCCATGGCTTTTTCAAACTCTTGCACTTCGCGGTCGATGGAAGAGATTTGCCTTTTTAAGTCGCGGTTTTGATTCATCAAATACTTTTCTCTCGGTGAGGCGAAAAGACGAGAAAAAACAAAGGCCATGAGCAAGCCGAGCACGATAACCAAAGAAGTGAGCCCCGTGAAGCGCCAAATAATGTACTTCACATTGTCGCGCACCCTTTCAAATTCAAGGCTTTTGGGATTGAAGAAGTATTTGGTTTTGCGCGCCATACTGTAGTTGCAAGTATACGAAATTTGTGACGAGATTTGTCACACTCCATGTGATGGATGCCCCCTATTTTTGTTTTACCCGTTCAACACGCTTGGTGTCAAAACCGGCATCTGCAGCCACTTGCAGCAGTCTTTGATAGTCGGTTTCAGCCATTTCGGTGTTTCGGCTCAATATCCACAAGTAGTCCAATCCAGGACTGCCAACTACTGCTTCGGTGTATGCCTCGTCTATGTGAATGACCCAGTAATCACCGGCAAAAGGCCAGAAAAATTGAACTTTTATCTTTCCTGGCTCTTGGCTATTCGGAACCCAGGCCGTTCCCGTGATTTCTTTCTTTTTTGTACTGTCTGTCTTGGAGTAGCCCACATTCAGCACCTT
Organism: Flavobacteriales bacterium; assembly: GCA_040376005.1. Classification (GTDB taxonomy): domain Bacteria; phylum Bacteroidota; class Bacteroidia; order NS11-12g; family UBA955; genus JAGXTF01. Next base: position 35,697 of record JBEIRK010000007.1, read on the forward strand.
GATTTTTCCATTGTCTTTAATCTCGTAGGTCGCGGAAACCCGATTGAGTGATTTTTCGAAACTGTGCGGAAATCTGCCTATTTCATACCAAGTGCCTGCATATTTGTTTATGTCCAAGACAGGCACGGTCTTAAGCGCTGAGCCTGTTTTACAGCCCAACATGCCTAAAATAGACAAGATCACAGTGGTTTTTTTCATAGCTGCAAGTACGTATTAATAATTGATATTTAATGTGATATAAGTGGCATTTGTTCTGCTAGAATCAAAACAGTATCAGCCTGCATTTATTTGGAAATGTCAGAAAAAATGCGTATATTGAGATTCCTAATTTTTCAAGGTGAGGCGTTGCACAATGGCAGCATAATCAGGAAAGGCTTCAAGCAAGCTTGTGAGTTCTGCCATTTCAAAATCAGCAAAGTCAAAACCGGGCGCAACAACACAAGAAACCAATGCAAATTGTCCTCCTTCTTTTACATGTGAAGCAAACCAATGTCCCGCAGGTACAAGCTGTTGTAAACTTTCGCCTTGGACCGCGTTGGTTCCCAATTCAAGAATCTTGTGTCCTGCATCTGACAAGGTGTGTATGTGTATGGCATCGCCATCATGAAAAAACCACAATTCATCCGATTTGATTCGGTGAAAATGTGAAAGATCATTTGGTCCTAATAGGAAATAAATAGAGGTACATATGCTTCTTTTTTCTGAAAAGGAGGCAAGTGTATTTCCAGGGATCTCATCCACAGAACGATATATTTCTTTGTAATAACCCCCTTCAGGATGGGGCTTTAGTTCGAGGAATTCAATCCAATATTCGGCGCTTTTAATCATGTGTTAATTATGGAAAAAATAGGCAAATTCGTATCTTGCAGTAAGGTCCTACCTTGTAAAAAATCGAGTTCTAAAATAAAGGTAAATCCAAGGGCATGCTTGCCTGCCATTTCTAGTAATTTGCATGCAGCAGCAGCGGTTCCACCTGTGGCCAATACATCGTCGTGAATGATAATGTTATGATGCTGTGTTAATGCATTTTTTTGCAGTTCAATTGCGGCAGTTCCGTATTCAAGATCATATTCAATGCCATAGGTTTCACCAGGTAATTTGCCGGCTTTTCTTATGGGAATAAATGCGGCATTTAATTGTTGCGCTATAAGAGGGCCAAACCAAAACCCCCTGCTTTCTAATCCTACAACAGCATCGATATTTTTATCTTTAAACGGCGCAGCAGCAAGCGCGGCAACTTCGGCGCACAGCATTGGATCTTGTAGCAGTGGTGTAAGGTCTTTAAAAATGATTCCTTTTTTTGGGAAATTGGGAATATTTTGAATCGCTTTTTCAATGCGCTTTTTTATGTCAGCGGTTTGAGAGAGGGTCATTTAAATTCCGGCATTTATATAGGCTTTTGCCCGCAATACATATTCTTTGACATTGTCATTGATTTTTTCTTCTACCTCGGGCCCCAACTGTTTTACTACTTTGGCAGGCACTCCGAGCACCAAGCTGTAGGGCGGAATAACCATACCCGCGGGTACCAGGGCATTGGCACCAATAATGGAGTATTCGCCAATTTGAGCCTTGTTGAGCACGGTAGCGTGCATGCCCACCAGCACGTGATGGCTCAGTTGGGCTCCATGCACAATGGCGGAATGGCCAATGACACAGTCTTCGCCAATGATGCAAGGGTCACCCGGATCTGCGTGCAGTACTGCATTGTCTTGTATATTGCTGCGGCTGCCTACTCGGATGGCATCTGTATCGCCGCGCAATACGGCGCCAAACCACACAGAAACTTCATCGCCTAAAGAAACATGGCCAATAGCTGTTGCTGTAGGTGCCACAAACACTTCATTTCCCTTTTCTGTGGGTTTTTTTAACAATTCCTGCAATTCCATCGCTGTCATTCCGTTCAAAATTGCTTGTTTTGCTCCAAATGAGCAAACTCTTTTACAACATTGCTACTCTTTGGGGCGTAGAACAGGAAACCAGTTCCTCAAAATCAGGAGTGGAAATGGGTCGGGTAGGCCGGTTGGACGACGCATGGATATTGGTAGATAAGGGCTGTATTCAGGATTTTGGTCAGGGACCTTTGCCCGAGGCTTTGGAGAAAGTAAATATGCAGGGTTGTGAAGTGCTCCCCGGATTTGTAGACAGCCATACGCATGCTGTGTTTGCTACCGAACGTTCCGAGGAGTTTGTGATGCGCATAAAAGGCGCAGGATATGAGGAAATAGCAGCTGCTGGAGGCGGGATATTGAATTCTGCAAGAAAATTGCGGACGATGTCTGAGGCAGATTTGTATGCCAAAGCTGCCGCAAATGTAAAAACACTGATTGCCCACGGCAGTACCTGTATCGAAATCAAAAGTGGCTATGGATTGGACCTAGACAGCGAATTGAAAATGCTGCGGGTAATTGCACGTTTAAAACAGGAATTCCCTATTTCTATCAAGGCTACATTTTTAGGTGCCCATGCAGTGCCTCCCGAGTTTAAAGGCAACAGAGCTGCATATGTGGAGCATATCATAACTGCCATGTTGCCGGCAGTAGTGGCGGAAAATTTGGCCGACCATATCGATGTTTTTTGTGACCGCGGATTTTTTACAACTGAAGAAACTGCGCAACTTTTAGAAGCAGGACGCGCGCATGGATTGCCCGGTAAAATACACGCCAATGAGTTGGGGTACACTGGGGGTGTTCAGGTGGCAGTTGCCCAAGGAGCTTGGAGTGCAGACCATTTGGAACATTGTGGACCCGAAGAAATAGCTGCGTTCAAAAGCGGCGATACTATGCCTGTTGGATTGCCCGGAACTTCCTATTTCTTGGGAATCCCCTATGCTCCTGGCAGGGCCATCATTGATGCCGGATTGCCATTTTGTCTTGCCTCAGATTTTAATCCAGGGAGCAGTCCTTTGGCCAATATGCAGATGGTGTGGAGCTTGGCCTGCACGCAAATGAAACTAACACCAGAAGAGGCCTTCAATGCAATTACACTGAATGCATCGCGGGCCTTGCGTTTGGAGCAGCAGTGTGGAAGCATTGCCCGAGGCAAAAGAGCCGACTTTGTTTGCACAGAAACCGCAAATGCCTTATACAATATTCCCTATTATTTTGGTCAAAACCATATAGACCAAGTATATGTGGCGGGTGAAAAATGGGAAAAGAAATAAAAGGGTATGACAAACTTGCAGCAAAACCAAAAAGGCACATCTTTTGTTTTTTCTTTGTAACTCAATTTAACACAACGAATATATGCCATATCCAGAAATGCTTGTAGCGCCCATGAGGGCTGAACTAACCAATAATGGTTTTACCCAACTTACCAATGCGGATGAAGTAGCTGCCGCAATGGGCCAAACCGAAGGCACCCAATTGGTAGTTGTTAACTCAGTGTGTGGCTGTGCCGCTGGTGCTGCTAGACCTGGCATTTTAAAAAGCTTGGATGGTGCTAAAAAGCCAACCGCTTTGCTCACCGTGTTTGCAGGTCAAGATACCGAGGCTACCAACAAAGCCCGCGAATACATGGTTCCATTCCCTCCTTCATCACCTGCTATTGCCCTTTTCAAAAACGGTGAATTGGTTCACATGATTGAGAGACACATGATTGAAGGCCGCACCGCAGATATGGTAGCCGACCACCTCAAAGCGGTTTACGAAGAATACTGCTAGAAGCTAACTCAAAATAGGCATTTGAGGCAATTTCAAGTATTTTGGTGAAAACTGAGGAGGCTTGTGCATTTCAGGCTGGTGGCCTGAAAAAGCGGGCCAACGAAAGGTTTTGCCGAAAGACACAGAGGAGTTAATCTTAAATGCTGGAAATGATAAATTGTCCAAATGGACTTTTGAGATAGCTTCAAATACAAGGGTTGGATTCCTAAGGTTTTTCTCCTATTTTTGCTTTATGAGGAGAAAATACCGTTTTTTGTGTTTGCTGTGTATCTGCTTTTGGGCAGGCGCAGGAATGGCACAAACTGGCAAAAATGCGGACAAGCCTTTTTCTGGAATGCGTCGTTATGATGACCGTGCACTTCCTGTTTTTGAGCAATGGCAACAAGAACTGCACAAATTCCCCGGAGTAAGTGCATCGAGCCAATGGAAGATTTATTCGGAATTACAAGACGAATTAGGACAAATTCACTACCGCGCACAGCAGTATTTCAATGGGGTTGCGCTTGAAAATGGTGTAGTCATAATCCATACCTACATGGGCAGTATCCTGTCTATCAATGGTGAAATTATTCCAGAATTTATGATTCAAGGGAAAGCCCTAATTGAAGATTCACAGGCGCTGAAGTACGCTTTGGCTGAGGTTCCCGCCGTGAAGTATTATTGGGAAGAGCCAAGCCAAAATGAAGTGCTGCGCCAAATTAGCGGCGTTGCAGATACCAGTTATTATCCTGCGGCTAAAGTGATGTATGCGCCACAAGCGCTGAATTATTTAAATCCGCATCAATTAAGTTATTGTTTTGAGATTTTTGCTTCCGAACCCTTAGTAGGGAAAAAAGTATATATAAGTGCATCTACAGGCCAGGTTTTGGCAACGGAGGATCTGATTTTGCATACCGATGTGCCAGGTAAGGCTGCAACGGCATACTCAGGTACAAAAACCATGATGACCGACAGCGTGTCGCCAGGAAATTACCGTTTGAGAGAAGCTTCTCGAGGAAAAGGTATTGAAACCTACAACATGCAAAAGGGCACCAATTATGGTGCTGCGGTGGATTTTACGGATGCGGATAATTATTGGAATAATGTAAATACCAATAAAGATGAAATCGCTACGGATGCCCATTGGGGTGCTCAAAAAACCTACGATTTTTTTGATACCTTATTCGGCAGAAATAGCTTTGATAATAATGGAGCAAAAATTCGCAGTTATGTGCATTATAGTAACAATTATTCGAATGCATTTTGGAATGGCTCTTACATGACCTATGGCGATGGAAATGGAACTTCGTGGAAGCCGCTTACGTCTATAGACGTATGCGGACACGAGATTGCGCATGCAGTTACCACCTACTCAGCAGGGCTTGTTTACAGCTATGAAAGTGGTGCATTGAATGAGAGTTTCTCAGATATATTTGGAAATGGTATAGAACGTTGGGCGCGCCCAGGAAAATTCAATTGGAAAATGGGCGAAGACTTCACCACTTCAGGTGCGGGTATTCGCGATATGTCAAACCCGAATCCCTATAACAATCCAAGATATTACAAGGGTGCAAAATGGTATTTTGGCGCGGGTGATAACGGAGGGGTGCACTACAATAGCGGCGTGCAGAACTATTGGTTTTACCTCATCACCGACGGAATAAAAGGCACCAATGAAAAAGGAGATGCCTTTAAAATAGATACCTTGGGTCTTATTGATGCTTCTAAAATTGCCTATCGCAACTTAACCGTCTATCTCACTAAAAATTCGCAGTATGCCGATGCGCGTACCTATAGCATTTTGGCGGCCACAGATTTGTTTGGAAACTGCAGCAAACATGTGATTGCAGTGACCAATGCTTGGTGGGTTTGCGGTGTTGGAGCCAAGTACGACAGCGGCTATGTAAAAGCAGATTTCATTGGTGATACCGTAGCTTGTAGCACAGTTAAATCTGTAAGATTCTCAAACTTGAGTACCAATTCTCTTTCCAGTAAATGGTACTTCGGCGATGGCAATACTTCCACTACATTCAATCCAACACATACGTACGGATCCTATGGCAGTTTTACCGTGAAATTGGTAGCAAAAAGTTGCTTTAAAAATCGCTACGATAGTATTACCAGAACAGGGTATGTAAAAGTAGATAGCACCTATGATATTTGCAATGCAGTGCTCATGCCTGCTGTAGGTACAGATTCTGCTGTAAAGTGCTTTGGCTTTATTTATGATGATGGTGGAGAAGGATTTTATGGGGCGTTACGACAAACCAATTTGAAAGTAAGTGTGCCTGGCGCCACTCAAATTCG
>JBEIRK010000241.1:0-1916 GCA_040376005.1 Flavobacteriales bacterium
ATTTGGTTCTTTACCAAGCGTGTGGGTTTTATACGCCGTAACATATTGTTGGGTAAGGATTTAAAGCTGAATGACAATCCCGCTGCCAGATGGAAACAAATGTTTCTTGTGGCCTTGGGCCAAAGCAAAATGGTGGTGAAGCCCATTCCAGGAATTCTTCACATCATCGTCTACGCAGGATTCATCCTCATCAATATCGAAGTTGTAGAAATTCTTATTGATGGACTTTTTGGAACACACCGTGTTCTTGCATTCTTTGGGCCTATTTACAACATAGCTATCGGTTTCTTTGAAATACTAGCACTGGGTGTGTTGGTAGCCTGTGTCATATTCTTGGTGCGACGCTATGTGTTAAAAATTGGCCGCTTTCAAAGCCCCGAACTCAAAGGTTGGGCCAACAGAGATGCTGCGATAATTTTAGTTACTGAAATCGTGCTAATGGCTGCACTCTTGGAAATGAACGCCTGCGACCAAATTTTGCAAAGCCGCGATGCAGCGCACTATATCAAAGCAGGTTCATTCCCGATCAGTCAATTTTTAGTTCCCTTCTTCTCCTCGTTCTCAGACGCAAGCTTAGTGGTATTTGAACGCAGCGCATGGTGGTTCCATATTGTTGGTATTCTTGTGTTCCTGAATTACGTGCCTTACAGCAAACATTGGCACATTATCATGAGCTTCCCAAATGTGTGGTACACACCCCTAAAACCTAAAGGCGCATTCTCTAACATCGATGCTGTAACTACCGAAGTAAAATTAATGATGGACCCGATGGCTGCTCCTCCCGAAGGCTATCAACCCCCAGCAGGATTTGGAGCCAGAGATGTAAAAGACCTCACTTGGAAAAACTTAATGGATGCCTATTCTTGCACCGAATGTGGCCGCTGCACAAGTGTGTGCCCCGCAAATACAACCGGGAAACTATTGAGCCCACGCAAGGTAATGATGGACACCCGCGACAGACTCGAAGAATATGGTAAAAATCTAGATGCCGGCACTACGGATGATAAAGACCTTCACAGCTACATTTCCTCTGAAGAGCTCTGGGCTTGCACGACGTGTAACGCATGCGCAGAAGCTTGTCCTGTAAATATTAACCCTGTAGACATTATCGTACAAATGCGTCAATATCTGGTTATGGAAAAGAGTGCAGCCCCTTCTGAGCTGAATTCTATGTTCACCAACCTCGAGAACAACGGTGCACCTTGGCAGTTTGGACAGTCTGAAAAAGCCAATTGGATACACAATGCCTAATACCATGGAAAACAACAACTGGTTTGCACATGAAACCGCAGTAATTGATGAGGGCTGTCAGATTGGCTCTGGTACAAAAATTTGGCATTTTAGTCACATCATGCCTGGTGCTATACTAGGCGAAAAATGCAATATTGGTCAAAACGTGGTCATTAGCCCTGGCGTTGTTTTAGGCAACAATGTGAAAGTTCAAAACAATGTAAGTATTTACACAGGTGTTGTTTGCGAAGATGACGTATTTCTAGGTCCAAGCTGTGTATTCACCAATGTTATCAATCCTAGAAGCGCAGTAAACCGCAGGGACCAATACCTTACCACAAAGGTGGGCCGCGGTGCAAGTATTGGCGCAAATGCAACGATTGTTTGCGGCCACGATATTGGAGAATTCGCATTCATCGGAGCCGGTGCCGTAGTAACAAAAACAGTACCTTCATATGCTTTAGTTGTAGGTAATCCCGCCCGCCAACTGGGTTGGATGAGTGAGTTTGGACAGCGTTTGCAATTCAACGATCAAGGAATCGCCGTTTGTGAAGAAAGCGGCGAAAAATATCTTTTTGACAGTGGTGAAGTGAAAAAATTAGGCTAATGGATATTCTCGTTACAGGAGGCTTAGGATTTATTGGTTCGCACACTGCGGTGTGTCTTCAACAGTCGGGCTTCAGACC
>JBEIRK010000133.1:0-6661 GCA_040376005.1 Flavobacteriales bacterium
GAAGAACAAATAGCATGATTGCTGCGGCAATTATGATGCGGATTTAAGGTTATTCAACCTATTTCTCCTCTTTCTTGTCTTCTTTGCCCTTCTCCGCCTTCTTGACTTTGTCCCCGTCGTTGAGCTCTTTGGCTACAATCCGCACCGGACCGGCAACAACTTCTTCGCCACCCTTCAGCCCTTCGGTAATTTCAAAATAATCAATATCCTGCAAGCCTGTTTTCACTTCTACGGCTTTCACTTCTCCATTTTTGAAAATGAAAACCCAGGTTTTTAATTTCTCGTCTTTGGCAGTTTCCTTAGCCTCGTCTTCTTTGCTTCCTTTAGAAGGGTCGCGGGTAATAACAGAGGCGATAGGCACACAAATTACATCTTTACGGGTCTGTGTTTTTATGTCCACATTGGCGGTCATCCCTGGCTTGAAGGGTTGTTTTCTTCCAGCACCCAAATCGGCATAACTCGAAGGTAGAATGCGCACTTTCACTACATAATTCGTAGCCTGTTCTGTGATGGAGCCGGTGGCTTCAAATTTTGCGGAGTTGGCAATTTCAGTGACAATGCCCTTGAATACGCGGTCAGGCCATGCATCGACTTCAATATCCGCGCTGTCTCCAGATTCAATGCGCACAATGTCATTTTCATTCACATTTACCTCTACTTCCATAGAATTGAGATTGCTGATACGCATGATTTCCGTACCTGCCATTTGCGCAGTTCCTACGACACGTTCGCCTTGTTCTGAGTTTAAGTTGGTGATAATTCCAGAAGCAGGGGCGTAGATTTGGGTTCTTCCTAAATTCTTGCTGCCTTGTGCCAAGTTAGCCTTCAAACTTTGAACGGTATATTTCGCAGCTTGTATGTTTTTTTGACTCGCACTGAGATTGGCTTTCGCTGTTTCATATTGCAAACGCGCTTGCTCATATTCTTGCTCGCTAGAAACCTTTTGCTCGTATAGCTTTTTAATGCGGTTGTAATTGCTTTCCGCTTGCAGCAATGCCGCCCGAACACTCTCCAATTGTGCTTCTTGTCCCGCTAGGGAAGCCAATCCATTGTCCAAGTTGGCTTGCAATTGGTTTACTTGGGTTTCATATAAATCAGGATTAATACGCAGCAACATTTGTCCTGCTACTACACTGTCTCCTTCTTTAACTGCCATTTGAATGATTTCTCCACTCACGTCTGCGCTAATTTTTACCGCAGATTCAGGTTGGATTTTTCCGTTCACACTTACCACTTCCGTAATGGTGCGTTTGCTTACCATTTCGGTATTTACACGGGAAATTTTATCTCCTTTTTTGAAAATAAGGGTGAGAATTATGAGGAGGGCTACTGCAGCTCCTACAATCCATAGGGTTTTTCTGGATTTCATGTTGTTTTAGAGTGTTAGGGATTCGCCAGCGTAAAAGTCAAGTACCAATCTTCTGAAGACCATTTCATAGAGTGCGCTAATGCGGGTGTTGGATGCAGTTGCTTCCGCACCCCGAGCCAATTGTAATTCGGTTAGTGAGGCAGCGCCTGCGTCATAGCGTTTGGTTACATATTCAAGGTTGAGGGTTTGCGCTTTCATCGCTTCTTGTGCCGATACATAGCGCAGTCTTGCTGCATCGTAAGAATTGTATGCAGTGGTGATTTCGTTGTATAGATTTTGAACGGTTCTTTCAGCATTCAGGCTGCTGATTTCTTCGTTGATTTCAGCCTGACGCACATTGTTTGCAGTCTGAAATTTGTTGAATACAGGTATGTTTAGGTTGAACCCCAGGGATTGTCCGAAGTTGTTTTTTACTTGGTCTGCGAAATTGATGGTTTGCAAGGTGTAATCAATGGAGGGGGCTTCAACGATTTCGTTGCTGCCTTGCACGCGGCCAATGGGTTGGAAACCTTTTATGTTCGCAGCGGTTACCTCCTGCGCACTGGAGGAATACACCGTACTGATGCTGCCGCCTACAGAAAGTGAAGGTAAATATTGCCCTTTGGCAGATTTAACGCGGTATTTCGCAGCTGCCTTTCTGAGTTCAGCGGCCTGCACGTCGGGCCTGCGATTTACAGCACTGTCAAACAATACATCCATGCTCAGCGGATAGGGCTCGGATGCACCCGCTATCTTGGGTAATACTACAAAGAGTTGCTGCTCATGCGGCAATCGCATCACAAGTTTTAAACTGGTTAAGTTCGCCATTTCTTGGTTGCGGGCCTGTTGAACCGCCAACTGATCCGATGCAGCTTGCGCCTTTAAACCCAATACAACACCCTCGTTTACAGCACCTGCATCAAACTGGCGTTGGGCCCGGTCTAGTTGCAGTTGGGTGTTTGATAGGTTTTTTTCAGCCATGAGTATTTGCTCACGCACCTGTGCCAATTGCAGAAAAAGGTTGGCCACACTTAAGGCGATATTCTGTTCGGTGAATTGTTGGTCATATTCACTTGCAAGCCATGTGTACTTGCTGGCTTGGATGTTGTTGCGCAATTGCCCGCCGGCAAATAATACTGCAGAGGAGGACGCGGAAAAGTTATTGCTCGAAATGGTGGTTTGTGAGAAGGTGTTTGTGAATCGGTCAATGGTACGCCCCGCCTGATAAAATTGCCCACCTGACGCCGATAAGTCTGGCAGAAGGTTTGATTTCGCTTGCTTGTAACCAAGTGCAGAGGATTCAGTGGTTAACCCAGCTTGCTTGGCATCCAAGCTATTCTGAGTAGCCAATCGAATGCAGGTCGCTAAATCGTAGGTGATACTCGAATCTTGAGCCGAAATATAACCTGTAAATGCGAAGAGTGACAGGAGTATGGTGGTGCGCATCGGTGGCAAAATTAAGGGTTTTCAGCGCCTTACAGCGCAGTTTCGATTGACAGTCTGCGGATTCGATGAATTTCACCCTGCGGGATTAGATGTTGAAAACTGATTTCTAGCTTCTAAACTCCCATACTTACTTTTGCTTCGGTTTTGGTTTTTAACATGTATGACCTATATGTTAAAATGAAAAGGGAACTCCGGTGTCATTCCGGGACTGTACCCGCAGCTGTAAACCCCGGTCCTGAAAAGGACAATGCCGGTTTTTTTTGGCCACTGTCTGCATAAGATGGGAAGGCGAACCGGAAAGAAGGGAAGTCAGAAGACCTGCCAATACCAGCTACTCATTGCCTGCTTTCGGAGTAAAAGCACAGTGAAATCGGAGTTATCCCTTTTCATGTTTTTCCGTTACGGCAATCTGCTATATGCTTCACGCTGTAACCGCCATATTGACCCTTTGCCATTCCGGTGCTGATAGCCTACCCGCTATCGATACGGTGCGTGTGCGCGTCAACCGAAGGGAAATTGCAGCCGCAGAAGGCTATCACTACAATGTGAAATTGGCACCCTCTGCACGCAGCTTGTCGGAAGCACTCTCTGCCTCGGGATTGAATTTGAAACTATACGGCCCAGCAGGTTTGGCTGTACTCTCCATGCGTGGCGCGGAACCCCAACAAACAGCCATTTTATGGAATGGGATTCCCATCGCCAATCCTATGCTTGGTATGGTAGACTTGAATACCATGGGTATTGCTGGAGTAGATGAAGTTTCAGTAATTACAGGTGCTGCAAGTGCCATGTTTGGCTCTGGCAATGTTGGTGGCGCTTTGTATCTCAATAACCAGCTGCCAGATAGCAGCCGCAATAGCCTTGAAATCTCAGGAAGCAATTGGAAAAATATGGGGCTCAATGCCGATGTTGCGCGAACAAACGAACGTTTATTTTTTCGCGCCACGGCCCAATTTACCGCGGGTGAAAATGCCTATGGCTTTTTTATACCCGAACAAAAGAATTTGGGGATGCAAAAAGACCAAAAAGCCCAGTTTCAGCAAGGAATGCTCCGTCTTATGTCTGGCTATCATTACAAAGCATTTCGCTTAAAGGCGATTGCCGAACACAATATAAGTTCTCGCTTTTTGGGTACGCAACTGCATTCTGGTCAAAGTTATGGCGATCAAAAAGACGAGAATAGCAGGGTACTTGTTGAAGGCAAATGGGGGCTCCCACGCATTCAATATGCCGCAAGATGGGCCTATACCCGCGATGCCATTGATTTTAATGATCCTCTTTCTCGTGTGCACGCTTTGAGCAATGCCAATGCGCAGCATGCGCAAATCGAAGCACAGGGCGCAATCGCAATCGTGAAATGGTTTGTGGCCGCAGATGTGCAGCATATAAAAGCCTTTGCACCCGCTTATTCCTTGCAACGGCAGCGCAGCTATCCCGCACAAATGTTGTCTTTCTCTGTTCCTTTCGGCAAATGGAACTTCTCTAGCAGCAATCGATTTGAGTGGTTTGAACGCATTCCTGTATTCAGTGGCCAAATTTCAAGACTTATTGGCGCTTTTAAACTGGGACTCGCTGCCCGTTCTTCTTTTCGTCGGCCCACAATGAACGACTTGTTTTGGGGAGCAGCCAACGGACAATTAGCAACAAATCTGAATCCAGAAAAAGGTGAAGAACTTGAATTCAACCAAGAGTTTAATTACCAGCGCGGCAACAGCACGGTGCATTGGCAACACGCATTCTATGCACGCAAACTGAATTCCCCAATTCTGTGGATGCCATCAGGCGCAGTTTGGTTGCCAGTAAATTACAACAGCTCTCAGGTTCGCGGCATGCAGGGAAATATGACTGTTAAAGTCCATTTGAAACAAGCCCTGTATTGGGTTTCAGCCTACGGCGAATGGAATGATAGCCGCCTGCAATCTGTCGAAGGTGGTCCAGTGTTTCAGCGCCTTTTTATTCCATCAGCCAATGGACAATTGCAAGTAGGCGCTATGTTCGGCAGCCATGAAATGGTCCTAAGCATGCAGTTCAGCGGAAAACGCTATGTCACCCAAGATAATAGCGATTACCTGAATGGGTATGCCTTGTTAAATGCCAATTGGAGCAGACATTTCAAGCTGTCAAAGATGAGAGCCAGTTATGGTCTTGCACTGCTCAATATTACCCAAACAGCCTATTACATCATCCCAGGAAGACCCATGCCAGCAATGACGGTGCAGGCCTTCTTTAAAAGCGAATTTTAAATAAAATAACATCATGAAATCATATATCATCACCTTCTTAGCAGCGCTTCTAGTTGCAAGCTCCACTTACGGTCAAATCACTTTTGAAAAGAATCCAGCGGATAGTGGTTTGGTGCTCAATGGTAAGAATGGAGAAACGTCTTATTTACCAGTGGAAAAGGGTTCTACCCTATACATGCCTACATTCTGGGATACCTCTTTCGGAGGTTTTTGGGCCAGCGGCTGGGCTTTAAGTAAAAAGTTGGATTCTGCCACTGTCTCTGTGGATTTTGCGCGACATATGTATTGTGTAAAAGCATTTTCAGGTGCGAATAACTCTAAGGGCTTTGCCGTTGGACAAAATGGAACCTCTTTTCACCTTCAAACTGCCGCAAGTAATGCCATCTCTGGTTTTATGATTACCAATACCACAGCTGCCTATAATTCTATGAAATTGGGTGACTTTTTTGCCAAAAAGTTCGGAGGAAAGTCGGGCAATGACAGTGATTACTTTGTTTGTCGTATCAAATCTTTCAGCAAAGGTGTGCTCAAAGACAGTCAAGATGTGTATTTGGCGGATTTTCGTTTTCAAGACAACGCTAAAGACTACATTCTTTCCTCCTGGCAGCCGGTGAGTTTTGCCAATAGCCCTGATTCGGTGAGCTTTGAAATGTATAGCTCCGACAATGGCGCCTGGGGAATGAATACCCCTGCATTTTTCGCTATCGATAACATCGAGCTTTCAGCTCCGGGTAAGGTGTCAACGGCACAAAACGCGGACTTAAACGTCTATCCAAACCCCAGCGCGGGAAACTTTGTTCTGGCTTCTGCTGATATTGTTTACAGTGTAAAAGTGAGAAATGCCGCCGGTGTTGACGTTATGTCGATCAATGGAGTACATGCCAATACTGCTGAATTTGTGCTAGAAAACAAGCCTGAAGGATTGTATTTCCTAGAGGTACAAACCTCAAAAGGCCGCATTGTGAAAACGGTTCTATTAAAGCCATAACATGCGCCTCACCCTTTCCTTACTTTCCTTATGCTTTTTGGCAGCCTGCCAAAAAGAGAAACCACCCGCAGCTGTGCCCAAGACAGATGGATCTAAGGTTCTGGTGCTGTGTGAGGGCAATTTTCAATGGGGAAATGCGGATTTTGATCTGTACCTGCCGGATAGCAATGTGGTATATCGGAATGTGTATAAAGCGGTAAACGGGCAGCATCCCGGTGATGTGCTTCAAAGTGCGCTGCTGGTAGATGGTGATATTAGGTTGGTGTTGAATAATTCGGGTTCTGTTGTAACTATAGATAAAGCGGATTTTACCTTCAAGTCAAAAATATCCAATTTGGGCTCACCCCGATATTTAGCGGACTTTTCAGGGAATTTAGTGCTCACGGATTTGTATTCTGGAACGGTATCAACCATGGATAAAAACGGCAACAAGCGCGCAAGCCTGTATACAGGTGCTTGGACAGAGGAAATGCTTGTTTCCAAAGGGAAATTGTGGGTGACCTGCCGCAATGGGTATGTGTATACCACCTCTGATGGCAATGCTTGGCAAGACAGTATATTCTTGAAAAAGGGATGCAGCTGGGGTGTTGAAGATAAAAATGGGAAACTCTGGTTTTTAGCTACGGATTCTGGCAA
>JBEIRK010000143.1:0-5634 GCA_040376005.1 Flavobacteriales bacterium
GATTTGTGGATTAAGCCTTTTCACCGCTTGGTAAAAGGGTATACAGAACAAGAAATACAGGGAATGATCGCTGGCTTGCAAGAACGATTTGAAGTTGAATCCTGCAAAGACCCAGTAATTCCCGCAGCGAAAGGCACTTTCGGTCTCTATAGCAGGGGAGGGTGGCTGCAATTGCAATTCAAAGAGGAAGCGGCATACCATACTCCCGCCGAAAATTTAGATGTAAGTCGCCTAGAACAGTATATTTTCAAATCACTGCTATCTATTGAGGATAGTAAAAGCGATAATCGCTTGGGATTCATGCGTGGTGATGTAGCAACCCAGGAACTAGAGCAGTTAATTCAAGATGGAATTTTCGATTTGGCTTTTGTTTTGTTTGCAAATACCATGCAAGAGATTCAAGAAGTTGCTGATGCTGGACAAACCATGCCACCCAAAAGTACATGGATAGAACCCAAGCTGCTCACAGGGATGCTCATTCAAGAATTTTAATAGGCTATAGGCTATTCAGAAATTAACCGGTGTAACAGCCGGTTTTTTTGTATATGCTGTTTTTTGGGAAACTTCTTCACCTTGTCTTTTAGGGTGTAAACCGAAGTACAAAAGAGTCATTAATTACTTTTAGTTTTTATTTAAACAATTGATTATGAGGTATATAATAGTATCTATATAAACAAACAATAAAGGTCAATCATGAAGTGGAATTGCTGACAAAAAGACAGTTATGCATCCTAATTTACAATTGTGTTTTACATTTGTAAAGTAACCTAATTTACAATTGTAAACAGATATTATTACATTTGTAAAGTCATGGATATAAATCAACGTATACTGGACTTGCAGCAACGATCAGGGTTAAGTAAACAAGAGTTTGCTATGAAAATAGGAGTATCACAAGCCTCCTTATCACACTTACAGAGTGGAAGAAACAAGGCGAGTCTTGATTTGGTGTTCTCCATTCTTAAAACCTTTGAAGATATCAATAGTGATTGGCTTCTCTTTGGAAAAGGAGAGATGCTCAAAAGCAAAGTGGGAGACGTAAAGACTCCAGGTTTATTAAAACTATTAGATGAAATAACAGTCCTTAATGAAATGAATTACAACTCATTAAGCAGTAGGATTGAAATCCTAAAACAGCGTATAACCGAGGGCTAAATTAGAACAAACGCAGTTGTTTTTTGTCTTCAGGCTTGCCGAAAACCGCCTCAAAGTTCTTTTTGAAAGCATTGATATTATCCTCGCTTACGCTGTAAATCATGCTGGTTTTGTAGGGCAATCCCTCAATGAAGCCGGCCTGCTTTAATTCGGCAAGATGCTGACTCACAGTACTTTGTGAAAATGGCAATTGTGCTACAATGTTCTTGCACGTTTGATCATTGTGTTCCAATAAGAACTTTAAAATCGCCACCCTTGCTGGATGACCAATAGCCTTTGCACCTTGCGCGAGTACCTTGTAATCTAGAGCAAACTCAGCAACTTTTTTTGACTTCATCGTATATTGGGTATTTAAAATAGAGCACAAAAATAATAATATTATCGTTAAAAGCAATTAAACGATGAATGATTTAATCTCTTTTGTGTTTCCACCTGCGGTGGCTCCACAGCCAGTTTTCAGGTTGGCTGATGATATCTTTTTCCGTTGCCCGTGCAATCATTTCGGTGATTTCTCCATCGCTTGTTTGGGATGGAGTATCGCACAGCATGTTTGTATGACAGACATAATATCCCCGTGCTACTTTCTCAGCTTGTAGATAGATCACGGCATGTCCGAACTTCTTCGCAATTTTCTCACTGCCTTGCATGAAGCAGGTATCTTGATTTAAGAATGTGGTCCAATACGCATTTTTGCCATTGGCCGGGTTTTGATCTCCTATAAATGCAGTCGCCGTAAGTTTATGTGCGTTTGCACTCATGTGTCTCAGGGTTTTTTCCATTGGAAAGGGTTCTGTACCAAAACGACTCCGCACCTCATAAAACCACTGCTCCCAGTTAGGACTGCTCAAGGTCTTATACACGCATTGCGCATGCTGGGGTGCACTAATATCGGCCGCAAGACAAACCCACTCCCAATTGCCGCAATGACTCATAACCACAATAACACTTTTGCCCTCAGCTGCCAATTTTTCAAATAGGGAAGGATCTGAAAGTTTCATGCGCTTTCTCAACTCAGATTCCGAAATACTCATCCCCTTTATTGTCTCCAACATCATGTCAGCGAGGTGTTTGTAAAACTTGCGTTCTATAGTTCGGCGTTCTTTTGTGGACTTTTCTGGAAAAGACCGTTCAAGATTTCCTCGCACTACTTTTACCCTGTAGCCAAGTATACTATATAAAAGTAAGTAAAGTAGGTTTGATAGACCATAGAGCAAGCGAAATGGCAATATACTGATCAGCCATAATAGGGGATATACAAATAGTCTAAACGCCACGTAAATGATTATAGCTTACTTGAAATAACGAAAATCCTGTCCGTTTTTAATCTTTAACAAGGATTCGTACATCAAATCAATACAACTTTGAATATCGTCTTCATGCACCATTTCCACTGTTGTGTGCATGTACTTCAATGGAAGTGATATTAATGCTGAAGCCACCCCATGCGCACTGTATGCAAAGCTATCCGTGTCTGTACCTGTGCTTCTGCTCACCGCGGATCTTTGGTAAGAAATTTTCTTGTCCTTCGCGGTCTTAAGGAGCAGCTGCAATAAGTTGTTTTGTACAGCAGGTCCCCAAGTTAAAACCGCGCCCTTTCCACAGCGACAATCGCCCTGCTTCTTTTTATTGTACAAAGGCGATGTAGTGTCATGGGTTACATCTGTTACGATTGCCACATCGGGATTGAGGCGTCTGCTAATCATTTCAGCGCCACGCAAGCCTATTTCCTCTTGTACAGAGTTTACGATATACAAGGTGAAGGGAAGTTCTTTCTTGTTTTCTTTGAGTTTACGCGTAACCTCTGCAATCATAAAACCACCGATACGGTTATCCAAAGCGCGACCAACCAAGAACTTTTCATTCAGCCACATCATTTGGTCTTGAAACACGGCCACAGAACCAACATGAACGCCTTTTTTCTCTACTTCTTCGCGGCTGCTGCACCCAATATCTATGAATACTGTGTCTTGCGCAGTTTCTGGGTTTTTGTCCTGACGCACATGGATGGCAGGCCATCCAAAGATACCTTGTACTATGCCTTTTTCACCGTAGATATTCACCCGCATGCTCGGTGCGATTTGAAAATCACTGCCTCCATTTCTAATTACATAGATATAGCCGTCTTCGGTTATATAATTTACAAACCATGAAATCTCATCAGCATGGGCTTCTATAACCACTTTATACTCTTTACCAGGATTAATAACGCCAACCGCAGTGCCGTAAGTATCTACAATGTGTTCATCGATATAGGGCTTAAGATAATCCAACCATATTTTCTGTCCGCTACTTTCAAAACCTGTGGGGGAAGCATTATTCAAATAATTCTCTAGAAATTTTTTAGACTCTTTGCGCATAGGGCAAATATAGGCAACGCAATTCTGCAGCACAACAAGGTGCATAAAGCGGGGATATGTTACCAACTCTATGCAAGAAATTGCAGGTTCTTTCGTTTAACTATCGCATGCAATACAAAAGCAAACTCATTTTGGTAATTCTGTTGGCACTTTCATTTGGAACTGTCAAAGCCCAAGAAACGCTTTCCATTTATGGAAAAACCTATAAGGTATTTCCTTATAGAATGGAGTATTCCAACTCAGAAAAGACCGATATACCCTTTTATCCAGGTGTGTTAGAAGATGGTGAGTATGTAGTGCTTTTTGCTATGCCTAAATCCTACTCGTATCCACCTGATTACAAGGGAACGAACGACAATCCTGCTTGTATCCTGTCTATTGTGGATGGGAAAAAAGAGGGTCCTGTGGTTTTTTATACCAATAAACTTCAGAAATCAGGATTGCCTTTGGTAATGCTTAAAGGGCAATACAGGGAAGGTTTGAAACAAGGCAATTGGCACTATTATAATTATAGTGTGTATGGAAAGGTGAGAGATAGCCTGGTTATTCCGTACGATAAAGACATGAAATCCGGTACACAATTGCAAAGGTTTTATGATGGTGAAGTAGAAACCACAGAGTATAAAAATGGTTTAAAAGAGGGTTTTAGACGGAGCAAAGGAACTTCTTTTCATTATGTGAACGACACCCTGGATGGTTGGCAATACGATACCCTCTATGATAAACCCTTTAGAGTATATATGAATCATGGCAAACGCGGAGATACCTTGCATATGGGGAAAAGGGATAAGGACTGGGTTAAAATCATTATCCTAAATGAAGAATTGGACAAAAAAGATATTTCCGACAGCGCAAGCTTATATGCAGACGTGATTTCTGACAATCCCAGAGACCTCTTGTATTACGTTCAGGAATCAGATTTAAAACATGGGTTTGAATACTACAGTTCAAATAATTACACGGGCATTTACGGTAAAATAGAAACCTATGATTCCTTTAACAATTTGAAGCAAACCGATTATTTTGTTGGTAATGCCCTCAGAATTGCGCCCATGCGCAAAGAAATAGAGGAATCTGAAATCCGAAGCCGAAAGCCAAAGACCCATCCCTACGAAATTGTAAAGTCGGGCAAGAAAACACTATATCTGATTAAAGATAAGTATACCTACGAGAACAAAATCATCAATCAACATCCAACATTGGGTTCCATTTACGAGGAGCAGTGGATTGTGGAAGGCAAAACAGTACTGTTACAGCAGTATTTTGTAAGCAATTTCTCTAAACAGCTTATTTTTAAAAGAAAACTTGGTGATTTTGATTACCTCAACCGGGGATCAGCCGAAATCAATCGTAGCTATGCCGATTCCATTGAAGAGTATACCATCTGGTACTATGCACTTCAGCAAGGAAGCGCGCCGAATTATTTTCTAAAATATAAATCCCTGGGCTATAATCAATCTGGATTGAGATATCAGTCTTTTGGATACCTAAAAGACCAGTATATCAACATTGTAGGCACCAATTCAGAAGATGATAGTATTTTAACGATACTTACCGGAAGGGCGGGGATTAGCCAGTTCAACGATAGCCAAGTCATCGTCCAAAATTTGGATTACAAAAACGATGGTGAAAATTCATTTGCTATGGTATGGGCCGATACCGTGACTTTAGACAAGGTCTCTATTGCGGATTCAATTGTATTGTCTTATAGATCGTATCTTGATAAATATTATCCTGAAAAATCGATAAAGATCTATTCAAGCAGTGCGATGCTGCCACTGAGAATGCCTAAAATCTATATCAATTTCAGGCCCTTCAGCGGTGCACTGCATTTAAACATTGGAGGATATGATGCAGCCAATAAAATGCCGATTCGTATCTCCACAAACTACCTGCAAGAAAAGGTGGCGACTGTGACAATTGAAGGGCGGTACAGCAATTGGGACGAATATGATTATTACAATTCTTCCTATTATTTGGATCACCTGTATGTTAATGGGGTAGAGGATGGATTCGCACAAGGTCGGATAACCTTAGATATTGATGCCTACGAAATAAAGAGGAAGAAACTTAAAAGCCATTACGATTATCATGAAGCAGAGGTTAAAGCCTACTATAGTAA
>JBEIRK010000101.1:0-9080 GCA_040376005.1 Flavobacteriales bacterium
AGTTGACAGTGGCGAGGCATGCTCGCCATCGCGAGTGTAACCTCGCGATTTACAGTTGACAGTTGTGGGTGGCGAGGCAAGCCGCGAGGCGTTGCAGCGAGGCCGTGCTCGCCGTATTACTCGCGGTTCACCTCGCGATTGGGAGTGAGGAGTAGGGCTTGCGTTCGCCATCTGGTCATTGCGTAATTGAAGTTGGATAGAATGTAGTTAGATTGTTTCATCGGTAACCTGGGTACCCGAATGATTAGGGTTTGCACAAAACCGTAGAGACGCGATGCCTCGCGTCTCCCCCTAGTTCGGTCTTTGTCGCGAGGTGTTACTCGCGACGAGACCAACCAGTTCATGACCGTAGGGATTTAAATGCGTTCTTCCGAACAGCTTAATGCACAGGGGCGGGGACTACATTGCCCGTAATAATCAGTTCTTGGGTGCGGCCGTCTTCGAAAGTTACTTGAATGTATTTCTTGAAAAAACCAGGGCGGCCTTCGGTCTTGTAGGTTGCGGTGATGCTGCCTTTTTTGTTCTTCTTTACCGGATCTGCCGTAAAAGAAGAAATGGTGCAACTGCAACCCGGCTCTACCTTTTTTACCGAGAGCTTATCCTTGCGTTTGTTTTTAAACACAAAGTCAAATTTGGCTTCCGGACCCAAGGGTATATCCCCGAAATTATGTGTGGTTTCGTTCCACTCAATATCATTGATTTTGGGCTTGGGCGCTACAAATGCAGTGCTTAGCATACTTACAGTCAACAGGGCAAAGAATAGGTTTTTCATGGTATGGGGTATTAGCGGTTGTGTATGATTGTGCACTTGGGTTGGCGCACCTTGTCTGCCGGTCCAGGTGTGAAAATCGTTCCTTTTAAATACAGATACTTTTCACCCAATGGGGTGAGAATCAGTGCGTATTTTTCAAAGCTGGGCTCTTGTATGTTTTTGGAGTGGAAGAACAAGACCACAGAATCTACCCTGCCCGGTTGGAAGGTGTCTTGCGCATATTGCGGTGCGGTGCACTGGCAGGCCGCATACACTTGCAAAATCTTAAAGGCTTGGGTGCCATAGTTCGCCACATGGAAAATGGCCATCACAGTATCGCCCTTGAGCAGGGTTTCGGTGCAATAAATGGTGTCGGTGCCAAGCACGGTAATGCCTTCCTGCTGGGTTTGTGCGCTGGCTTTAGGCGCTGCGCTGAGCAAGTACATGAGCAAGGCCGCGGTGGCAATGCGTTTGAGTTTCGCTATGGCGGATGTGGGATGCATCTATGCAAATATACTTCAGATATTGTGCCACAAATGGAATTGCAGGCAGCGAGGCTGAAATTGGAACCTATAGGCCAAAAAAAAACTGCCCTAGGGCAGTTTTTCTATGTGATTGTTAAGATTGTTATTGTTTGATAATCACGGGAGACTTGGGCTGAGATGCTTCTTGCACCACAACACCAGAGATAGACAGAACAGCATCACCGCCATTGCTGGTTACGGTAATTTGCTTGTTGAACGTGCCTGGTCTTCCGTTAGAGTTGTACTCTGCAATAATTACGGCAGTTTCACCTGGCGCAATAGGCTCACGGGGCCACTTAGGCGTGGTGCAGCCGCAGCTTGCTTGTACATTTTGTAGTACCAAAGGTTCGGTGCCGGTGTTGGTGAATTTAAATTCATAACGGGCAATTTCACCTTCAATAACGTTACCGAAATTGTGAGATTTCTCAACAAATTCAATTTTAGCCTTGCTGGTTTGGGCAGCGGGCGCAGGAGTAGCGGGCTCTTGATTGGCCTGAGCAGCGGCGAAGCCGAAAGTCAGGGCGCTGATACCCAACAATACGATTTTTTTCATTGGTACCTTAGGCTTAAAATTATTTCAGTTCGTTTTTGTTCGCAGGCTGAGTCTCAGTAGCTACAGTGCCAGTGATGGTCAACACGGTAGAAGAACCGTTGTCGAAGTTCACAGTAACTGTTTTCTGGAAATAGCCAGGACGACCTTCAGTGCCGTAGCTTGCTTTTACTTCACCCGTTTCGCCAGGCATAACTGGAGTCTTGGTAAAGGTAGGCGTAGTGCAACCGCAGCTTGGGTTTGCGCTTTTAATTACGATAGGTGCGCCAGTATTGTTCGTGAATTTGAAAGTAACTTCAGCCGCAGGTCCTTCTTTAACAGTACCAAAGTCGTGTGAAGTTTTGTTCCACTTGATGGTTTCGGCTTGCAACACAGATGCAACCGAGATGCTGCCTTTTTCGAAACGCACTTCTGGCAACTGAGAAATAGCAGGTACTGAAGCAATCAGAACAGCTGTAGCGAGAGTAACAATCTTTTTCATGTTTCTAGTTTGATTAAGTATTTGCTGAATCAGAAACAATATCTGTGCCAAACCACAAGTTATTCACATCTCGGACTTGTAAAATCCGCTGCCCATAGGCGAATTGGGTTTTAACATCCCTGTTCTTCGCTGTATCTTTGTGCCGTTTATGCTCGCACTGACCGACTTTTCATTCGAATTTGCAGGACGCTACCTGTACAGAAATGCATCTTGGCACATCAAACCCGGTGAGAAAATCGGTTTGGTAGGCCTTAACGGAACAGGAAAATCTACCCTCTTGCGTGTGATTGCAGGTGAGTATGACCTGCGCGAGGGCGGCTTAAGCAAACCCGCCGACCTGAAAATTGGATTCTTAAATCAGGATTTGTTGAGTGTGGAGTATACCGAACCTGTGTTGCAGGTGGTGCTCGGTGGCCGTGAAGACTTGGCCAAGCTGGATACGGAAATACACCGTATTCTGGATCATATTGAACACACCCCCGATGAGAAAAGCATACAGCGCCTTACCGAATTGCAGGATCAATTTGGAAACTTGGGCGGCTATGACTGGCATGCAGAAGCAGAAAAATTGCTCGAAGGGCTGGGTTTTAAAACCGAAGAACTGCAAAAGCCGCTAAACCTGTTTTCAGGGGGATGGCGTATGCGCGCCATGTTGGCGAAGTTGCTGCTGCAAGGTCCAGACCTTTTGCTGCTTGACGAACCTACCAACCACTTGGATTTGCCTACCATTCAGTGGATTGAAGATTATCTAAAAACCTACAAAGGCACCTTTGTAATTGTGAGTCACGACCGTTTGTTTTTGGACAACACGGTAAACCGCATTGCCGAGGTGGCCCACCAACAGCTGTTTCACTATAAAGGCAACTTTAGCTCTTATTTGGAGCAAAAAGAAGAACGCGATGAGATGATGCAGCGCCGCTATGACAATCAGCAGGATTTTATTCGCCAGCAAATGCGCTTTATCCAACGCTTTAAAGCCAAGGCCAGCAAAGCTACTGCGGTGCAAAGCCGGGTGAAAATGTTGGATAAGATTGATAAAATCGAAGTGCTAGAGGATGAAACCCGTGAAATGAATATTCGCTTCAACATTCGGGTGACTCCTGGCAAGATGATTTGTGACCTCAAGCATGTAACCAAGCGCTTTGGTGAATTACAAATATTCAATGATGCGCATGCCCAAGTATTGCGTGGCGATAAAATTGCCCTAATTGGTGCCAATGGTCGCGGTAAGTCTACCTTGCTGCGTATCATCAGCCGCACTGAGCCCTTTGATGGCGAGGCAGAAGAAGGCTGGAATGTAGAAACTTCCTTCTTTGCACAGCACCAGTTGGAAGCCTTGAACTTGAAAAACGACTTGGTAAATGAGTTGGGAACCGTTGGCGGCGATTATTCCGAAGGTGAATTGCGCAGTGTCTTGGGTTGCTTCTTGTTCACCGGCGACGATGTATTTAAAAAAGTAAAAGTGCTATCTGGGGGTGAAAAAAGCAGGGTGGCTTTGGCGAAAACCTTGTTGACCCAAGCCAATTTCTTGTTGTTGGACGAACCTACCAACCACTTGGATATGTTTAGTACTTCAGTATTGGCAGAGGCTTTGACCGCGTATAAAGGAACCTTTGTATTGGTATCGCACGACAGGACTTTTATTTCTAGGGTGGCCAATAAAATATGGTGGATTGAAAACGGTAAAATCCGCGAATATCCCGGAACCTATGACGAATACTGTGAGTGGGCAGAGAGAAGAAAGAAAGAAGGGGTAGACTTGGAATTGCCTGGCGAAAAGAAACAGGAGTCAGTAAAGGTCAAAACCACCGTTGATGAGGGCAAAAAGCTGAGTAAAAATGCCTTGAATCAGTTGGAAAGCCGCATGGCGGAACTGGAAACCGAAATCAAGACCCTAAAATCGCAAAATACTGAAATAGAGGCCCAATTGCACAGTCCTGAAGTAGCCGCAGATTTTGCCAAAGTAGCCTCATTAACCGCCACCTTTGAGGGAAATACACAGCGTATCGTATCCTTGACCACCGAACACGACGGTTTGATGGAACAGTGGATGGAGAACCAGTAAAGCCCTGTTCTTTGGGGCTATGAGCACACACAGCGTGTGCGGATACAATTTTTGGCATAGATTTGGAGTTTAATACTGCACAATGAAACAGGTAACCCTGACCGCATTCGTGATGCTTTTGGGCTTGGGTGTGAATGCACTCACCGCCGCCGATAGCACCTTGCGCTATGATAACTTCGTATATGAGAAAGACATCCGTTCGGTAAAACTTACCCAATCGGAAAGTGGTTTTAACTTTCCTATCATCAGTTTGGGTGGCAATGATCAGCTGTTGTTGGAGTTTGACCAATTGCGCAGCGAAATGGATTATTTCCAATTTACATTAATCCATTGCAATGCAGCTTGGGAGCCGTCATTGTTGCAAAAGACCCAGTATTTGGATGGCTTGGGATATGAGAATTTCCCCAATCCGGAGTTTTCTACGGGTACCTTAATGCAATACACCCATTACTCCGCTATGGTGCCCTCTGCAGGAACCTATCCTAAGGTTTCTGGCAATTACTTGTTGCTGGTGTACCGCAATTATGAAGAAAAAGACATTGTACTCACCCGACGCATTATGGTATTGGACTCAAAAGGTGCAGTAGAAATGAATGTGCAGCAGAGCATGCAGGTGGATTTACGCGCCACACACCAGGAAGTCGATTTTAATTTCAACCTCAGTTCCAATTACTATATACCCAATCCGTACACGGATATGAAAACGGTGATTCTGCGAAATGCCGATTGGTCTTCAGCCATTTCGGATTTAAAACCGCAGTTTATTTCTGGCACATCGTACAATTTTCAATACCAAACTGGCAATCAATTGCAGGGATTAAATGAGTTTCGCTTTTTTGATATCCGCAGTTTTAGAATGAGCACTGCAAATGTGAAAACCCGTTTTAATGTGGCCAATCAGAAGCATGTAACCTTGGTGCCCGAGCAAACCCGCAGGTTTGACCGGTATATGAACTGGTCGGATTATAATGGAAGGTTTTTGATAGACAACCGCGACATGCCCTTACCGGGTGGTGCGCGTTCGGAAAGTGATTATTGTTTTGTGCATTTTACCTTACGCAGCGATGAGTTAAAGGGCAAAAAGGTATATATCTATGGCGAACTCAGTGATTGGCGCATACAAACGGATTTTGAGGCCTTTTACAATCCCGAGTCAGGTTCCTACGAGGCCATTGTTCCCTTAAAGCAAGCCTATTACAACTACCAATATGTGGTGGTTGATGATGCTACTGGAGAAAGGGATGACGCCTATTTTGAGGGTTCGCATGGCACTACGGAAAACAACTACATGGTGCTGGTATACCACAAAAACTTGAACTTGGGCTACGATGAACTCATTGGCTACGGCCTTCAGAATTCGCGCCCTACGGGAAATTGAGGGGATTAATCTTACTTCTTTTGGTACTGTTTACCACAGATCTATAGGATGAAATATGATTAATTTAATTCGAAACTTTGAAAGTGGATTTTTACTTAATGTTTTCACTGACTTGTTCTCTGCTTTGAGCAGTGCGTTTTTCGATTGAAATGTTGGTTTTGATTCCATTTAATTAAGAATGGAAAATATTCTACTTCAAAACCATAAACACCCCATCAACTTCTTGCCAGCGGCTGTATATATCTTGCACTATAGCTTTGTAAACATATTCACCTGGTATAGCCTTTTCTGGAATCCAAAGCTCATTGGGATTTTCTGTGTAAAAGACGGCTTCCCCCCAACGGTTGAAAATCCACAACTTGTAATTCTTTACATACTCTGGACCTGCGATTCCAAAAGCTTCATTTACGCCATCTGAATTGGCACTTATTGCAGTTGGGAAAATAAACTTTGTGAGGCCAAGAACTTGAAACACGGTATCTTCTTTTGCTTCACAGCCGCGAGAATCCAGGACCTCCAACCGAATGAATTGTGCTACATCTGGGGTATTATAGTATTGATTCCATTGGGACTGATTTGATTTTTCAATGCCATTTAAAAACCAACGGTATGAAGAAAAACCAGCAGGCTCTGACTCCATGGTATATCCATAACCCAACTGAGGCTCGTACTTTGTGCCTGTAATTCGTATTCGCACTTTTGGACTTTCATGGACAGTAATACTTTTCCAAACACTATCCACGCATTGGTTACCATTGATGGCTAAACTGAGTATTTTCTTTTCGCCTGGATTAGAAAAGGTATAGGTTACCATTTTGCCGGAAAAGAACTTGTTCTCAATACTCCATTGAACATTGTTATTGTTATTTGTAAACACAATGGAATCTAAAGTACAAGTGGGCGTTGTAATTTCAATAAGTTGCTGAGGTTTAGGATATATTATTAATTCACTAATAGTCGTATCTGCACAAGCGTTTATCCCCATCTTACGGTGGGCAATGGTAAACTTACCCACTAAGCCTTTTGTGGTATTTGAGCTTAGTTCTAGTATACTATCTGCGTACTCATTACCATTCCAATTCCACTTAGAGCTACCAAAAGAATATTTTGCATTCGCACGCCAAATATCTCCAGCACAGATGACTGAATCTGAAAAATCAAACGCAGCATTTACTCCGGCCGAAACGAGCACTTCAATGCTATCATGTGACTCACATTCATCATGGTTGGAAACCGTGCATTTCATAATAAACACTCCTGTGTCTCTAAAAATGTGGCTTAATTCAGCTTGGTTGCTGAGTGCATTTCCTTGTCCATACCAAGTGAAGGCCTTAGCTGAAGGGCTATATGCTTTAAAACGATAGGTTTTTTGTGTGCATACCAAATTCTGGGGCCCTGTGAGTGTGATTTTTGGCAAAGCCTGTATATGGATACTTTGAGCAATTGTATCGAAACAACCCTGATTGTTCTTTACAAATGCGGTCAAGTAGACCAAACCTGAATCTGCGAAGGTGTAATTTTTCTGAAGTGCTTGACTCAATGGCTGCCAATCAAATCCATGCCATTGCACAGAATCCACATTTTGAATACTCACTAATTGCGCACTCAGAAGAGACCTCGCACATGCCGAATCTGCAGCCGCAATTGTTGCCTCAGGGCCAATTTTGATCTTTGTAGTCAAAATCATATCTCTATAGCAACCGTACGAATTATAAAAATGAATTTGAATACTATCCTGACCGAAAACAGCTCTTAATGGAATGGTGTCAAACACCCGTGCGCTTACCCACTGAGTATTATACCTTACAGCGATGCTATCCGCTGATTTGTTCCCAGAACTAAATACCCGCAGCCTTTCGCCTGCACAAGTTTCTAACGGGAAAACGGAAGCAGTATCATTTGTGGGTGGATGAAATTTTGAGATTATGGTATCCTGATAGTGCCATACACAGTGATTACTATCTGACAGGATATATTCCAGAACAAAGGTATCTTGTTTAGAAATGGCGTGTGCCAGATTTAATTTACCGTTATGTTTAAAGCTGGTATCCTGTCCAGTACCCCAAAGAACATGAACCAATCTTGGTTGGGCGAAGCTATCATTTAAGGACAATGTGAATTCTGTACAACTTCGCGCTTCATCTATTCTTGGAGTGTTGTGTTCTAAGGGTGGATAAATGACTACAGGTATACTTCTACTTATCCAATGGGAATAACAATCTTTACTCAGGATACGAAGAATAGCAGTGTATTTACCCCCCCCTTTATATTTGTGACTGATATAATTTCTATTTTTCTCACAGTAGCCCAAATCCATACTATCACCATCGCCAAAAACAATACGCGCAAATACTGCAGTATCCAAGCCAATGCTAAAGCGTGCGCTATCATCGCATTTGCCATAATTACTTTGCTCGCCTTCAAACCACCATACTGGTTCGTCGGATTCGCCTAGTGTATTGATACCATATTCTAGAAAAGACCTTAAAGTAAAATTCGGAAACTTATTATTGGGAATGGAAAGTAAACTGTCATAAATCACGACATCCTGCCCCCAGTTGTTTGGGTTCGATATGCAACCTATGTGAAAATTACCTCCATTCTTTCCTGCATCTAGCCACAAAAAGTAAATCCGACCGTCAGGCCCTTGGTCAAATGTACAAATAACATTAGCATCCCTTAAGGTTGGAGGTATTATTGTTTTTGTAAAGTGCTTAAAAATTGAGCCATTATATCTATTGAATTGCCAAATAAGTGGATAGGTTTTGGGATAAGGCATACCAGTGCCATATAACGATCCGTGTTGGCTCATAACTACCCAAATAAAGCTATCATTACTGCTAAACTGTACAAATGATGATGTAAAATGTTTATTGACCTGCGAAACATTGAGAAATGTTTTCCTATTACTAATTTGACCGTTTTTCGGGTTAAAATCACAACCTACTATCTCATCATTATTGACAGGACCATACTTACTTAATCCGCCAACAGATGTCCGGATTAGCATTTCACCATCATGAGACAAATAAGTGTTCCCCAAAAAACCACAGTCCATTCCAAAATTTGCAACGGTGTCCTTATATGCACTAAAACTTCTATCATTATTGATATATATTAATTCACTACCTTGATATGTGTGAAGTTCGAAATTTTTTGTGTAATAATATTGATTAGTTCTGGCAATTTCGTCAAATCGCAGAAAGCCCCATGAACTATTAGGAAGTTCATAAAAATAATTCAATGTATCTGAAATAATAAGATTCTTATTAAAAATAACTTTATTGTAATATCCTATTCTTTCACTACTATAATTTAATCTTAAATTACC
>JBEIRK010000070.1:0-13923 GCA_040376005.1 Flavobacteriales bacterium
AATCTTCAAGCAAGCAGCTAGAGCGAGCATTTCGTAAGCGTGGAATTAATTTTGAACTCGGCGTGCGTTTCCAATCGGCGGTTAAAACTGCAGATGGTGTCACCGTAACTCTTGAGGATGGAAAGACATTTACCGCAGAGATCCTGATGGTTTCTGTTGGACGAGGTCCAGTCTCTGCAAATATTGGTTACGAAGAACAAGGTATCGCGATGGATCGTGGCTATGTTTTAGTTGATGACATGTGCCGAACAAACATTCCAGGCATTTGGGCTGTTGGCGACTTAATCCCGACCTTGCAGTTGGCCCACGTTGGCTTTGCTGAGGGAATTTTGGTAGCCTCTTTTGCCTGGGAACAGTATATCTGCTTTTAATGAATGGCATGATGCTCGGTGCATTTACTTGGATGTTTACCAGCCGTGGACTCGGCACAGAATACTTACTTACGGTATATCAACACGGCACCTTAGAAATGCTGGGCATGGTCGTTGAAGGTGCCGCAGGAATTATGCTAGGGGCGGGAATCCTATTTCCTGGAAGCCTCACCCGTATTCGTTCTTTACAACATGCTGCAAAAAAGAGTGTTCGTCTTTTTCTTATCTGTGTTCCTATAATTTTGCTTGCCGCCTTTATTGAAAGTTATTTAACACGATTTACTGAATTGCCTACCGCATTGCGAAGCGCGATAATCTTCTTATCCTTTTTCTTTATGCTGTTCTACTTTATTATTTACCCTTGGATTAAATTTAGAAAAAGCAATGCTATTCTTGGAAATTATGACAACTTAAACCCAGATGAAACTGCGCAACTAAAAGCAGGTGTCTTATATTCTATTGGGGATGCCATACTCTTTGGATTCTCATTTGTGAGACAAAAAAGCAGCTTCCTCATCATAGCGGCACTGCTTTCTCTCTGCATCCTATACCCCCTGGCAGCATGGATTCACAATGACGCAATTGCTCGGGAAGTAGGCGAAAAATCGCGCGCTGCTGCTGCGCTTTTCAACGGATATGGCTTGAATAATGCATCCATGATTCAAAATGGGGTAAGCGCCATATTTTTTATTATTTATGCCTCCAGTTATTATTTTAGTCCGCTAACAGGTATTGCTGTTGTCATTAACTCATGGCTTCCCATTGCAGCAGCTATTTATATGGTTTTACGTGCATTAAAACCACTCATGGAGTCATACAATCCTGTCAGGCACACAACACTCATATTAGCCGCAATTATAGGCGCTACTTTTCAAGTACTCTTGAACTCCATCTTCGGCTCTGGCTGGTGGCTTGCGCTATTTTTTGGACTGCCATTTCAAGTGGTTATGGGTGTGCATTATTGCACGAGTCAACCTGCAAATCCTTTTGCGGCTTTTATGCAAAGTATAACCCAAATGTTGGGATCATTTTGGCGCTATTTGGGAATAAGCTTATTGCTTTTTTCAATTTATTGTATTCTTATGTGTGGCATGCTGTACCTTGGTTTTATTATACTCTCAGCAGTAAATCAATTGCATGGCGCAAGTATTATTTCAGAAAATATCATGATGCTTTTTGTATACTTAAATTATGCCATTTTCCCAGCATTACTTCTCTTCTTTGCCTTCCCTATTGCAGTTACTGCATTGAGTTTAATAGAGGCGAAAAGAGCAACGATTTTGCAAAACAAAATCGCCTCTATACAGCTAAAGAAAGAGTACTACGGTGTAGAAAGTGAATCATGAGAGCCGGGATCTTCATAGCGACGTTTTTATTCTGTATTGCTGTAACAGCACAAACCGAATACAGCCCTAGCAGTTCAGGCACAGAATATGCTGAAACAGAGCAAGACCGCTACTACAATAGCAAAACCGAAAAAACCTATATTGATGAAAATGAATTGCAACGGGAAGCCGATGCCTTGGATTTCACAGAAGTTGATGAGTATTCAGTAGAAGAAGAAAAAGTTTCGGAGGGGAATGGGGAGAAACAAGCCCCTGTTGAGCCCACATTGCCGCGCAGCGCTGCGCCACCCATGAAATCTAGCTTTGGCACTGTATTCTGGTTTATCGCTTTCGCAATTTTGCTCATTGTAGTCGTGTATCTCATCTATTACTTTAGTAAAAAGTCCATACTCCTTAATACAGAGAATGAAGCCATACAAAGCGCAGAGCACTTAATTGATAAAAAAAGTTTGGCGGCACTCAAACCTGAACTCGCATTAGAGGAGGCATTAAAAAATCGCAATTATCGATTGGCAGTGCGCATCCTCTTCCTTGCAATGCTGCAAAAACTCATGCAACAAGGAAAAATAGCGCCTTCCATAGAAAAAACCAATATGGATTATGTGCGTGAAATTGACAATCCCAATGAACAGAAAACCATACTCGAATTAACCCGAATTTTTGAATCTGTGTGGTATGGCCATCTGCCTTCAGATGAGGTATTATTTAGGGAATTGCGTTCCAAATTTGACAATTTTAAACCTGAACCCATACGATGATTAAAAAACCATTCTTTTGGGTTGTGATGTTCGGACTGCTGGCAGGTTTAATGCTCATCTTGGGTCAAGGCACTGCGAAAAAACCCATACGCAAATCCAACTGGACGCGTACCTTAAACTTTGAAGGACAAGGGCCCTATGATCTGGGTCTTTTTGCAAAAACCTTACAACACAATTGGGATAATTTATATCTGAAAACCGGACTTGTAGATACGGTAGGTAATGCACTCGATAAACTCAAAAACAAAGACCCTAAAGGGGTGTATATGTATGTTGGAAAATACTTATACTTATCCAAGCAAGAAGCGGATGCACTGTGGGATTTTGTATATGAGGGTGGCACGGTATTCATTAGTGCTGAAGCATTTCCTGAATCCCTTTTACAACGATTTCCAGCCTTGAATAATTTGGAGATTACCAGCATTGAATCAGATAGTTTTTTTGTTGATTTCACCCATCCCTTTATGGAGAAATCCAATTTTAGTTTTTTATTTTATAAGATAAATAAACCCACACCGGGCAACTGGTTTCAATTCAGAAATAAACTTGTAAATGAAGAGAAATCCAAAGAAGAAATTGAGAATGCACAGCAGCAGCTGACGGTGATCACCGAAACCAACGGTAAAACCGCGGATTATATTTATGCCAGCCAAGGTGAAGGCAAGATTTACTTGCATGCCAATCCGGTTCTTTTTTCAAATTATTATATGAAATCTGCGGAAGGCAGACGCTACCTTAAAAATGTAATTCAGCATATCCCACATCAATACTTGGTATTTCACACCGCCGCTGGTTTTCCCAGAGCACAAGCCTTTACAGGCACAATGAACAGGCCAGTGTTTGAATTCATTCAAAAAAATGAATCTCTGTACATTGCTTGGTGGATATTGGTTGGTGCAGGCCTCTTGTTTCTGATTACAGGAGGAAAAAGAAAAAACCGCCCCATTCCTGTAATTGCATCCCCAAAGAATAACTCTGTAGACTTGATAAAAACCATATCTGCATTTTATTTCAGGGAAAATAATCATAAACAAATTGTACAAATGGAGTGGAACCAATTCCTTTATTTTACCCGAAATACACTAAGAATACACAGAGCAAAGGAGCACTTTCATATTGATTTAATTGCCCTTAAATCAGGAGCTCCAGAAGCAGACATTCAGTTCATTTTCAACACATACAATACGTATAATAGCCAACCCAAAGTAAGCCAAAAACAACTCATTGTCTTTAGCAGTCTTTTGGCGAAATTTTACAAGAACTATTCTAAAAAATCAACATAATGGAACCTATAGAACACCTAAACCCAGAGGAATCGCCAGCGGCCGCACCCCTTGATTTGAGCTTATTAACCCAAGCAGCAGAAAAACTGCGTGGAGAAATAGGTCAATACCTTGTGGGACAAGAACACATGGTTAATCTCATGCTCGTTGGATTATTCTGTAATGGACATATACTCATTGAAGGGGTGCCTGGAATTGCAAAAACAACAGCCGCCAAATTATTATCTGCAGCCTTAGATTTAAAATTCAATCGCATACAATTTACCCCAGATTTAATGCCTGCAGATGTAACAGGCACATCCATTTTCAATGTTAAATCACAAGAGTTTGAGTTTAGAAAAGGTCCCATATTTGCCAACATGGTTTTGATTGATGAAATCAACCGCGCACCGGCAAAAACCCAAGCAGCATTATTTGAGGTAATGGAAGAAGGCACCGTCACTGTAGACGGCACTACGCATCAAGTGCCAAAGCCATTTATGGTGCTGGCCACCCAAAATCCTATTGAGCAAGAAGGCACCTACAAACTACCCGAAGCGCAGCAAGACCGCTTCATGATGAAACTCATCATTCACTATCCAGATAGAAATCAAGAATATGAAATATTGCAGCGTTTTAAAACCAGCCATATTGAAACGGGCATTTCAAAGATTTCGCCTGTACTTAAATCTATAGATATTGAGAAAATACGACAACTCATTGAACAGGTATTTATTGATGACAGCCTGTTGCAGTACATTGCGGGTGTAGTTCACGCCACACGCATACACAAAGACCTTTACTTGGGAGCCTCTCCAAGAGCCTCACTCGCAATCATGCGGGCTTCACGCGCTGTTGCCGCGCTACAAGGACGTGCCTTTGTAACGCCAGATGATATCCGCTTTGTTACCTATCCCGTTTTGAATCACAGACTCATCCTCACACCTGAAAGTGAAATGGATGGTATTTCTTTGGAGACTGTGATACAAGAAATTCTTAAATCTGTAGAAGTTCCGCGTTAATGTCACCGTTCTTTAAGCGCTTTGACCTGTATTTTCAGCCCCGTTTTTATTGGGCTGTGGCAGGGCTCTTTGCGCTTTTTGTGCTTTCGTATTCATGGCCTTGGCTTTTCATTATTTCTAAAATACTATTGGCCGCTTTCGCTTTTGTTTTCTTCACAGATTTACTCATCATTCTGTTACCTAAAATGCCAATTACAGCCTTTAGACATAGCACTCCCAAATGGAGTTTAGGCGACTTAAATCGAGTAAGACTTCATATAAAAAACAGCAGTGTTTTAAATTGGAGAATGCACATTTACGACGCGTTGCCTGTGGAGCTGCAAATCCGCGATTTCTCCCTAGTGAGCAGCTTAAAGGCGGGTGAAGAAAAGGAAATTGAATATCAAGTAAAACCCAAGAAAAGAGGAAATTATGTTTTTGGTAACCTGCACATACTTATACATGGACAACTGGGATTGCTAAGCCGTCGACTAAAATACCCTCAAGAAACGGCGGTACCTGTGTATCCATCGGTACTGCAAATGAAGAAATACGCCCTCTATACCGCTTCCAATATTGCACAGCATTATGGTGTAAAACGCATGCGACGTATTGGCCATAGCTATGAATTTGAACAAATTAAAGACTATGTGAGAGGCGATGATCTCAGACATATTAATTGGAAAGCTACAGGGAGAACTGGTAATTTAAAATCAAATCATTTTATCGAAGAAAAAGCACAACCTATTTATTGCATTCTGGATAAAAGTAGGACCATGAACTTGGCATTTGAAGGCATGACCTTATTGGATTATGCCATTAATGCATCTCTTGTAATTAGCAATACTGCCCTACAAAAAGGCGACAAAGCTGGCCTGATTACCTTTAGTGATAAAGTGGGTACTGCACTCCGTTCTGACAATAACAACGGGCAGTTGCACAAGATTATGGAGCAACTGTATTCCCAAAAATACAGGCAATCTGAACCTGATTTTGAATTCCTATTTCATGCCATTAATACCGTTGTAAACCAAAGAAGTCTGTTGTTTTTATTCACCAATTTTGAAACACCAAGCGCCATGGCAAAAGCACTTCCGGTGTTAAGAAAAATTAATCAAAGACATCTTCTGGTGGTGGTTTTATTTGAAAATACTGAATTGGCTGTGGTATCTCAGTCCGACAGCATGCATACGGAATCTATATACACAAGAGCCTTAGCAAGACAGTGGATGGATAATAAGAGCCAAATGATTGCCACCCTGCAACAGCATGGCATTCAAACTATGCTAACACAACCCGCAAATTTGACCATAAATAGCCTGAATAAATATATTGAACTAAAAGCCAAAGGGCTTATTTAGTTCGCTGTAATCTCCGAACGATTTAAAGCGTATGTTTGTCTCCGCAGTACGCTAGATACATTGGTGACCCTAAATGGAATCTCCGCGCAATTTTCTATAGTGTTTTCGCGCCTCCGGCTGGTACAAACTCCCCGGAAAATCAATGACTATTTTTCGAAAAGCATCTTGCGCTTTTTCTTTATCCTTTAAGGCATTTTCATATAATAAACCCAATTGAAACCATGCATTATCTGCTAACAAATCATGTGAGAACGCAATGGCAAGTGTCTCATACAATTCCGCCGCTTCAACATAGTTTCCTTGCTTTTCTTTAATACCAGCGCGGGTGTATAAAATATCATCAGACAGGGCATGACCGGGATACAATTGTACAATGCTATCCATTGTTATCTCAGCTTCAGCAAAGCGATTTTGCATGGCAAGCAACTCAGCTCTGGCAAACATTTCCAAGGCATGAAAATTGCTATCCACACCTAAATTCTCTGATATTTTTAATGCCAATTCAATGGCGTTATTTGAGATGAGTTGGGTCGTTGCGCCCTTGAGCACATCTAATTGCAGGCGCGCCCATTCAAAATTTCCTCTGAAATAACTCAATTGGGCGCGGCGGTATTTGGCTTCCTGCCCCAGTGGATCCTCTTCAAAATCTTTTTCTACTTGGGCATAGAGCAATTCCGAACTCCACACATCCCCATCGGCGACATAGGCATCGGCAAGTTGCAATTTGGCTGCCGCCACTATTTTTGCCCTACTGCCTGAATGTTGCACAAAGTGTTCCAATAGGTCAATACTCTTTCCAGGAAGATGCATGTAGCTGCTGTACAAGGTTGCCAAACGGCTCACTGGCCTCCATGTTCTATCATTATGCCCAAATTCGGCAATATAGGCCAGCAAATCGCGTTCTAAGGCATGTTGTAAGGCAGTATCACCTCTGTTTTCTGGCAAGGATTGAAATCTGGTTTCTAACAAACCAGCCACTGCTGCATCATACCAAATTCCGGAATTTCCCAACTCTACGACATATTGAAAACAACGGGTTGCTGCATCCCATGCTTCATTGCTCATGCATATTTCACCCAATTCTATAACTCTTAGTCCTTGTTCTTTTAGCCGCTTGTCCAGCGCACGGGTTTGGACAAACGCGGCATCCCAATCCTTCAAACGGATGTAGGTCCATTTTAACAAATCTGCCAACATATAATTGTCTGGCATTTTTTGAATTTGCTTTAACAACACCACACGCAGTATGGCAAAATCTGCGCTATCCGTAATATTCATCTCGAGCCATTGCCTGCTCTGGTCATAGGCCAATCCCGATCTGAGCACCATGTTTACATACTTTTCTATACCCTTGGTTCTGTTGCCGGTAATCATATACAAAAAGGCCAATTGCGAACCAAAATCAGTAAAGCCTTCAAACACCTCTTCCCCACGTTCATAAACGCGGATGGCGTAGTCGAAATTTTGTCTATGTTGAAAAGCCTCAGCAAGTCCAATAAAGCCATTGTAATCTCTGGATGAGGCCAACTCTTGCAACAATTCATCCCATATTTTTTCTGCCGCCTTGGTGTTTTCTTGCCTGTAATTAATGTACCCTTCATCCACTGCGTAGAGATACACATCAGCATATCGGCGCTTTCTCTTCTTTACCATTTTTGCTGCTTTTTCAAATTGCTTTTCACGCAACAAACATTCTAAATAGCGATCGTAATAAGTGATATTCGCAGGGTCTTTTTCTGCCAATTCCTCATACAAAGGCATGGCAAAAGCAAACTTCTCTTCATCAAAATACTGTGCGGCCAATTGCTCATCACTGCCTTGGGCAAAAGCGCCAAGCGCAAAGAAATGAAGTAAAAATATGACAGCCTTTTTCACAGGTAATAGATATTCAAAAATAAGACCAATTGCGAGCAATCGGTTGCATCTTGATATACTATCAAAGAAAAAAGTAAATAAATGACATAAATGTCATGATCGCAGAGGTTAACAAGTCAAAAAAGTTCGCCTACTTAAAACATTTTTTTGAAATCTGCAGGCCGGCTCGGTGTATGCCAATGATGGTACAAGCCTTTGACGCGTGTGCGAAGGGGCATAATTCCTGCCTTGTAAAATCTGAAAAACAAATCCCAATCTTCCTTACCCCAGCTGCTATACTTTTCATCCAATACGCCTGTAGCCATTACATGGGCATCTTCTGCTACAAAAATCCCTGTGCCTGCTGAGAACCACTTCCATGCTGCATTTCCAGACTCCAATTGCCATTGGCAAATGGGGAACCATGCGGATTTTCGGGTAACATACTTATCAATGCTGCAAATCAGGTTATCTGGAACAGAAATATCGGCATCGCATACAAATAGTAAGCCTTCGCCCTTCTGTTTTATGGCAAGGTTAAATGCTTTTGCACGACTAAAATCGTCTTGTACACAAGTATATACCAATTCACCTGACCAAAGATTGCGAATGGCTGCTTCTAGATTATCGATATCCGTCGAACCTAAATCCGCAATAGATAGAGAAATTCTATTTTTTTCGGTGAGCCTGCAAAGCGAAGGAATTAAATATTCCAAAAGGGCTTGACTGCGGTTTTTAACCCCCACACAAACCCATATTTGCCTTGGTTTCTTGTTCCGCGAAAAGCGGATATGCCAAAGTCCAAGAAGGTCAGTAAGCAAACTACTCCAACCGCAAAACTTCCGCTGTGGTGATTTCCAGATAAACCAAGCCAAACGTTTTATTGAATTCCACATGCCAGGCGAATTAACAACTTTTTATTCTCGGTTAAAATCTAATAATTGAGCCAATGAATCCTCAGGTTGTGCCCAATTCCATTCTAGGGTTGAACCTCTTAGACCGCGTTTTTGCTTGGCATGCTCATAGGTTCTGTCGTAATAGGCCATTAATATCTCCGCCCATTCACTAACATTTTCTTCTTGCAGCGCTGAAACCGCTTGTTTGAGTTGCAAGCCGCCCAATCTTTTGGCAATTTTGTGGGTACAGATCTCCAGTGCTTCCCTATCAAAAGAGCCATATTCACTTAAAATGCGCTGCAGGCGCATTTCTTTTGGCAATTGAATTTGAATAAACTCGGCGGATTCCATAGCGGAATAAACTGTTTCTGGAAGCACATTTGCGCCAATTTTACGGCTTTCATTCTCAATAAAAACCGGTTTAGAGGGGTCTAAAGATGACCATTGGGACCAAAGTAAATTCTCAAACATTTCATTGGATACTTGAGCCGGCTGACCCAAGTGACCCAAAACAGAACCTTTATGATTTGCGATAGCCTCTAAGTTTATAATTTGATGTCCTTGAGATTGCAGTAGCTCCAATATTTCTGTTTTACCACAACCTGTAAAACCGCCGAGAACCTTAAGTTTGGGCAAGGTTTGAAAACCATGCACTACTTTATGTCTGTAGGCTTTGTACCCACCTTTAATGCAATACTGCTTGCTGCCGCCCCATTCTAAAATAGTGGCTGAAATTTGGCTTCTTAAGCCACCTCTCCAGCAATAAAACACCAGATTGCGCTGTTGCAGCAAACTTGTATACTGCTCAAACAACTGCTCCATGCGCGGACCTACCATCCTAAAACCTGCTTTGACCGCAGCCTCCCTGCCTTCGTTTTTATAAATGGTTCCTACAATAGCGCGGTCTTCATTGTCTAGCAATGGAATATTTACCGCACCCGGGATATGGGCTTTTTGGTATTCTGCCGAGCTACGGCAATCTATGAGTTGCACCTCAGGGCCCGAGAACAGGTCAACTACATGAATACCGCCGGGCATAGTGAATGGTGTGTTAGGTTAAATCTTGCAGTAAGGTGCGGAAGGCCATGATACGGTCTCCATACTTTTCCGCAGTTTTGCGCTGCAGCGCAGGTGCAAAGCTTGCTCTATAATTTTCGTAATCCTGCATCGATACTGCAGTATACTGAATGGCGAAATTGACTCCTGCGTCATCCTCAGCATTGGTCAGGACTTTCATAATTTTGTACTCCGTAAAACAGCCCGTCTCCATCACCTCAGGTATGTGCGCTGTCTTCATCCAAAGCAGCCA
Organism: Flavobacteriales bacterium; assembly: GCA_040376005.1. Taxonomy (GTDB): domain Bacteria; phylum Bacteroidota; class Bacteroidia; order NS11-12g; family UBA955; genus JAGXTF01. Next base: position 10,159 of record JBEIRK010000070.1, read on the forward strand.
TTCATCGGCCAATTCAGATTCCATGCTGCAAGTGACGTTGTACAATATCATGATTACAGGCTATTGACGCGGATGTGGTAGCTTTCCATGATAAGGTTTGCCAATAGCTTTTTGCATGCTGTATCCGCAACTTGCTGCGCAGCATCGGCACTATCTGCTTCCACCTCCATGGTAATAAACTTACCTACTCTTACATTTTCCACGTTGCTCAAACCAATAGATGGCATGCTGTGGGTTACCGCCTTACCTTGTGGGTCTAACAAGCCTTTTTTAGGCAATATTTCAATTTCTGCGAGGAATTTCACAATGCAAATTTACCAACTCCGGTTGAATTAATACGGCAAATGTTTTGGCTATTTTACATTTGCCAAATGAAACGACTAGTTGTGCTTTCTGGAGCCGGTATTTCCGCCGAAAGCGGATTGAAAACTTTTCGCGACAGCGGAGGGCTATGGGAAGGGTATGCCATCGAAGAAGTTGCGACCCCTGAGGCATTTAATCGATATCCTGAAAGGGTGCTGCGCTTTTACAATGAACGCCGCCGACAGCTTGATTCTGTGAAGCCAAACAAAGCCCATGAACTGCTTGCCAAGCTCGAAAAACATTTTAATACCACCATCATTACCCAAAATGTGGATGATTTACATGAACAGGCAGGCAGCGCACAGGTACTCCACCTGCATGGTGAATTGCGATGGGCTTGCAGCTCAGCACAGCGAGAAAGACGGGTGTATTTGGGAGCACAAGACATACAGCTTGGACAATTGCATGAAGACGGCAGTTACTTGCGCCCAGATATTGTATGGTTTGGCGAGGCTGTGCCCATGATGGACATGGCAATCCCTAAGGTAATGGAAGCAGATATTTTGGTAGTTGTGGGGACATCCTTGGAGGTCTATCCCGCAGCCTCACTCCTTCAATTTGCGCCCTCAAACGCTGCCATTTACATCATTGACCCCTACCGACATGGCAGCATGGGCAATCCTCAAATAAATGTCATTTCCAAAACAGCAACTGAGGGAATGCAGGAGTTGTTTTGTAATTTGGTCCCCGATGAAATGGATTAAATTTTTACCATTAACTTTTCTATTTATACTGGCATGTGGCAATTCCAATAAAAAAGGGAATTCAGCCGATACTGCTCAAAAAACATCCTCCGCTGTGGCCACGGATAACGCTGCGGCAGCGGCGGTGATTGCCACTTCTCCTGAAGGATTTATTCGCGAAACCGAAAGAAAACCCGCACTCCTTTTTGGCAAAACCATTCAATGCCAACCGGGTGAAACCATACTCGCTTTTCAAAAAGAACTCCCATTGCTTACAAAAGCACTGGCCAACGGTGGTGGCGTAATAGCCGGTCCTTTGATGATGGTGTATGACAAAGCACCGGGCCAAACTGGTGTTACAGAATTCTTTTGTGGAATCCCTGTAGCCAAGTCATGGACAGCTGAAAAAGCCTATGCTTTTAGGAAGCTATCGGGTGGCACATTTATGGAAATGGAAGGCGGAGCCGAAGCAGGTAATACGGGCAAAAACCACGAAAGCATGCGCAAATTGTTGCAAGAACAACACATCACCGTAGGCTTACCGGCCTTAGAAATCCTTTCCGAAAGCAGAAACAGCGAAATGACGGTGGTGAGTAAAGTAAAAATTCTCTATCCCAAAGTGCCCTAAGCGTGCCTGGAAAAAACTATATCGGCCTGGGTGACCTCATGGGTGCAGTTGGAGATACACTTCAACACGCCTTTGGAGGAAAACGAATTCGTATAATAGCCGAGGTTACTGATGTAAAAGTATATTATCAAAGAAGTTATGCCTTTCTTAATCTTATAGAAAAAGAAGGAGATACCATCATTGCTGCCGCGGGTGCGGTTATTTGGCGCGACAACTTTCACATTATTAAAGATTTTGAAAAAGCAACCGGGGTTTCTTTCGCCCAAAATCTTACATTGGTACTTGAAGTAGAAGTTCAATTTAATGCACGTTACGGTTTACGAATCAGCGTTTTAAAAATTGATGAAACCTATACTTTAGGGAAAATGGAACAGGATAGGACGGCCGTGCTCAACAAGCTCGCCGCAAGCTATCCTAAAATCGTATGGCTCCGTGATGGTGAATATCGTTCAGCCAACAAGCTCCTCAAATTGCCATTGGTAGCACAAAAAATCGCATTAATTGCAGCACCAGGCTCGGATGGAAGAAGAGATTTCATACATGAACTTGCCAATAACTCCTATGGTTTGGGCTATTCGGTAGCCGAATTTCCGGCTCAAGTGCAAGGAGAAGCTGCAGCGCAGCAAATTGCAACGCAATTAAAGCAGATTTCCGAACACCACGAATCCTTTCATGCGGTGGCATTGGTGCGCGGAGGTGGCGGCAATACAGATTTCTCAGCGTTTGATCATTTCGATGTGGGCCTGGCTGTTGCGGCTTGTCCGTTACCTGTAGTAACAGGTATTGGCCATGAACGCAATGTGAGCATTGCAGATTTATTGTGTTTTTCGGCGCAAAAAACACCCACCAAATGCGCGGCTGGGCTTACCGAACACAATCTGGACTTTTTGGCGATGATACAAAATGCTTCTTCAAACCTTGCTGCAAAGGCCCGCAATATGACAAACAATTACCGACAGCAAATGCAACATTCAGGAGCCAATATTCACAAATCTGCACTCTGGTTGGTAAGCAGAGAGAAACAAAAACTTCAATTTATGCGAGAAAAATTACACTTGCAGGACCCTCAAAACACCCTAGAAAGAGGCTATTCCCTGATTTATAAAAACAACAACCATGTTGCCTCAAGCCATGCACTGCATGCTGGAGATGAAATTAGCATTCGATTTGCTGACGGCAACACTAAAGCAACCATACAATCATGACTAAAACCGACACCTTCTCATATGAATTGGCCAAAAAACGCTTGGAACAAATTCAGCAACAATTGGACTCAGGAAAAGCCAATGTGGATGAACTCGAAAGCATGCTCAGCGAAGCCAAAGAATTGATTGATAAATCAATGAAGAAATTGGCTGAAACTGAAAAAATCATAACCCAATGGGAGAAACAAGGCTAGCACCTTTACAAGCTGGGGATAAAGTTGCGCTAATTGCACCTGCGCGCGCCGTAAGTCCGCTAGAAATGGCTCCATTTAAACTGTGGCTGCAATCTTTGGAGCTAGATGTATGTGAAGGAGAAAACCTCTATCAGCGCGATCACCAATTTTCAGGCAGTGATGCACAACGGGCTACAGATTTTATCTCCGCTTGGACAAACCCTACCATCAAAGCCGTCTTTTGTGGTCGCGGTGGCTATGGTTGTTTGAGATTGATGAAGCATATTTCCGATGCTATCTTGCTCGAAGGCAAAGGAAAATGGCTGATTGGATACAGCGATATTACTACCTTACATCTGGCGCTTGGCCGATTGGATATGGAGTCTATACATGGTCCCATGGGTATTAATTTTTTTGAACCCAAGCCAGGAAGCGAAGTGAATTTTGATTTTTTACAATCGGTACTTTTTGGGGAAAAACCCAAATTTGATTTAAGTACCTATGACACTGTGAATTCGCAACCCTTCCAAGGAAAAACCATCGGCGGAAATTTATCCCTCATCTATGCCTCTTTGGGAAGCCCTGACCAACCCGATACACGCGGTAAAATTCTATTTATTGAAGATCTGGATGTATATTACTACCATGTAGATCGCATGATGTTGAGCCTAGACAGGGCGGGCTTACTCAGTCATCTTTCTGCACTCATTGTG
>JBEIRK010000097.1:0-9415 GCA_040376005.1 Flavobacteriales bacterium
TGTCGCTTTCAATGCCTTTTAAAATTTTGAATGGCGCCATTTGTGCATTGAGTGTATCAATTTCTTCAAATTGCGCAAGCACCCGTTCCACGGATAGCCCTTGGGCGTAACCCGCACTCCTACTGTGGTCGCAGATTCCTAGGTACTCATATCCCAACTCCTTGCAGTACTCCGCCATCTCTTTTAGGCTCTGCAATCCGTCTGACCAAGTGCTATTGTTGTGTAATATGCCTTTTAAGTCGCTAAAATCCAACAATTTACCCATGGTACCTTCGCGCAATCGATGCAATTGCGAAGCGTCCTCACGAAGTTCTGGTACAACCCAAGCCATACCAGCTTGCTGATAATACGCTTCCTCATCCTTTAACTGGGCGGGAATAGGACCTAATGCCGCGATATGTTCGTTGCTCCCTGTGGTGGCTATCCAAGAAGAATGAAAGTCTTCCGCAGTAGTAAAGTGCAATTTAAATCGGTAACCAAGGGCACTTTTCCAAGTATTGCCATCATATTCTAGCCCTATACCTTGAAGGCATATTTGAAGATCTACTTCATTTGAGGTGGTTAAGATTTCAGCATTTTCAAGCACCTCACAACATCTTCTAAATTCACCCGTAAACTCATGCCTTTCCCCTGGGAACGCTTTTTTAAGTGCATGCAATACTTCTTTGGCTGGGGCTTCAATACGGGCAAAGTGAAATTTCCCTTTCGAGCTCCAACTAAATTCAATTGCACGCATAACATCATGTTGGGTTTTCAATCCAAAACCAGGCTGTTCTACCAAGCGGTTTTCCCGGCATGCATCAAAGAGTTCTTCGACGGTATCAAGACCCATTTGTTTCCAAATCCCTTGAACCTTTTTAGGTCCAAGCCCTTTAATTCTGAGCATTTCCAATACACCTGGAGGGGTTTGTGCAATAATGGCTTGCAACTCAGGAAAGGTTCCTGATTGAATCATGCTTTTTACAACAGAAACAACGGATTTCCCCACTCCTGGAACGGCATTCAACTGCTCTTCGGTCATGGAATCCAAGGGTTCCTTTATTTTCTTAATATTGAAAGCGGCGGCGGCAAAAGCTTTGACGCGAAATGGATTTTCATCATGCAATTCTGCAAGCTTGGCATACATGCCTATGGCGTCTGAAATATCGTAATTATCCATGCAGTAAGATGGCTGTTACGAAGGTAAGAAAAATATTAAAAACTAATCTCTCGGGATGAGCAGTTTCTCATCAATCTGAATTTCCCCAGACTCCAAGGCTTCATAGAAGTCAACCCAAATTACAGAATTGGGCTCTGGACCTTCCAAATACATAATATACATAGGCTCACCTGTGTTTTTATTGGACAGCACTTCTAAGCCCATTACCCGGAAATGTTGCATGGAATATTCCGCAGGAAGTTCATAAATGTTAAAATCCCCACCCCCGAAATAGGATTTATAGAATCCATCACCCGTTGCGGTATCATACACAGGCTCATTGCCTACCCAGCGTGTTTTGCGATAAAAATCTAAATGTGTAAATGTGCTGCGCGTGCAGGCTCCAATTACAATTGAGTCTCCCACTTGCAAATCTATCTCCACTGAATCCTCAGCGGCCTGGGCATGCATGCTTGAAATGCTTAAAACGGATAAGATGAGGAGCAGGTATCGCATAGGTTTGTAATAACTCTAGACAAATATCGTGCAAAAACTGTTGCCTCTGTGAAAAGAATATCCCATGGTGCTTTAGTCCTGCACCATTGCGGCAAGTTCTTCAGAAACCAATGCGCTTAAGGCCACTCCCATGCCGCCCATTCTTGCGCACACATATAGGCCAGGAAGATGTTCTTTCACAATAGGATGACGGCTTTGCGCCATGCCCATAATTCCAGACCAAGCATCTGTGATTTCAAAAGTAGCATTGGGGACTACTGTATTGCGAAGAAAATCAACCAATCTATCTTGTATGGCCTGATTTATGTCAATATCCATTGTGTGCTCCCCCTCAAAATCGGTATTTCTTGCGCCACCAATAAGGATGCGTGTACCCAAACTTCTAAAATAGATATACCCTTTATCGGTATGCATGAGACCACGCCAAGCCAGATCAGGGATATGGGAGGTAACAAGAACTTGACCTCTTGCGGGTTGTATATCCAATTCTGGCAGTAGTTTTTGGGTGAAACCGTTGGTACAAACCACCAATTTGCGACAAGATAGCTGAACGCCATTACCTGCATAAATCAGCCAACCTGCTGCCTTTGATTCAAAGCTTTGAATATCAATTCCTGTAAAAATCTCAACACCTGATGCCAGCGCTGCATTTCGGATGGTTCGGTATAGCAAATGGGTTTGCAGGGCCCCTTCAAAAGGAGTATAGATGGCTTCAGGAAGCACTCTCATTCCCGTATTTGCGACATTTCGTGCCACAAACGGAGCTGATTGGGTAACCTCACGCAAGCCTACATTCACCACATCCATTTTTGAAATCAAATGTTGGGCCTCATCCGCCTGATCGGCAGCAAAAATCTCAAACCCACCTGTGACTTCATGTCCAATTGCGGCAGCGCTGTATTTCTGAAGGAGCAAATGAATGCCTTTGTATCTGCGTTCATACAACCTTAAGGCTTCATCAAAGCTGGTTCTTTCGGCATCATCTAAGATTTCTCCAACACTGCCAAAACAAGCAAAACCGGCATTGCGCATGCTCGCACCGTAGCTCCAAGGTCCGCGGTCCAGGACCCAAACCTTTCGATGTGGGTATTTAAGTTTAAGGTTGTGCGCGCATTGTAAACCTACAATCCCAGCACCAATAACAATGATATCAGCTTGGCTGAGAAACTGTCTTTCCCAAAAGGATATGTTGGGCGAAGCGCTAGGCATTTTTCTAAGATGGTATTTGGGTTGCTATTGCTGTATGCCTTTGTTGGGCTTTTGCGTTAGCTAAGTGCGCTTTCAATACTGCTTTGATAGCCTTGGGCAAAGGTTTCAACACCACCCCACGCAGCGCCATTCACGACAACATTGCTTGCTGCAACGGTGCCAATATGGGTGCAAGGAACCTTATGTGAGTTCATAGCAGATTCAAAAGCAGCTTTGTTTTCAGGTTTAACAGAAACCAAAACTCGGCTTTGGCTTTCTCCGAATAAGGCGGCGTCGAGACGCAAGCCCGCTTCAGTACAAAGATCAAAGCCCAAATTACCAGCCATGGCACTTTCAAGGGCCGCGATGAACAAGCCACCTTCACTTACATCGTGGGCACTTTGGAGCAACCCTGAAGTTATAGCGTTGTAAACAGCCATTTGAACCGCATACTCTTCATCCAAATCAAAATATGGGCAAGGAGAAAACTCCACCCCTTTCAATTTGGCAATATATTGACTGCTGCCCAAGTCGTTTTGTGTTTTGCCTACCAAATAAATCAAATCATGCGTGTCTTTGAAATTCAAGGTCATGATATGATCAGGAGAATCAATAACACCTACCATACCGATGGTTGGTGTAGGATACACCGCATTGCCATTGGTATTTTGATTGTAGAAACTCACGTTTCCACCAGTGACAGGGGTATCAAACTTACGGCAGGCTTTGCCCATGCCTTCAATAGCATATTTGAATTGGTAGTATACCTCCTTATTATAGGGATTGCCAAAATTCAGACAGTTGGTAACACCTGTTGGCACACCTCCGGTAACACGTATATTTCTAGAAGCTTCAGCTACTGCAATTTGGCATCCTTTATCGGGGTTTGCAAATACGTAGCGCGCATTACAATCTACTGTGAGTGCAAGACTCTTATTGCTGCCTTTAACACGAACAACTGCTGCGTCAGAAGGCCTGTTGGTGCTTTGATTCACGGTACCTACCATACTGTCGTATTGATTGTAAACCCAGCGCTTACTCGCAATATTGGGTAGCGAAGCCAATTTTATGGCTTCTGTTTTTGCTTCGTCAAGGGTAACATCAGCAACAGCATTCAAATCAAACTTTTCAATATCGGCAAAATAGGAAGGTGTCTCCCACTCTCTTTTATATATAGGAGCACCACCACCCAGCACCAAGCTTTCCGCAGGAATATCGCCTTCTAGGACCTCATTCATATAATAGCGAACACGGCCTGTATCTGTAACCATACCAATTTGAGCAAAGGTCAATTCCCATTTTTCAAGTACCTTTTCCACTGCGGCTTCCATGCCTTTTTTCACCACAACGAGCATACGTTCTTGGCTTTCAGACAGCAGCAATTCCCAAGACTTCATATCTGCTTGACGCATAGGCACCTTATCCAGCCACACGTCCATGCCCACGCCGGTTTTTGCACTCATCTCACTGGTAGAGCAGGTAATACCTGCAGCACCCATATCTTGCATACCTACAATTGCGCCGGTTTCCATCAGTTCCATACTCGCTTCTAGGATTAATTTTTCCCAGAAGGGGTCACCCACTTGAACACTTGGAAGATCTTGAATGCTGTCTTCACTCATGTCTTTGCTTGCAAATGCAGCGCCGTGAATTCCATCTTTACCCGTAGCGGATCCGAAGATATATACAGGGTTACCTGGAGGGCCTGCAGCCGCAGATATTTGTTTGCCTACCTCTACAATCCCCACACTCATGGCGTTTACCAGAATGTTTTGCTCATAGCATTCATCGAAATAGACTTCACCACCTACAGTTGGAATACCAAAGGCATTACCATAATCACCAATTCCTTTTACCACGCCTTTTACAAGCCACTTGGTGCGGTCCGTATTGATGTTGCCAAATCTCAAGGAGTTGAGCTGCGCAATGGGGCGGGCGCCCATAGAAAAAATATCACGATTGATACCGCCTACACCCGTTGCTGCGCCTTGGTAGGGTTCGATGGCACTTGGGTGGTTGTGACTTTCAATTTTAAAGCAGCAAGCCAGTCCATCGCCAATATCTACCAAGCCTGCATTTTCTTCACCTGCTTCGGCGAGCATGCGACTGCCTTCGCGCGGCAACGTTTTGAGCAAGGTAATGCTATTTTTGTAGCTACAATGTTCACTCCACATAACGGAGTAGACACTCAATTCTGTAAAATTGGGTTCACGACCAAGGATTTCGCAAATCTTGTGAAATTCTTCTTCTAGCAAGCCCAATTGTTTGGCTTGATCCACAGAGGCGGCAGCGGTTGATTGCATTTGGCTGCAAAATTACTTCAGCGAAATTGCTTTTAGGCCTTTTTATTCAACAAAAATTGGACAAGTGCATAATTGGGATGATTTATACACAATCCGATTATTTTTAGGAATAGAAATTTGGAAATTTGCTCAGAATCGACGTCTTTAAACTTAGGAGGGTAATCAAGATGGGCAGACATCTTACCATGGCTCTGTTATGCTTTGCGGCATCGCCAGCGTATTCTATAAATAACACGAAATTCACTGTTTTTTCGCTATGCGCGAACAATGTTCACGAACAAAGCGAGCAGATCAACACCTTTCACCAGCAATTTCAGACTTTGGAGAAAGCGCACTCCTTCGCAGTTGATGCACAATTTGCAGATTAATGGTGCCGTATTCCAGGAAAACTACAGTTACAGGGATACTGATATTACCAAGTTGTTAGAGACTACTGTGCTGCCCTATAACACATCCGTTGCAATGACCTCAGGACCTTTCGGTACTTCACCAATGCAGATGTTTTGTTATTGGAAGACTTCAAGCTGGAAGAAGGAAAAGGAATTCAAATTTTCCAACATTTGAAAGTGTTCTCCACTGACAAAAAGGAAATGGCAAACTTACCTAAAATTTAGGAATACCTGAAGAAGAATGGAGTGGTTACCATTGTCCCATGAAGTAAAAAAATGATTGAATGTAAAGGTCGTCCGATAGGGCGGCCTTTTTTTTAACGGTACAAAAGCACTGAACCTTTAATGGTGCTGCGGCGCTTGATATCACCCGAAATTACTTGGTAGCGGAAAATGTAGGAGTAGATGCCATCTATGCAAGGCTCTCCATCATGATTTCCATCCCATTTAAAGCCTCCATCGGTTTGACTGTCAAACACTTTTGCGCCCCAGCGGTCATACACTTGGAACAACACCGGCACGATGGCACGGCCTTGGATTTCGAAGAATTCGTTCTTGTTATCTCCATTGGGTGTAAATGCATCGGGTATGAATACATCACAAAATTCACCTTGGTAGCGGATGGTCACCTCATCGGTGGCAGACCCACAGGGGTTAGAAACAGTAACGGAGTAAGTTCCTTGAGAACTCACGTAGATTACCGTATCTCTGCTGCCATTGCTCCAAAGGACCGTGCTTCCAGGCCAGCTTGCTGCCAAGCGCACAATTGTTCCTTTGCATAACAATGTATCCGAGGTCAAATTTATTACTGGAGAATTTCCAATAAACAAGGTAATATCATCCGTCCAAGAGCAGCCCGAGTCTGTCACTGTCGCTTGATAGGTGCCTGCAATATTTACAGGTCTCTTTTTTAAGGTATTGCCGTCAGACCAAAGTACCTTGCCAGGCGCAGTAATTTCGAGGTCTAGGGTATTGCCATTGCATAGATTCGCATTTGGACCTAGATCAAACACAGGTAGCGGCTTTACCCAAATGCTTTGTTCAATGCTATCCGGGCAGAAGGTATCCGGTATAAGATACTTGGCCTTATGAATGCCTGTAGTTGAGGGTATGAATAATGAATCCGTATTGTAGACGCCTATCCACTTTCCGCCTGCAGTGCTAGGCGTAAGGACAAATGCTGGTGCGTCTTTGCATATTTCCTTGGGCAATCCAGAGAAGGTAGCCGTAAAATTAGGTTTAACCAATACCAATGATGTATCTGTGCTTTTGCAACCTTCGGCACTTGCAGCTTCGTGTATTACAGGATAATTCCCAACCGCGAGATAGGTATGACTCGCAGACTTTGTACTTGCAGTACCGCCGTCACCAAACTTCCAATCAAATGAAACAAGTCCTGGGTATACGTTATCAAAGTTAAATACATTGCCAGCCAAGCATTGAATAGAATCATTTATGGTAACACCTGTTGACGGGTCAGCAATTACTTTAACATTGATGGATGTGGTGTCTGTGCAACCCGTTCTGCGGTTGTCGTAATAGGTTTCACTCTTATAGAAAATCCTGTAAATACCTGGGCTTTTATAGATCTTATCTGGTGTAGGAATAGTAGAGCTATCGGATTGCGTAAAAAACCAGGTTCTTGTATATGCGCAATTTGGAACGGGAGCTAATGTAGTTTGGTCATTGAAGTAAAAACGGTGACCCGAAAAGCATTGGTTGTATTTATTATTCTTTTCTACTGGCTTAGAGCTAGGGCGTGGGACAATAAGCACAGGCTTAGGACTCACATAGGTATTTGCGCAGCCGCCTGAAGGCAGTGCCAAAACGCTTACAGAAAACAAGCCCCCTTGGGTGTAGGTGTGATTTACATTAAACCCTGTGTCTTTTTTTCCATCCTTAAAAGTCCAAGTGTAAGTAATGCCTGAGAGATTGGTTTGGGTGGTATTTTTAAAGCTGATGACATTGGAATTTTGACAACTGTCGGTATAGCTATAGGTAAAACCCAATTTTAGGTCTTTTGTTGTGAATCTAATGGTTGCTGGGCTCGTAGTAAGGTAATCGGGAGCATTGGCACCATCATGCTCATAAATGGCAACGTGATAGGTAGTATTTTGCTTCAGCGAATCAATGATAACACTCGTGGTAATGTTACTGAACACAACATAGTTTCCAGTGCCCAACTGTGTTCCGTATTTGAACCAATTGTTAGAGGTGTATTTTACACCATCCACTGGGGCTGCATCAACAGCAGAACCCTCCTTTACAACTACGATACGCCAAGCGCCGTCGCCTGCGGTCCAGTCCAAACGCACAGATTTACATTGTGCATTAGACACCACAATATTGCTCGACTGTTTTGTTGGCTCAGCGCCAAAGGCCGCTGTAACAAACAGTGATGATAGAATGATAGATAGAATATTCTTTCGGCGCATTGTGGCAGTTATCTTTGCAAAGTTAAATAAAAAACAAATGTAGTCGGCTAAAGTTCAACCCTTATTTCAGCAACTACACAACTTTGACAATTGGTGGAAGAGAATGTTGCCTCAATTAGGAATCTGCATTCTCAACACAATCGTCGGGCAGTTCTGAGCCATTCATAAATTTCAAGAATACCCTAGTGAGTGTTACCACATCTTTAACACAATAATCAGCAATGCGTTGGAGGTTGTTTTCCTTCCAATAAACATGTCCTACTTGTGAGCCATCTATATCATCTTTGGGGGTGGGAATTTGAAACAAATGGGCCAACACATTCAGCGATGTAAAATTTTTGTAATCTCCGAATTTCCAAAGTTCCATCGTATCAATATGCTGCACTTCCCAGGGCTTTTTACCCGACATATCCAGCAAGGATGGCAAAGATATTCCGTGAATCATCATGCGGCGGGCGATGTAGGGAAAATCAAACTCTTTGCCATTGTGGGCACAAAGCAAAAATTGGGATCCATGGAAACGTGAATCCAAGAGCCGAGCAACATCAGTCAGCATGCTCTTCTCATCATCGCCTGAGAATGTTTTTACCCTGAGTTTGTAGCCACTACCATATCCGCGAAGAAATCCCACACCGATGCAGATAATTTTCCCAAATTCGGCATAAATCCCTGCCCTTTCGTACAATTCGTCGGGGAGTTCATTGTTTTTGGACAAGGCTTTGGCTTTTTTCTCCCAAAGGCGCTGCCAATCGGTGTCTAAACTTTGAAAATCAGGCTGTTGCGATACGGTTTCAATATCCAGAAAAACAATATTTTCAGGATCCAAATGTTTTAAAGCTTGCATAAAATTATAGAATTAAATAAAGTACAATCCTAGGCAAGATGAATGTGAAATCCAAATCGAGCTTTTAGTTTTTGGAAGAATCCCCTTTGAAATGGTCTTCTTTATTCTTGAATAAAAAATTAAATGAAGTAAGACTCCCGTACATCCTTGTAATGTATTGCTGCAAGTGCACTCTATCTTCATCATCGAGTTTTGGGTGAGAATTTACATTTTGCTCAAGCACACGCAGCCTGTCGCGCAGCATAACAATTTTATGGAAAAAGGTTTCGATAGGAATTTCATGTGGGCTAAGGCCGGCATCATTGGGTTCGAATACCAAGTTTCCTTTTATCCAACGATTTCCTAGTTCCGTTCTTCCTCCAATATCGCTGTACTTTACTAGTATGTTTCTTAGTGCTTGTTCCACATTTTCTAGGGTAAGCGGTGCTTCCGCAGGCGCCCCGAGCTCAATGAGTTCAAGACCAGCAAAGGACTTCCCGATTTCCAAAATTGTGTCGGCTGAAAAGAAGATTCGATAAGAAGAACCTGTATCAGCCATAATTACACCTTCACCCTTGCTAGGATGGTTTACACGGGTACCAATGGGATAATCAAACATAGAA
>JBEIRK010000171.1:0-4230 GCA_040376005.1 Flavobacteriales bacterium
CAATTGCGTTCGAAGTGAATTCCAGAAAAAACGGGTAATACGGAAATAGCAGATAAAAATAACTTTACCTTATATCCAAACCCTGCGGAGATTTCAGTAACAGTAGCCTCAAATGCAGGAATCACAAGAGTCAAGGTCTATGAACCCAACGGAAGGCTGCTGCTAGACTTAACAGAAGCAGGTCAAACGGCGGTCGAAATTAACATTGAAACCCTAGTACGCGGAACCTATATAGTTGCTGTAGAAACACCAATAAAGACCTACCGCAGTACACTAGTAGTAAATAGATAAAAAAGCGCAATTAGCGTTTCATTTAGGGAAAAGCCTGCAGCATAATACTGTAGGCTTTTTTATTACTTTCGTGGCATGCGTTTCAGAATAATCACGATACTCCTATGCCTCGCTTCGAGCAGTTTTGGTCAAACCGCCAAGAAGTATACCAATTATGCTGCTGCCTTAAAGATGGCCAAAAAACAGAAGAAAGTCTTGATGGTGGATGTCTATACAGATTGGTGTTATTGGTGTAAGCAATTGGATAAAATCACCTATAAAGACAGCGCCGTAGATGCATTCATGGCCAAGAACTTCATATTTGTAGCCATTGACGCTGAAGATGGTGGCCAAGGCACTGAGATTGCAAAGCGATTCGCCGTTCGCAGCTACCCTACTATATTGTACATCAATCCTTCAAATTATTTGATTTCAGCAACGGGTGGGTTTATGGAACCTGCCGAATACTTGAAGGAAATAGATAGCGTTCAACGCCGGTTCAACAAGGGTCTGTTTTACAAAGGCTATTCACCGAAAGCCCCCAAGATGCCTGAATTCTACGGACAATCATTTAAGAAAGGCTCGGAAAGAAAATGGCCAACGGATAGCACCTTGAATGCATACTACGCCAGCGCAGATTTGAATTCTGAAGCTGCATTCTTAATCATGTCGGTTTATGGGCTTACCCGCGAGCACAGCTATATTTGTCTAGAAACCCTCAACAAGCACAGAGAACAATTTCCATTAGACAATACCAATCAAATTGCCCTCAATTATGTCTACAAATCCATAAATAAAGCCAAGGATTCAAGTGATTTTAGTTTGGTGCATGCCCAAGAGATCATGACTAAATATGTAATCATGTCTGAGGAATACAAAGAATATTACACCTTGGATTTGCAGATGGAGTATTTTTCCAAGTTTAAGAACTACGTTGCCTATGCTACTGCTTATGCTACCTATGTTGAAACTCATGGCTTGAGCAATGGCTCCACCGCCAATGAATACGCGTGGAATATTTATGAAAATAGCGACAACGCGAAGGCCCTGCTCATTGCATTGCAATGGATGGAGCAGCTCACCCAAGAGACTGAAGAGTACAACTATGAAGACACCTACGCGTCTCTTTTATTTGCCATAGGGCGATACGAAGAAGCGCTAGAAGCCGCGAATCATGCTATAGAAGTTGGAGAGCTGACTGGAAATGATGTTTCTGCTTCACAAGAACTCATTCAGAAAATCAAGAGCAAAATTTAAAACAACTTATTCCTCAATAATGTTGTTTTGAACTTTCTTGTTCTTCAACTTAGCCAGTTTCTCCTTCGCCTCATTGGCAATCTCAGGAATGGCTCCAAAGTTCTCTACCACACTATTCCAAGTGGCTTTCGCATTGAATTCATCGTCTTTAGACAAATAGGCATCGCCTAACAATATCATGGATTTACCTACCCACCAGTCATAGGCATTGAACTGATCCAATACATCGTAACACGAGTTGATACAATCATCCCACTGCCCGTTTTCAAAATACACTTGCGCTTCGCGGTACTTCGCTTCTGCTGCATAAATATTATTGTATCGGCTATAGGCTTCAGCAAAGCGGTCAAGTGCATCAGAGGCCTTCTTATCTGCTAAATCAGCCCTTCCGATGTATACCAATGCTTGCGCCTTAAGATCATCTGGTGCACTGAGGTCTTCACCTACCCTGTAGGCCACCTCTCGAGCATCGCTAAGGCGGTTCAACTTATCGTAGCATCTGAAGAGTGCACGCCAACTCTGTTGGCGGGTTTCTTTACTCTGGGTTACTTTTTCAATCTTTTCAAGGTACTGCACTAGGTCGTCACAAGGCCCATTGGGTCCATAAATCCTCAGTACACTGAGCAAGGCATCCTCTTGGAACTCGCTGCCATTGGCATTAGCCACTATTTTATAGTTAGCAATCGCTTGATCCTTTTGCTTTAGCTCCTCGTGACATATGGCTTTATAGTAATTTGCCAATATTACATTGGTGCCATTTTTCATTTTATCCAAATAGTTTTGGAATGAAGCAATAGCCTTGGCATACTGCATTTGTTCGTAGTATCCATAGCCCTCTGAGTAGAGCAAGCTATCTTGCGCAGAGGCAGAAATACCGCCGCGATTTTTAATCCAATCGAAATACTCTGTAGTGCGGCCATTCTCAGTATAGATGCGTTTTACAGTTTCAGCAGCGGCCCTTGCGTCAGCAGTGCCAGGAAACTCATCATACAAATGGGTGTACATATCAATGGCTTTATTGTCCTGATTGTCGTTGTAGTACATACGACCCAGCGTAGCGTATGCTTTACCCACCAAGGCATTGCCTTTGAAGTCGTCAATCACGTACATAAAGTACTTTTCTGCTTCTTTCTTATTGCCCTGGGCAAGATATTCTACCCCTAGTTCAAAGTAGGCATCTGCGATGAAGCTGCTTTTAGGGTAATCGCCTACCAAACGCTTGAGCACAGAGATTTTCTTTTCTCTTTGTTTCTGCAGGCCATAAATCATCCCAGACTGAAACATGGCATAATCGGCATCAGAGCCTTTCTTACCTGACACGTATGAATAGGCATCAATTGCTTTAGCCAATTTCTTTTGCTTTTCCGCTGTAGGTATAGATGCAATACCGGCTTGCATGAAATTACAATCGCCTAATCTGAGCTGTGCATCGCTAAATACACGTTCATCATATTTGCCGCGGGTGCCCAATTTTTCAAATTTCTCAAAGTATGGCAGTGCGTCTGAAAAATCATCCTGTTTGTATTTTACATATCCAATGCCGTAGAATGCAAAGGGGTAATAATCATAATTTTCCATACCCGGAGCATCTAGGAACTTTTGGTAATTCACCCCTGCAAGTTTCCACTCCCCTGTTTGCATATAGGATTCAGCCTTCCAAAATGCAGCTTGACCTGCAAGGGTTCTACTTGCTTTCTTCGACATGCATTTATCAAAAAGGGTAATGGCTTCATTCCATTGTCTGCTTTTGAACAATTCCATGCCGCGGGCTAAGGCTACACGCTGGTAGCTTTCTTCTGTAGAAAGGTCGAGTTCACCTATACTTTCCAACACAGCTACTGCATCGCGGTAGTTGTCTGTATTCAGCATGAGTCGTGCCAATAGCTTCTTTGCCTCAATAGCATTCTTCGATTTGGGATAATTGTCAATGAATTTTTGCAATAGAGATGCCGCATTGCTTTCATTGAGATCAACCGCTATTTTAGCTTGATTAAATAGGGCATCTTCCGCCAGCATTCCATTAAAACTGCTGCGGTAGGCTTCTGCAAATGCATTCATGGCCTCGCGCTTTTTCTTTAATTGTATGTAGCAATCAGCAAGGTTATAGCTGGCAATTTGCGACATACTATCTCCTTGAAACGAAACCAACTTCAACCAATCGGATGCTTGCGAATAATTGCCATTCTTGTAGTTGCTGTATCCGAATTCATAAATTTCATGAATATTCAAACTGTCTTTGCTGTAGCCAGTTTTGTTGAAATAATCAGAAGACTTCTTAAAGTCACCCATACGGTAATAATTCTTCCCTTTAAGCAAGTTTATCAATGAGCTAGGTACCCCTGAAGTGAACTTATCCAAATAGCTTAAAGACTTTTCGTAGTCTCCTTGCATGTAATAAATCTGAGCAATATAGAAGCGAACCATTTTTGGACCTTCATCGTCTATCTGCTTAAATGCACGTAGGGCCTCTTTTATATCGTTATTGATCAAAGCGCAATAGCCATAGTAATAAGTGGCCAGCACCTTGTACTCATTTTCTTTTTGGGTTAGGGGCAGCAAGGTTTCTTGCGCATCTTTATATTTTTTGCGCTGAACTTCACTATACCCTTTTCTAAAATAAAAACGGTTGTGATCCGCCTTAGACAGGGCCATGGGATCTACCAATTTGTAGAACTTAAGTGCCTGACCATATTTGCGTTTCAG
>JBEIRK010000021.1:0-24016 GCA_040376005.1 Flavobacteriales bacterium
GTAAGTGTTATTGGCGCCCGCCCGCAGTTCATTAAGGCCGCACCAGTTGAAATGGCAATGAAAGCGTATGGAAATATTATGCATTATTCCATACACACCGGGCAGCATTATGACGCGAACATGTCTCAAATCTTCTTTGAGGAATTGGGACTCCAAGAACCCTATGCAAATCTTCGTGCTGGTGGAGGAAGTCACGCCACGCAAACTGCGGCAATTATGGTAGGTTTGGAGCCCTTATTGATGGAAATACAACCACGCATGTTGATTGTGTATGGTGATACGAATTCTACTATTGCAGCAGCGCTTACGGCAGCAAAGTTGCATATTCCCATTGCGCACATAGAAGCTGGATTGCGAAGTTACAACAGGGGAATGCCAGAAGAGGTAAATCGCATTCTCACGGATCATGCATCCGATATTTTGTTTGCCCCTACACAAGTAGCGAAAAAGAATTTACAACATGAGGGTCTTGAGAATATTCATGTTACTGGAGATGTGATGTTAGACATGCTCAGAATCGCAAAAGATAGAATTGCGACTCAGCAGCCTGATCAAACACCATACTATTATGCTACCTTGCACAGGCCTTACAATACGGATGATGCAAACAGAATGAAAGCATTGCTGCATACATTGAACAGTCTGAAACACAAAGTAATCTTTAGCCTGCACCCGCGGACTCGCAATCTCATTGAGGAAAGTTATAAAATGCGGTTGGAAGATTATGAGCATATCTCATTTATACCACCTCAGGGATATTTTGAAAATCTCGCGTATTTGTGCAATACGGAATGTTTAATTACCGATAGTGGAGGAATGCAGAAGGAGGCCTATTTTGTGGGCAAGCCATGCATTACTGTCCGATCAGAAACAGAGTGGGTAGAAACATTGGAACACAGCTGCAATACTCTAGTTTGGGATGATTTGAGCAAGATACACACTGCCTTGGATACACCTTATGGGCCATTTATTGAGGGTATTTACGGCACTGGAAATGCAGCAGAAAAAATCGTGACTTGTATCATGGATTATATAGAAGAGGGGGGAAAGCAATGATAGCGATAATAGATTATGGGATGGGAAATCTTGAATCCATTAAGAACATGATTAAAAAGGCGGGCGGTCAAGCAAGAATAACTTCAAATTTAGAGGAGATTGCTTCAGCGAAATCCCTGATTCTTCCGGGCGTAGGTCACTTTGGTAAAGCTATGGATCTTATAAATCAAGGTGGTCTGCGTCAAGTGTTGGATAAAGCTGTTTTAGAAGAAGAGAAACCCTTATTAGGGATTTGTTTGGGAATGCAACTCTTGCTCGAATCTAGCGAGGAGGGCGATGCAAAAGGACTTGGATATATTGGAGGTAAGGTGCGTAAATTTCAATTTGAAGACTCAAATTTAAAGGTGCCTCATATGGGTTGGAATGAGGTACAGATTATGCAGGAGAATGGAGTAATTCAGGAAGTTAATGGCGAAACACAACGATTCTATTTTGTGCACAGTTATTACGTCCAATGTGAGCTTGAATCTAATGTTTTGTGCCGCACCCAGTATGGATTCTCTTTTGATAGTGCCATTGTAAAGTCTCATGTCATAGGGGTTCAATTTCACCCAGAAAAAAGTCATAAATACGGATTACGGTTTTTTACTCAATATTTGAAAAAGTATGGCAATTAATTTGACGCGTTCCATACCTGTGTTGACGGTAAAAAATCGCCAGTTAATTAAAACCTTGAAATTTAGTAATCCTAAATATGTAGGAGATCCAATAAATGCAATCAAGGTTTTTAATGATAAAGAAGTAGATGAGCTCATGGTCATTGATATTGGTGCATCTGTCTTGGGAAAAAAACCGGACTATGCGCATTTAAAAGAGATGGCGGGTGAAGCATTTATGCCCTTGGGATATGGCGGGGGTATTCATAATTTTGATATTGCACAGAAAGTGTTTCAATGTGGTATTGAAAAAGTAGTATTGAATACCGCGGCATGCGAAAATCCTGAACTCATAGGCCAACTAGCGGCCCACTTTGGTTCACAAAGTGTGGTAGTAAGTTTGGATTATAAAAAGGGGTTATTAGGCGGAAAGAAGCCTGTATATTTTTCAGGCAAGAAGAATGTTAAAGCAAGTGTTGTTGAATTGGCAAAGCGCATAGAAGGGCATGGAGCAGGGGAAATTATATTGCACAATGTTGACCGCGATGGGACTTTTGAGGGTTATGATTTAGAAATGTTACAGGAAGTGGTGGCGAGCACAGGAATACCCATAGTGCCGCTTGGTGGAGCAGGCGATATTCAAGACTTTACAAAAGCAATTAAACAAGCGGGAGCTCATGCTGTAGCTGCATCGAGCATGTTTATATTTAAGAAGAATAATAGAGATTCGATTCTCATTAATTACCAGAAAACAACTTAAGAATGACGAGAGATTACCAACAGTGCACCCATTGTATTTTAGATACAAAAGATGACATAGAAATCCAATTTGACGATAGGGGTATTTGCAATTATTGCAATAGTTATGAAAAAAACTATGTAACGGACCGGCTATCCGAGTCGGAATTGTCCAAGCAACTTCAGACCACGCTGGAAGAAATACGGATTGCAGGTATAGGCAAAAAGTATGACTGTATTATGGGGTTAAGCGGTGGGGTGGATAGTTCCTACTTGGCTTATAAGGCCGGTGAGTTGGGATTACGTCCTTTGATTGTGCATTTTGACAATGGTTGGAATTCAGAATTGGCAATTCAGAACATTGAGAATATCATCAATAAAACGGGTTTCGATTTATATACGTATGTGGTAAATTGGGAGGAGTTTCGTGATTTACAACTTTCCTATATTAAAGCGGGAGTTCTTGATTGGGAAATACCCACGGATCATGGTTTTTTTGCTACTTTGTATAAGCAAGCGAACAAATACAAAATCCCCTTTATTATTACAGGACACAACCATCAAACCGAGGCCATAATGCCTAAAAGTATGCGATGGAGCAAAATGGATATTGCCAACATAAAGGACATACACAAGAAGTTTGGAACCATGCCATTAAAGACATTTCCAATGATGGGATTCTTTGAATATACCTATTATCAAAAATTTGATAAAATACAGCGCATCAATATTTTGGAATTGATGCCGTATGACAAGGTGGATGCGAAGAAGAAAATAACCGAAGTATTTGGTTGGAGGGATTATGGTGGCAAGCATTATGAATCTATTTTTACGCGTTTCTATCAAGGATATGTGCTGCGTGAGAAATTTGGTTATGACAAGCGAAAGGCGCATATTTCAAATCTTATTTGTTCTGGACAAATGACGCGTGAAGGGGGGTTAACGGAAATTCAACAACCCAGTTATGACCCAATACAGTTGAAGGAAGACATGGAATATGTACTCAAAAAACTAGGTCTTTCTGAAAGGGAATTTGAAACCATTATGCAAACGACTCCTGTTTCACACGCTGCATTTAAATCCTATGAAACCGGCTTATATCTGAGGCACATGCGTATCATGAAATTCTTACAACCGTTAACGAAAATAATTAAGAAAATTATACGTTGAAACGCGTCGTAATTGTATGTTTTACTTTCCCACCATTTCCTGGTATAGGTGGAAGAAGGTGGGCTAAATTTGCACGTTGTTTGCATGAAAAAGGCCACGACATACAGGTAATTGCTGCGAAGAAGGCAAAAGAATCTGAAAGTACTTGGTACAAAGACACGGCGGATTACATAGATCGTGTGCACTTTTTGCCTTCAAAATATCCGGAGATATTGACAGTGGTTCCGGCAAGCCTGTTGCAACGTTTCCAATATCGTTTGGCACTTGTTTTTGTAAAAATTAAGAACTGGAGAGGCAATTATTTTGATCCTTCCTCATTTTATGGTCCAGTAGTTAGCGCCAAGGTAAAAGATTTTATAGAAAAAGGGTATAATAATGTCATAATTAGCTGCGGTCCTTTCAGAATGACAGGTGATTTGTTGCAACTTAAGGATCAATACCCAGAGGTGAATTTTATTCTTGATTTTCGAGATCCTTGGGCAAACAATAAGACCTCCTTTGGTTTTCAAAGTATAGGCAAAATACGTTTGAATAATGAAGTTCTTCTGGAGAAGGAAGTTATTTCAAAAGCGGATGTAGTGCTTTCTGTGAGCCAAGAAATGAATGACTACTTTTACGAGGTCCACGGCAAGTCTTTGGATAGTATGGTTTATATCCCCAATGGTCTAGATAGGGCAGATTTTGCAAATTTGGATAGGGAATTGAATACAAGAAAAAACAAGTTATGGGTGTTTACAGGTACGCTGTATCACAAATCAGAACGTGTATTTTCCCGCTTTTGCGACGCGTTATTTACCATACAAGAGGCAGGACGTTGGCCGGATGGGCTTAGGTTGGAATTTTGTGGCACTGTGCCTCCGTGGTTTTATATACATACACAGAAATTAGGGGATAAGGTGCAGTATATTGGCAATTTGGGGTTGAATGAAACCTACAAAAAGCTTGCGGAATCATCTGCCTGTATGTTATTTTTAACCGACGACTTAGCCTATTCAAAGAGCACCAAATTCTTTGAATACGTGGCAATGAAAAAACCGGTGTTGGTAATGAGTCTGGGAGGTGGTACAGGGAATTATGTCGCAGAGAAAAATTTAGGATACAACTGCACTGAGCAGGAGATGTTGGGGGAAGTGACGCGTGCAATGCGCGAAATAGAGCAAGGCGAGTACCATTTTCCTGAGTCTTACGATGTAAATGCCCACGATGTAATGCAGATTACAGATTCTATTGTTGAAAGACTACTGGATTAATATGCTAGAATTTAAAGGAAAAAAAATACTCATTTTAGCACCTCACACAGATGATGCTGAATTTGGCATGGGAGGCAGTATTGCCAAGTTTATAGAAGATGGGAATACCGTGTACAGTGCTGCATTCTCGGCTTGCAAGCACAGTGTTTTATCAGAATTTCCTGAGGACATATTGGTGCGGGAGGTAAAGGAAGCATCATATCGCTTAGGAATAGAGGAGAAAAATTTATTTTTATTTGAATACGATGTTCGCACCTTTTCAAGTCACCGCCAGTCTATTTTGGATGCAATCATCCAACTGCGAGAAACCCTAAGACCTGATGTAGTTTTTATTCCTTCTTTACTCGATGTGCATCAGGACCATAAGGTTATTGCAGAGGAAGGGAGAAGGGCCTTTAAATTTGGCACAGTGCTGAGTTATGAGTTGCCATGGAATAATTTTAGTTTTGGGAATACTTGTTTTATCATACTCGATGACAGACATATAGAAGCTAAAGAACAGGCGATACTTGCTTATAAATCACAAGCACACCGTATATATTCGAGTCCTGATTTTGCGAGATCATTGGCACGCACGCGTGGGGTGCAAATCAATAATACCTTTGCAGAGTGTTTTGAGATTGTGCGCTTGGTATTGCAATAAACGGCAAGACGGGTTGAAGTTGAATTTAGAATAATAGAAATTAGATATTCGCAGAAAACTTTCATGAATAAAGTATAAATGATGAACAACGAAACATTAAAACAGCATCCTTACATTCAAGAATTATTGACCTTGGAGGCAGCCAATTCGGATCGATATGCATTTCATGATAAAGTAAAACCCTTGCTATTAAAAATGGGTTCAGATCAAGCATTTTTGAAGCAAGTAATTCAAAGAAATTTTGATGACATGGCCTATCTTACCCAGACTTGGTCATTGTATAATATCCCCTATTTTCATGTATATGAAACAGATGATTTTGTGTTGAAGATACATTTATTTCCAGGTGCGGAGAATTACAAGCCGGGTATCGCAGCCCATGCCATTCACCACCATAACAATTATATACTCACCACCAATGCTTTCTTTGGGTCAGGATATGAATCAATTTTATTTGAGAAAGATGTACGCACAGACGAAAGTACCCTTCGGACGCAAATTCGCGTAAACAAGCATTTCCATCAAAAAGATTGGAATCCAAGCATGGTAGATGCATGGGAGCCCCATATTGTTTTCATACCAGAGCAACTATCAGCCACTATGTTGATATGGACACCTGAAAAGAAGCGGGCTACGGATACATTGAGAAATGTGAAAATGTTGAAATTGGTAAAAATGCCATTGAGGAAACTCATTCAATGGTTTAAGCTGGAGGGTACTTTTGGAATTGCCAAGGGCAAGACCTATCAATATTATACTGCAGCAGATGGAAATGGATTTATGGCCATTGAAGAAGAACATTATTTTGCCCCAACTAAGGCTGAAAATGGAGAATCAGCCCGTTCATATTGTATGCAAATTCTTTTTTCATTTTTACAAAAATCCGGATTGGCGGAAAAGGAATATATCATGGATTTATTGCAGCGTGAAAGTACGCCCGATTATTATAAGCCCTGGCTTGAGAAAATGGCAGCTGGGGAAACAATACCAGAAGCGTATCACCGCACGGAAATCAATATTCCTCAGAAGACATATACCCTAGACGATATTTTACGTGCTGCCTCAAACGATTAATTTCCTTGAAAATCCTGTATTATTCCCCCCACCCCACCCATGACATCGTAAGTGAGGTAGGTTATAGCACGCACCAGCGTGAAACCATTCACGCAATGCGCAAGTTGGGACACGAGGTTGTTCCATTGATTATGGGGGGAACGGAGAAGGTGTCCGTAGATTCATACATAGAGGGAATTCAACAGAAAAGCAGCCTTAAGAAGTTGGCATTGCGTTTTCTACCAATAATTCTCATTAATACCTTAAAGGACATAAGTTTGTTACGGCACGACAAGTGCGCTGCATCTAAGCTGCGGGAAGAATTGGAGAAACATAAACCTGACTTGGTATATGAACGCGGTGAGTACCTGCAGGATGCAGGTGTCAAGATCTGCAAGGCTTTTGGAGTGAAGCATTTTTTAGAAGTTAATGCACCTGCTACCGATGAGATGCGAAGTTTTGAGGGGCCAAGTTTTCTTCATTTTTTAGGGCATAGAAAAGAACGAAATAAGTTGCATGGTACGGCTGTAATTTTTGCAGTGAGCACAGTACTTAAGTCCTATCTCATCGAGAAGTATGCTCCAACTGCCCCAATACATGTAATCCCAAACTGCATCAATCCCGAAAAGGAAGTACCAAGTAAAGCCCAACTAGAGGTGTTGGAGCAGGAATATAAAACAGGGGGCAATTTTGTTTTTGGTTTTGTTGGTAGCATTTTCCCACATCATGGAATAGACAAGCTTATCTATGCATTCTCTCGCGTGGCACATGAATTTCCGCAAGCAAAATTGTTTATCATCGGCGATGGGAGTCAACGCGTTGAATTGGAAGATTTGGCTGACAGAAAATTACCCAAGGGCAGTTATGTCTTTACTGGAAAAGTGCCTCATGCGCGGGTGATGCATTATATTGGCATCTTTGATTCGGCAATCATGCCAGATTCAAATTGGTATGGCTCGCCTGTAAAAGTGTTGGAATATGGATTGTTGGGTAAATGCATTATTGCGCCAAACAATGGACCCTTAAATGATCTTATTACTTCAGGAATGGAAGGCTTACTCGTGGATCCAGGAATAGATAATTTGGTGGAAGCCATGCGCACTGTGGTTCAGGATAAAGACAAAGTTGAGGCGTTTGGGAAAAATTTTAGGGCCAAAATATTAGAACAATTTACCTGGGAGCACCAAGCCAAATTTATTCTGTCGCAGTAATGCGCTTCTGTGTTTCAAAGCGAAGAATCACATAACTTAAGTAATACAGGAAGAAGAAAAGAAAGAAGCCTTGTCCTATGTAATTTCCAGTTCGCATGAGGCGAATTACAAATACAACAAAAACACCCTGGTTGAAAATAACGTAAGGCCATAACTCAGGATCGTTGACATATTTTCGGGAAATGCGGAAGCTAAAGATAAATATTAGGAGCATGGATAGGCCGATAATACCTGTTTCAGACATCATACGTATAAATAAGCTATTTCCGTCTTTTGCGTTGAAATTTCCGTACATAATTTTGAATGCAAGTCCGAATTTTTCACCAAAATAATCGTCATATGTTTTTTCATGTGTACCTAGTCCACTTCCTGTCAATGGATTGGCAGAGAAGCTTTCTAGTGCAATCACATAATTGGAGTATAACGCAAAAGTAGAACTGTTCAAATCGGCTGCTTCATCTTTGCTTAGTGGTTTGCCGTTGGTGAATGCTTTATAACTGTCGGTAGCTCGGATTTCAAGTTCTTTCAGCGAAAAGACCTTGCTCATATTCGTATTGGGAATGACTATTAAAGTGAGCAGGATAAAAAGATAGAATTTACCGTTGCTTGGAGAGAAAAACCCATGGTTGTTAAGAATAAGCAACAGCATAACACCGATACCAAAAATACCAGCTGAGCTAAAGGTAAACAGATAGCAAAGCAATACTACACCGAGCTTCCACCAATTTGAAAAATCACGAGAGGTTTTCACCCCTATCATCGAGTTGAGGTAGTAATACACGGCGGGAATAAGAGCTACAGCGAGAAAGTAGGGCTCACCCATGATGGAATACACACGATAAAAACCTAGGGATACGCGTTTAACATTGTTGAAATATTGAATCATGCCTCGCAGCAGCATCACTTCTTGAACTACACCAATGGCAGCGACAACGATGGCAATGTTTAAGTATATATTAAAAATCTTTTTGACGTCAAAATTCGTATACCGATAAAGATTGTAATAAGCAATGGCAGAGAAAGTGATTCCAATCATCTGTTTGGCCATTGAAAAGGCAAGTTTATCCGTAGTTAAACCAGCATAAAGACTGGTGACGAACAGGATAATCATAGGCACTAGAAACCAACGTGGGAGAAAGGGGATATGATTTCTTTTTCTCCAATACATGAATAGGAAAAGCAGAAAAATCACATAATAATAGTAAAAATCAAAGGGGCTAGCTCTTCTGGCGTCAGCATCAGTGCCACCGATGATAAAATCATCGAGAAACACTGAGCAGACCATTAAAAACAGAATAATCCTTTCGAGCATGGGGAAATAATCTGCATGCGAAATAAAGTGATTTAGCTCAAATGTTTAAAATAGTTATAGACCAATGAAGGCAATTTTCCTTTATACAGAGCTTGCAGACTACACCTACCAGTGTTTTCGCAGGCATTTAGAGCTCCATCCTGACGATGAGATACATGTTATTCACTATCCAATCAATGCGGAGGCGCCATTTACCTTTGAGCCGGCGCCAAACCTTCATTTGTATTTAAAAAATTCTTTTGAAACTGCAGATATCTGGGAGTTGTTTAAGTCGGTTAATCCTGATGTAGTATTATGCAGCGGCTGGAATGATGGATTTTATAATAAGTTTGTGAAGAATGCGAGCAAATCAGTTCCAGTATTCCTTTGTTTTGACAATGTATTTCGTTACACCTTAAAACAAATTGTGAGTTTGCCTATGGCTCGAGTCATGTTCAAAGGAGTGTATTCAGGGGTGTGGGTTCCTGGAAGTAAGCAAGCAGATTTTGCCAGACTTATGGGCTTCAAAAGAAATCAAATTTTCACAGGATTTTACAGCACCGACAACCATTATTTTTCTAAATTATACAATGAGAATGTAATTGCAAAGAGCAAGTCATTTCCTAAGCGCTTTCTTTGTGTGGCTCGATATATTCCTCAAAAGGGGCTTCCTCTTTTGTGGAAAGCTTTCTCCGAACTAAAGAAAGAGACAGGCACCGAATGGGAGTTGTGGTGCGCAGGATCTGGAGACGGATTTGAAGAACGCATCGAACATGAGGGAATAAGGCATTTGGGTTTTGTCCAACCCAAAGATTTTAGCTCTGTCGTGTCTCAATGTGGTGTATTTGTGCTCCCAAGCCTATTTGAACCATGGGGTGTGGTTGTTAATGAATTTGCTGCTGCAGGATTCCCTTTATTACTTAGTGACAAAGTGGGTAGTGGCAGTTTGTATTTGAAAACAGGAGAAAATGGTTGGCTGTTTCAATCCGGAAATGTGAAGGAATTGAAGCAAAAAATGCAAGAAATCATAGAAACGGCTGAACAAAAACTGATAGAAATGGGAAACGAAAGCAGTAAAATGGGTGCTGCGAATAGTGCGGATAATTGGTCTGCTACTTTAGTCACTTTGTCACAGATTAAGAATTAACCTTGAGAATAGCGCTAATTGCCGAGAGTGTTTTTCCTGACCAATTGGGTGGTATACAAAAGTATAGCACAGAATTGGCGCGTTATTTGGCAATGGAAGGGCATAACGTTCTGATTATTCACATGTTACCTGCACCCATCTGCAGCAATGATTTATCTGATTTAGGTGTTGAATTTAATCATGTTTCAGTGCGAGGAAAAGGACTCATGATTTGGAAATATTTAGATGTGAATCAACAATTTTCGGTTCTTGCATTAAAAGCAGCAAAAAAATGGGGTGCTGAAGTAGCCTATGCACAAGGCTTTACAGGCGTTGCAGAAAGAAATATGAATACGGGAACTATGAAGATTATTCATAATTTTCACGGTTTAGAAATGTTTCAGCCAGTGCGAGGAATTAAGGCGAGGTTCATTGCAAGAATATTTAGAAAAGCAGTAACGGATATTCTAAAAAGTGCAAAGTATGCAGTGGCGTTGGGGAAGCCCCTAGCCCAAATCATGCAGGAGGAAAACAAACAGCTCAATTGTGAAATCATTCCGAATGCAGTTTCCGAGCAATGGCTTAGTAATACTAAAAGAACTGTTTCTCAAAACAGGAAGTTTCTTTATGTAGGTCGTTACGAATGGAGGAAAGGTATTCATCTGTTGCAACAAGCCATAGAAGTTGTATTAAAAAGCAAATATTCAGATCATTTTCAATTCACATTTGTCGGAAACATCCCAGAAGCGGTGCGATTAAGACATCCACAAATTCACTATGTGGGTCCGGTGTATGATGAGTTGAAGTTGAAAGAACATTACTTGAGCCATGACATATTGGTAAATGCCAGTTTCAGCGAAGGCATGCCCACAGTGGTGCTTGAAGCCATGGCAATGGGTATGGCGGTTATCGCTACAGACTGCGGCGCTACAGCTGATTTGATAAATGAGTCCAATGGTAAACTAATTTCTCCCTTTGATGTTGATGCTTTGGTGCATGCTATCATGGAATGTTGTGCATTGCCAGGAGATCGTTTGTCTCTTATGGGAGAAGTTTCGCAGGAAATGGTGAAAAACACTTTCAATTGGGAACAAATTGCGGATAAACATATCAGTTTTTTCAAGAAAATTTGCAATTAAACGGAATGTGTGGAATTAACGGTATTCTAGGATTAAAGGATGAGTTCAGGACCAGGGATTTGCTGGTGCACATGAACCATAAACTGGAGCACAGGGGTCCGGATCAGCAGGGTATTGTTACACGACCTGGGATAGGACTCGGCCACAGGCGCTTGTCTATTCTAGATTTGACGGAGAATGGCAGACAGCCTATGCTGAATAGTTCTGCAAATATTATTGTCGCTTTTAATGGGGAAATTTATAATTACAAGGCGCTGCAAAAAGAGTTTCGAGATCGCGAATGGCGCAGTGATACAGATACAGAAGTAGTTCTGGCTCTGTATGAAAAATACGGAGAATCTTGCTTCGAAAAATTAGATGGGATGTTTGCCATTGCCATTTGGGATGACAGAAGCAAAAAGCTCGTTCTGGCCCGCGACCGCATGGGAAAAAAACCATTGTACTACGCTTGGGCAGATCAGGTTTTCGTATTTAGCTCTGAAATTAGAGGCCTTCTGGCAAGCACACTTATTCAGCCAGTGCTGTGCAAAGAGGAGTTGGGGAATTACCTACAGTTTCAAACAGTATATGGGCCGAATACCTTGTTGCGGGGCGTGAAAATGTTACCCGCGGGCAATGTGGCCACTGTACAAGGCGGCATTTTAGATATGCGAAAGTTCTGGACTTTGGATAAGGCAAAAGAAACACATGCGTTAACAGGTCCTTATGATAAGGTGGTGAAACAAACACGGGAACTGCTTTTTCAATCCGTAGAAAAGCGATTGATCAGTGACGTTCCTTTGGGTGCTTTTTTATCAGGCGGAATTGATAGCAGCAGTATTGTTGCCATCATGAGTCGTTTGAGTCAAAGCCCAGTGAAAACCTTTCATGTGCACTTCGATGAAACCGAATTTTCAGAATCAAAATTTGCACAGCAAATCGCAACGCGATTTAAAACAGAACATCATGAAATAAAGTTATCGGCAACGGACTTTCTCAGTGATGTGAATGAAGCCTTTGAGAAAACAGATCATCCGGGATTGGATGGGGCAAATACCTATGTTGTGAGCAAGCATACCCGCAACGCAGGTATCACTGTAGCGCTTAGCGGTGTGGGAGGCGATGAACTCTTCGGCGGGTATCCCGTATTTAAGCTGATTAAGAAACTGCACAAACTGCGTGCTGCAGGGAATACCCCAGTTTTCTTGAGAAAAAACTTGGTGCGTTTGTTGCAAAAACGCATGAATGATTCGCAGCGCAGGCGCGCAACTCAATTGGCTGAACTGCCCAATTGGTCGCTATCCCAACTCTATTCTATTTTTAGAACAGTATTCAGCACAGAAGAATTGAAACAATTGGGTTTAACTGCATCTGCAGGTTCGCTTGCAGATTTGGATAGTTCCAATCCTCAAAAAATAATCACTGAAATCTCGGTGGCCGAATGCAAAACCTATTTGGAAAATGTATTGTTGCGCGATACCGACCAAATGAGTATGGCAAGCAGCTTGGAGGTGAGGGCGCCTTTCTTGGACAAAGAGTTGGTGGAATTTATACTCAGCCTACCTGACGATTTCAAACCGCTTACTCCACCCAAGAAATTGCTCATTGACGCTATGGGTGATTTGTTGCCAGAAGAGGTGTGGAACCGTAAAAAAATGGGTTTCACCTTTCCATGGAGCATGTGGATAAACCATGAACTCCGTGCCTTGTGTGAAAAACACCTAAAATTTGCTCAAGACAAGCGGATTTTGCCTTATTTTTACATACAGCAATTGCAACTTTCTCTGGAAACAGATAGAAATGAAAACTGGAATCAGGTATGGAATGTTGTAGTATTGGCGGATTGGATACAAAGAAATGGAGTTACTGTTGACTAAGAAAAAAGTATTGATTACCATGGATTGGTTTGATCCAGCTTATAAGGCTGGCGGACCCGTCATGTCTATAATCAAACTGGTAGAAAACCTCCATGAGTATTACGATTTTTATATTTTAACGGGTTCTGTAGATTACGGTGATACCGAGGAGCTAAAGGGTATTACCCAAAATGAATGGATCGATTGGAGAGGAATAGCCAAAGTGTATTACCTCAGCGAATCCGATAAAAGCAGGAGAAGAATTTTCTTTATTCTTGACGAAATAGAGGCAGATATTTATTACGTTCAAGGGGTATTTTCTCTGTACTTTTCAGTATTTCCTCTCATATGGTGGCATCAAATTAAAGCGGATAAAATTATCGTTGCTACGCGGGGCATGTTTCATCAAAGCGCGCTGCGTGTAAAGCGTTTAAAAAAGATGCTGTTCCTATATGCTGCTAAAATTATGGGTTGGTACCATCACGTCGTTTTCCATAGTACCAATGCGGATGAGACGGAGCAGATGAAAAAAATATTGGGCAATGAGGCTACCTATGTTGAAGCATTAAACTTCCCAAGGATTATGCCTTTTTGTGAGAATAAAAAGAAGAATTCTGGTGCCTTGAAATTGTTGAACGTGGCCAGAATATCTCCAGAAAAAGACACCTTATTCTTGCTAGAATTTATGCAGAAAGTATCTGGAAATATTGAATTAACTTTGGTAGGGAACTACGCAGATGAATCTTATTATCAAGATTGTTTGAAAGCTGCTGAAGCTGCCGGGGAAGGGGTGAAAATACATTTTGCAGGCCATCAACCGATTGAAAAATTAGAAAAATACTATCATGAAAATGATGTATTTATTTTGCCTACTCGTGGTGAGAATTTTGGCCATTCAATTATTGAAGCCTTATCCAGCGGATTGCCTTGTATTATATCCACGGGTACGCCATGGATGCAATTAGAAGCTTCAAATGCTGGAATAAATTTGGAACGAGACAAAGTGTCTTATGCACAAGCCATCATGAAGTATTTGCACATGGACCAGACGGAATATACGGCAGCCTCTCGTGCAGCGCGAAATTATTCTGGGAGCAATATTCAGATAGAATCTATTAAACAAGCCTATTTTAATTTATTGAAATAATGTTACCTAGTAACAAAACCATTGGTGTCATCGGCGGAGGGCAGTTAGGGAAGATGCTTATTGAATCATCTAGACCTTGGAATGTAAAGAACATTATACTTGAAGTCGATGCTGATTGCCCAGCTTCGAGAGTAGCGGACGAAGTAGTGGTAGGCGGACTGTATGATGCTGAACGCATCGATATATTGGCGTCTAAATGCGATGTTCTAACCTTTGAAATTGAGCACATCAACGCAGATCATCTGCTGCTGCTTGAAGCGCAAGGTAAAAGGATTGTTCCTTCACCTAGGGTTCTTAAACTCATACAGGACAAGGGCCTGCAAAAGGAATTTTACCAGCAGCATCAATTGGATACTTTACCCTATGTGTTGTTAGAGAATCAGGAGGATTTAATGCAGCATATTCAGGAGTTTAATTCAGAATATGTGGTCATCAAATCGCGCACAGGTGGCTATGACGGAAAAGGGGTGGAGATTGTAGATAAGCACCATATCCTCACGGGAAATTATACCTTGAAAGCGCCATCGGTTATGGAGGTTTTTTTGCATAATGCTTTGGAAATAGCAGTCATTGTTTCACGGTCGGAACGTGGTGAAATTCAAACATTTCCGCTGATAGAAATGTATTTTAACCCACACAGCAATTTGGTGGAGTTTTTATTTTCACCGGCTACCGTTTCTGAGACCATAGCGCAGCTATGCACAGAACTTGCAACACGCGCTGTTGTGAACTTAAATGCGGTTGGCGTATTTGCAGTAGAGTTGTTTGTAGATCCTGCTGGGCGGGTGTTTATCAATGAAATAGCCCCTCGTCCACACAATTCTGGGCACCATACCATAGAGGGTTGTTATACTTCTCAATTCGAACAATTAAACCGCATTTTGCTTGGCCTACCTCTTGGAAGTACAGCATTGGTGCAGCCTTCTGCTATGATTAATTTGGTGGGTCCTGCAGACCTTTCTGGTGCATACCGACTGGAGCATGCAGAAACTTTATTGCAAATGGAAGGCGTGTACATTCATCTTTACAATAAAAAAGAAATTCGCCCAAATCGCAAAATGGGACACGTTACCGTTATGGCAGAAACGCATGATGCGCTTATTGAAAAGGCGGCGAAAGTGCGGGCTCTCTGTCAGTTTGTGGCAGGTTAATTCCTACATAATAGCAGAAAAGTATCGCAGATAATTACATGCGATAAATCAGATTTTCTTTCAGCAAATTCTGAATAATATTCTTAATTAATTCAAGGTCCATACCCGATTTATCTGCCATCGCTGGTGCATCATAGGTTCCATCAGCGAGATTGAGAATCCACATCATGGCATCGATATAATCTGGGTATTTTTCCTGGGCGCCTAGGGTTGGATATAGGCCGCGTTTGCCGAGTTTCGGTTCACAGGCTGGATTATTTGACCCATACACAGGCTCCCTTTCCATCTCTCTTACAATAGCTAAATAGAGTTCTAGCACTTCTACAAAGTGCGGGATAGATATGTAATCCAGCGTATCCGCAGAGGTGTGATATGCTGCAAATTTTTCATACCTGCTGCGCATGATTAGCGAAACAGGGAGGTCAAATGCAGGAGAGCAATATTGTCTTTCATCACTGCCTCCTGGGAAGAAGTTTTCCTGAATATAATCAATATTTTGTTGCTTGAATACCCGCTGTATAATCCTATCGGTATATGCGTCTTTACGACTCATTTTCCAGGTGATTTTACCGCGGTCGGCCATGCAGGTGAGCACAAAACCAGCCAGCATTTTTTGAGTTAAAATATCGCCATATTTACTCAAATAAAAAATACTTCCTATGGTTTCTGGTATCCATATAAACCTGTAGGTAAAATGGTGGGGACCTGAATTTTTTAGTGCATTGTAAAGTAAGGCTTGACCCAGCATTCCCGACAACACATCGTTGGCCATGCTCGGATGGCAGATATAGGTACTAAAGAATATTTCTTTATTCGAAGTACCTGGAAGTACCGCTTCACCCCAAGTCATATGGCCCTTAGGATTCAGCGTGCTGTCTATATGCACGGT
This sequence comes from Flavobacteriales bacterium, assembly GCA_040376005.1. GTDB lineage: Bacteria > Bacteroidota > Bacteroidia > NS11-12g > UBA955 > JAGXTF01. The sequence continues at coordinate 16,296 of JBEIRK010000021.1, forward strand.
ATACTTCTCGGTTTGTGATAGGCTCAAGAATTGGTTGTGTGACATACAAAAACCCCAACGTTCTGCGTAGTATGATGTCAAATAGGGAATGACGTCAGGTTGGGAAGGTTTTGTGTATACATGTTCTTTGAGTTCCTCATAACTGAGTACTCCTTGAAAAGGAATGGAGTACCCTAAAAGGTGTAAATTATTATCCTTAAAATCTACGATTTTATCGCCAGAAGCGTTACATATCCAGGCTTCTTTCACGTTCCACTCAGGCGGCACTTCCCAATCAAAACAGGGCGTACCAGAAGGGGTTTCATGGATTTGTATATCCGCTAATTCTTGCAGAATTTCAAGTGTTTTTCGATTGCCATTTCCTGTTAAACTGCGGTTTAGAGGCCACAATCTTTTGAAATATGCTTCTATTTCTTCATTATTTTTCAAAATCTGAAATGTTAAAGGGACGTCCTAATTTATGATACAAAGGTAGTGCCCATTCTTTGGTTGATGAATCAATCAAATAAAAGGGATCTTTTAACAGTTGCGTTGACCAAAATTCAAAAGTTCCCGCTGCATCCAATACGAACAGTCGACTGCGTTTGTCGCCTAAGTCAACAAGCAGGTTATGCTCCATTAATTCCGCACTTAATTTGTGCCAATCATACGCTACATCGTAGGCTGCAGGTCTCACAATATGTGAAACGCGAATGCCGCTTCGGCTATGATTTTCATTGATAATCTCTCCTGAGAAAATCTTCTCATAGCGATAGGGCACATGGCATTGTTTTTCGAGGTAGTGTATTAAGCTTACTGCCTCTAGTCCGGCGCCGTAAAATAGAACGGCCCCTTTTTCTGCAACCAATTTTCCAAAAACACCATTTTGTTCCCAAGGGTCAGCGGGATCCATGTTTATTTCAATTGGGCATAGTCCAGTACCACAGCAGGAATGCATAGGTACATGGCTGCGCCACCGTGCGAAATGGGTTCTAAAATATTCCGAAATATAGCCCATTTCACTGCCTGTATCCTGCACATCAAACACTTTGGTCTTTGGAAAATCTAAGGCAAAGGTGGGAAACCATATATCTGCACCATGGGTGAGTTCTTGAATTGTTTGAATGTGTGCGGCTATCAATCCATCTGAAGAGAATGGGGTAACTTTCAGTTGAAAACCACGCAACATATCGGAATGCACAAAATATTTCTTGTAAGGCATGGCCTGCATTCTTTGTTTCGCGGCCTCAAATGTTTCGTGATTCAGTATGCGAAAATCCATCAGGTAAGTAGGGATTTTAGGGTTTCAGGATCTATTTTTTTCCCATCCATGTTGAGTACCCTTGTGATCAAAAGCACGCCATCCAAAAACTGGACGTACAAGCCCTTTTCATTGAAGTGGAACTTTCCCTCAAAGGTGGGATATTCATCGGGAATAGAGGCTTTCGTTGCATACACAATTTCGTTGTCCAATTGTAATTTTGGCACATAGGTTGGAGATTGAAAAGGTGCATAATCTGCGGCGCGCACAAGGTCCAATGCGTGCCTTACCGAACCCTGAAGATTGATAAAGGCTTCCTTGGCCATCTTATGGGTGTACAAACGGCGTAACTCGTGGTTTTGATGCAGCTTAGGCAACGGGAGCTTCTGTGCAATCATTTCTAAGGCTTGCTGCACCAGTAATGCCCCATGTTGCATGCATTTTAGAAATAGAGAAAGCCCTGTTTCTTTTTCTCCAATTTCAAATAAAGATTGTAAGGCAATATCACCCGTATCAATCCCTGCTTCCATGTAATGCAAGGTCACACCAAATTGGGTTTCACCATTTCTTATTGCCCATTGGTGGGTGTGTAAACCCGCGTATTCAGGCAATTTACCTGGATGTAAATTTAGGTTTGCGATGCGGGCAAGGGAAAGTTGCTCGGGGCTGAGAATTAAAGTGGAATTGATATTAAATAAATAATCGAATTGATAGTTTATTAAGGGTTCTGTATTGGCCTGTTTAAGTTCAGAAATATCAAAATAATTCAAGCCATGTTCCTTGCATATTTTAATCGCTTCGGTATCTGTGTCTAATTGCAAAAAAACCGCTACAACCTGATTTGGGAAAAGGGTTAAAAAATGCGGTAGTGATTTTTGCAATAGGGTGGAACTACCCACGATACAGAAGCTGGACATAGGCTTACTTAGATATCATTTGAAGTAAACCCTTGTAAGTCGTAAATACTTCAGGATCTTCATCTAACATATCAAATTCTTTGCCCAATTTTTCTTCCAAGGTGGCTATGAACTGCAGAAATGCCAACGAATCAAACATACCTGATTCAATAAGGTTGGGATTGGAATCAAGCAGCGCGGGACTAAATGCCTGCCCAGTTTCTTGGCAATGGGCTTCTATCGTTTGGTCGAGTGCGTTTTTTATTTCTTGTGGGCTCATGATTGGAGTAGTGTTAGTAGTGCCTCCTTGTTGATTTTGCCATTGGCATTTAAAGGAAAAGATGCAACAAAAATAAGGTCTTTTGGCTGCATATACTCTGGGAGTTTTTGTTGTAATTCCATTTTCATTTCTGCAGTAGAAACGGATGGATGGCCTGAGAAAAATGTGTAAATGGAGGCTGCAATTCCCTCGTTTACAGGCCAAGCTACACTGTATGCGGAAACGCCAAATCGCTGATTTAGGGTATGATTAATTTCCTCTAGTTCCACGCGGTAACCATTGATTTTTGCCTGAAAATCGAGCCGACCAATGTAGTAAATGTCGCCTTCATTGTCCTCAATAACAGCATCGCCTGTTTTGTACCAGCGGTGCTGTGCATCTGTGAAAAAGCACTCATCGGTTTTTTCTTGATTGTGCCAATATCCCTCGGTTAGTTGTGAACCTCCAAGGCAAAGTTCACCTGCTTCTTTTTCAGGAGCATCAGAAAGGATGGTGTGCAGTTGTCCCTCAAAAACTTTTCCAATAGAGACTACCCCATTGCGGTGTTTTATCTTGTTTTCCCCTTCTGGCAGGGTGTAGCCACTAATACCGATTGTGGCTTCGGTAGGCCCGTAGATATTTACAACTTGTGAGTTGTTTGCCGCTTGTTGCCATTTTACAGCGAGGCTTAGTGGTAGTGCTTCGCCGCAGAACATACTCATGGTTAGGGATGGAAAATTACCCGCTTTGAGCATTCTGAACTGGTCGAGAAAACGGATGACAGAAGGAACGGAGAACCACCATGTTAATTCATGGTCACGGATAAATTTAGCAGGAGCAAATACGGCCTTTTCTGGAATACAGTATAGGCAAGCACCGGCGGACCAGCAGACAAACATGTCGTGAACACTCAAGTCAAAACTGAGATCAAAAGACTGAGAAAATCTATCCGTATGTTTTGGTTTGTACGTGTCGACTATGGTTTTTACATAGGCATGAACACTGCTGTGTTTTACAGGCACTCCTTTGGGTTTTCCTGTACTGCCAGAGGTAAAAAGCAAATAGGCAATATCCGTATGTTGTATTCCTTCTGTATGAGTTACTTCGTCGTGGGTAAAGGAATTTTCTGCCGAAACCCAAGCAATGGTATTGGGCAATTGTGCCTGTAATGCGGGCAGCAACGCTTCACATTCTTGGCCGTAGACAATGGTTTGAATTCCTGCCGCCTCAATAGTGTCGACCAACCTGTTTATTGGGAAATTCGGATTGAGAGGTACATAGGCATGGCCGCTTTTCAATATCCCAAGCACACCGGCAAATGCTGCAATACTGCGGTGTGCGAGCAAACCAATTCCAATGGCATTACTTGAGGGCAACGTTGAGGCAATTTGATGGCTGTAATATGAAAGTAAATTGTAGGAATACAATTGCTGTTGCACAAACAATGCAGGCGCATCGGGACGCATGGCAGCAGTTTGTGAAAACAACGAAAATATGGAAGACCCAGTTGACAAATCGATACAAAAATAGGACAGATGCCTTGGAAAAATTATCCTGAGCTTAAACCTTCAATGTATTTTATCGAAGTATTTTATTTTTCAGGGTATTAGGTGCCGCTTCTGATTATCCTGAGAAAGCGAAAATAAAAGGTGGGGAATGAACGCCGTGGGATTTATAGATCCTCAAACCGTTAGAATTTCCTTCTCTTTCAGCACCAAGGTTTCTTCGGTTTTTTTGATAAACAGGTCCACCATTTTTTGCACCTCATCTTCAGCCACTTTGGCTTCGTCTTCGCTAAGGCCGTCAGATTTTAGTTTTTTAATTTTATCGATTGCTTCCTTGCGCAGATTGCGAATACCCACTTTGGAATTTTCTGATTCCGCTTTGGCCATTTTTACCAAATCTTTTCTTCTTTCCTCGGTAAGTGGAGGAATACTAATGCGAATGAGGTCGCCATCATTGGACGGTGCAAAACCCAAATTGCTATTGATAATTGCTGTTTCAATCGGCCGTATCAGGGTTTTATCGAAGGGTTGAATTGCCAAGGTGCGGCTATCAGGAGTGTTGACATTGGCCACTTGATTCAATGGTGTCATGGCTCCATAGTACTCTACCATTACTGATTCTAGCATTGCAGGATTGGATTTGCCTGCGCGTATTCTGCCAAATTCGCTGATGGTATGACTCAAATTTTTCTCCAACTGGTCTTTAAGACTTTCCATTACATTAGAAACCGTGCTCATAGTTATTTTGTGACTTTATTAGGGATTCGCTGTCGCAAAAATAGCATTCATAGCAGAGGATTGCAAAACAAAACAAGACTTGGGTGAAACAGCAGTTGGTTGTGGCTAGAAAAAGCCGTAATTTTGACAAAATTTTAGAACAATGAAAACCGTATTACTTTTGGGCTTGGGTGTACCTGAAATCATCCTCATATTGTTGGTTGTGCTGTTGCTGTTTGGTGGCAAGAAAATTCCAGAACTGATGCGCGGTTTGGGCCGTGGAATCAGGGAGTTCAATGATGCCAAAGACAAGGTCTCCACAGAGGTGAGAAAAGGCATGGAAGACAAACCCGAAGAGGATAAAAGTTAATGACCTACCACCGCATAGCAGATATCCGAGCAGATTTGCAATCGGGTAAGACTACCTGTGTGGAATTGGTACAGGGTTGTTTGTCCGCCATAAAAGCGGGTTCAGAACTCAATGCCTTTTTGGAGGTATGGGAGTCTGAAGCCATCGAAAGGGCCAAAGAAATTGATGCGAAAATCGCGGCGGGAACTGCTGGTAAACTGGCGGGCTGCACGATAGCATTGAAGGATGTCTTGGCTTATAAAGGCCACAAGGTTGGCGCATCTAGCAGAATTTTAGAAGGTTTTGAATCGCTATACTCAGCTACTGCTGTGCAGCGATTGTGGGATGAGGATGCCATTTTTATTGGAAGAACCAACTGTGATGAATTTGCAATGGGTGCGAGCAATGAAAATTCAGCTTACGGTCCCGTTTTAAATGCAGCTGATACCAGCCGCGTGCCTGGTGGAAGCTCGGGCGGCAGCGCAGTGGCAGTGCAAGCAGGAATGTCTCATGTGGCTTTAGGAACGGATACTGGAGGTTCCATTCGTCAGCCTGCTGCATTTACCGGAACGTTTGGATTAAAACCGACGTATGGCGCTGTTAGCCGTTGGGGCTTGTTGGCATATGCGAGTAGTTTTGATCAAATTGGTCCTTTTACCAAAAGCGTGGATGATATGGATCTTGTCCTCTCCATTATGGCGGGACCCGACGATCAAGATGCCACAGTATCTGTTAAGCATAGCTTAAAAGAATATACACCTGTAGCCGATCAGAAATACACCTTTGCTGTAATTCGGGAAGTGGTTGAGCATGAGGGATTGCACCCAGAGATCAAGCAAATGACCGAAGCGTGTATAGGCAGTTTAGAAGCGGCGGGCCATACAATATCGTATATCTCCTTCCCCTTATTGGATTACATGGTACCGGCGTATTATGTGCTCACTACTGCCGAAGCCAGCAGCAATTTGAGTCGCTATTCAGGAATGCTCTATGGAAATAGAAGCAGCAAAGCGCATGACTTGGAAAGTACTTTTACCGCTTCACGCAGCGAGGGATTTGGCCCTGAAGTGAAGCGCCGCATTATGCTGGGTACTTTTGTGCTGAGTAGCGACTATTATGACGCATACTACCGCAAGGGTCAACAGGTTAGACGACTCATTCGCGAAAAAACCTTAGAAGTGCTGAAGAACGCAGACGCAATTCTCATACCTACAACAAGCACACCTCCCTTTAAAATAGGAGAGAAAAGCAAAGACCCTATTGCGATGTACTTGGCCGACTTATTTACCGTGCAAGCGAATCTCGCAGGAGTACCTGCCATTTCTATACCTTATGCAACCACTCAAGATGGGCTTCCTATGGGTATGCAACTTATGGGCAGTGATTTTGAGGAACGAAAATTGTTTGCTTTGTCGGATATCTTATTATCCAACCGGGCAAATCCATGAAAAAAGCCACGCTATTATTCCTTCTTGTAGCACCCTTATGCCTTTTGGCGCAGGGGTATCAAGATAAAGTTAGAGCCCTGAATCAATTTGGATTGCCGTATTTTTATAATGCCGATTTAGAGGCGAACATTGAAAAATGGAAGTCCAATGAAAACAATGCCACATCCGATATCCTTGGGCTAAGTATTATGTGGTTTAAGGAAATGGAGACGGCACAAAAGGCAAGCGGATTGCCGTGGTTTGTAAAATATATACCCGCAGCAAATACAGCCTACAACCACCTTTACGACGGAACAGACGGAAGCAAAGGCATGTGGCCCTTGAGTTTTGCCATTGGTAAGAAATATGGGTTAACACAAAATTCGTACACAGATATGCGCAGGGATGTGGAAGCGAGCTCCGTTGCGGCGTGTAAGTATTTGGCTGAATTGCATAACATCTATAAGGATTGGCCTAAGACCATAACTGCCTTTCGAATAGGTGCCATTCGCTTAAATCAAGCTATCCGATTGGCGGGTAACAGCCTGGACTTTAACGATATTTATGCGCAGTTAACTCCTGAAGAGAAAGAACCTGTGCTGCAATTTTATACCGCGGTGGTAGTCATGTACTTTAGACATGATTTCCATATTCAGGAAACGGTGTATACAAAGCCTGATACAGATACAGCTACTACTTCTATCAATTTACCTTTCGGATTTCTAGAAGAGCAACTCGGGGTAGAAAAGGGAACGATTAAAAGCATGAATCCACAATTTACAAAGGATTTGGTGCCTGCCTTTGGCGGTGTAACCTGGTTTAAACTTCCTTTGGGATTGAAACCTTATTATGAGGCCCGCAAAGATTCCTTTCCTTTCTTGTTGCATTATATAGAACCGGAATTGCCGGTAAACAATCCAGATAGTATCGTTTATGCAGCAGCATCTGATACCTTGAGCAGCGCATCTGCAGCGCCAATTGAAACAGTGGTAAACGACAGTGCTGAAAAAGTTTGGGTATGGTACCGCATTAAACGCGGAGATACCTACACCTTGTTGGCGGATATTTATGATTGTAGCATAGATGACATTCGCCAATGGAATGGGCTTCGCTATCAAGAATTGATGGCCGATAGACTACTTAAGTTTTATGTTCCAGCGCAGCGAAAGGAGTATTACAAGAATTTGAATACCTTACCTATCGCTGAAAAGCAGCAGATTGCTGCAGAAGATTAATATAAAACAAATGTCGAATAGAAGTCTGATAACACTAGCGAAGTTGCGTGTACCGTATTTGTTCGCGCTTGCAGTGTTCGGTATCTTTTCGCA
>JBEIRK010000018.1:0-27213 GCA_040376005.1 Flavobacteriales bacterium
CTAGGTATTGAAGCGCAAGATTTGAACCTATTCTGGTTGGCACACCGCCAAGGTAAGGGTATCGTGGTGCTGGTAAACAAGTGGGATTTGGTAGAAAAAGACACCAATACGCACCTGGCTTATGCAGAAGACATACGTCAGCGCACAGCACCTTTTGTGGATTTCCCGATACTATTTATTTCAGCGTTGAGCAAGCAGCGCATTTTTCAAGCGATGGAGACCATACTTGAGGTATACGAGAACCTGACCTTTAAGAGTGTGACCAATGAGTTAAACAACTACTTACTACCAATTATCGAAGCCTTCCCTCCTCCAAGCAAGAAGGGCAAGTTTGTGAAAATCAAATATGTTACCCAGCTTAGAACCCGCAGGGTGGCCTTCGTATGCTTTTGTAATTTGCCGCAATATGTGGCGGAGAGCTATGGCAGGTTTTTGGAAAACAAGTTGCGCGAGCACTACAAACTTGTAGGGGTGCCTGTTTCTGTATTTTTTAGAAAGAAGAATTAATAGCAGTGCCGGTGAAAGACATCAGAAGTTTTTCGTTAGCGCAATTACAAGAGGCCTTTCAGCCTTTAGGGTTGCCTGCTTTTCGGGCGCGCCAGGTATATAAATGGTTGTGGCAAAAAGGGGCACATACCTTTGAGGAAATGACCGATTTGTCTAAAGAGCAGCGCGAACAGTTGTCTGCGGCTTTTAGCATATTGCCACTGCGCATTCACACCATGCAAAAAAGCTCGGATGGCACCATAAAATGCGCCTTTGTATTGCATGACAATAAGTTTATTGAAGGCGTACTCATCCCAACTGAAAAGCGCATGACTGCTTGTGTAAGTAGTCAAGTGGGCTGCAGCTTGGACTGTAAATTTTGTGCTACGGGCTATTTAAAACGCGAGAGAAACTTAACTGCGGCTGAGATATTTGACCAGGTGTGGTTGCTTAATCAGTTGGCACTAGAGCACTACCAAAAGAACTTAGACAATATTGTGTACATGGGCATGGGTGAGCCCCTGCTGAACTATGCAGAGGTTTGGCGCAGCACAGAGATTATCAGCAGTCCAGACGGTTTGGGCATGAGCCCACAACGCCTTACAGTGAGTACCGCTGGTATTTCTAAGATGATCATAAAGATGGCCGACGATGGCGCCCGTTTCAATCTGGCCTTGAGTTTACATGCTGCCAACAATGAAAAGCGCAGTGCCATCATGCCTATCAACGATTCCAATCCTATAGAGTCCTTGACCGAAGCGCTGAAGTATTGGTATGAAAAAACGGGTAGTCGCCCTACCCTAGAATACGCGGTGATAGATGGAGTGAACGACGAAGGGGCTGAAATGCATGAGCTGGTTGCCTTTGCGCGCAAGGTTCCATGTAAGATTAACCTAATTGAATACAATCCTATTCAGTTGGCGGATTATAAGCCCACTGGGCAAAGCAAATTGCAACGTTTTGCAGAAGGCTTAGAAAAAGCACACCTTATTGTGAATGTTCGCAGAAGCCGAGGAAGGGATATCGCTGCGGCATGTGGACAGCTCGTAAATGAGAGTAAACCGAAGGATTAAGCCAATATCGTCTACTTTATAAGACAAAAACAATATATAAGCGCCACCTAATAGATGGCGTTGTTGAAATATAAGTATTTTTTTCTGGAAAAACAAAAAATAATTTTGTTGTCACTCGGAAAATGTATAACTTGCATATCAAATCAGGATTGCTCTGGCAGGCAATTCAGGCTTTTTTCAGAAAAGATTATCCCCAAACTGCAACAACTGCATACCTAGGGGTGTCTAATTTGGAAAGGACTGAGATCCTGATCACCCAAAACGGAGGGAAAATGGCAAAAATTACGACTCAAAAGTATTTGAGCAAAGCTTTGGCTTTCGCTTTAACCTTGTTTGCAACACAAGGAAATCTTCATGCAGCATGCGGGAATCTCACACCGAGTTTCAGTAATGCATCCAACAAAACCTGTGGTATACCTCAGGTAATTACACTTACCAATACTTCCACTGGAAACAGTCGAAATGTAGCCACCTACAAGTGGTATGTGGGTACCACACTGCTGAGCACACAAGTTGGCAAATCCACCCAAAAATACACCATCAACACTGCAGGTAGCTATACCTTCAAGCTGGTGGCGATAGATACGGGTAAGGTGGGCTGTAAAGACAGCACAAGCACTACCATGACAATTTCGGCATCTGTTCCGAGAATTTTGGATGGCAATGGAGTAAATACATATTCTCCCATTTGGGAAAATTGTATAAGTTCATTGGGGGTTCCTGACACCTTTGGTATAAATATCAAACCTCAGGATTCATTGCGCAATTACACCATAGTTTGGGGTGATGGCACTGGTAATTCTACTGGCACTTTACTGCTTAGCAGCCAATCACGCTACCATAAGTATAATTCACTAGGACAATTTACTGTATTAATCATCGGAACAAAGGGAAGTTGCACCGATACCATTCGAGGTGTGGTGTCGAATGAAAGAAACCCTGTGGCTGGAATTGTGGGTCCACCCACAGGCACCAATGCAGGTTGTGTGCCCATTCGCATGCGTTTTATCAATAACTCTTCCTTAAGCTCACCTAGCACCACTTTTACCTGGGATTTTGGCAATGGCGAAACCATAGTAAGGGGATTCAATGCCCATAAAGACACTTTATTCTATACCTATAAGCGCTTTTTGTGTAATGGCATCGTGAAACTTACTCAAACCAATAATTGTGGTTCGAGTTTTGCCACTTGGAACCCAATCATGGCTTCCTCTAAGGATACTGCCATTATTGCGCCGACCAATCCGACCAACTGTAATCTTGCTGTACCTTTTACGTTTAACAATACCTCTCAAAATCGTTTTTGTAGCACGCCAAACAATAAGAAATACCTCTGGGTTTGGGGCGACGGAACCAATTCTGGTTGGGGTACTTCTTCTGCTTCGCAGTCTAAAACCTACAGCAAGCGCGGTGTGTACCAAGTCTTGCTGATTGATTCAAATGGCTGCGGTAAAGATACTGCAAGGTATACCTTGCGTATCGATAGCATGCCTACCATTTCTGCAGGCCCAGCGTCGGCTGCAGGATGCTCACCTTTGGTGGTAAACTTCAGAGACAACAGCATAAATGCAACTTCTAGAAATTGGGATTTTGGATATGCAACACCAACAAGCAGTGCGCAAAACCCAACCCATACCTATCAAACAGGTGGTACATATAGAGCAGTGCTGACAGTAGCCAACAATTGTGGATCATTAAAAGATACTGTCCTTATTACGGTCAAACAAAAAGTAAAGGCAAACTTCAATACACCACTTACTGGCTGTGCTCCATTAACACAGAAATGGACCAATACATCTGTAAAAGGATTGGCTGGAACCCCTACCTATTTCTGGGATTTTGGAGATGGAACAACTTCTACCCAGGTGAATCCTCCAGATAAAACCTACTCTACCTTAGGCACCTATACGGTAACGCTTATTGCTACAGACTCATGCGGCAAGGATACTATTAAAAAGACGTTTACCGTCCGTGGTAAGCCCTCTGCTACAATTACTTTGTTATCTTCAAGCCGGTGTGTGGGCAGCACTTTAGATATTCGCTTTGTAACCTCACCCGTAAATACAGCTTCAGTTATCTGGGGTGATGGAACCAATGGCAGCAGTTATTTCGGATTGGGTGGTTCAGTTGACCGCACGGTTTCCAGAAAATACGACAGTCTGCGCACCTATAGATTTGGGGTAGTTATGGCGGATCCAAGTGGGTGTACAGATACGAATTACCTAAACATTGCAATGGATCCAAGGCCCACGATGAACTATACCTACACCCCAACCAATGGTTGTGGCCCTTTGGATGTTACATTTACCAATACCACTGCGCACAATGGCGGGGGTAACATCAACCAAATGAAGTTCTTATGGAGCTTTAGTAATGGTACTTTGGCTTACAGCAAAGATACTGCAGCTAGGTTCTTGCCGTTTAAAACAAGAGACTCTATTTATCCCGTTAAATTAATTGGAACAAACACCTTTGGTTGCAGAGATTCCATTACCAAAACGGTTCGCGTTTATCCAAAACCATTGAGTAAATTTAGTATTAGCGCAACGGATGGTTGTGCACCTTTGAATATTACTACTACGAACAACTCTACTCCATATGACACGGGTTCTATAAACATAATGAAGTTTATATGGGACTTTGGCAACGGCAGGAAAGCGTTTGGTAAAGATACTGCTGCTCGATTCTTAGCCAGTAAAACAAAAGATACTGTGTATACTGTTAGGCTGATATCTATTTCTGAACATGGTTGCCGCGATACCAGTTCAACCTCAGTGCGTATTTATCCAAAACCTAAAGCCTTATTTACCAGAAGTAAAACTGAAGGGTGCAGACCACTCGGGGTTACCTATGTCAACCAAAGTGTACCCTACGATACGGGTAATATATCGATAATGAGTTTTGCTTGGGATTTAGGAAATAGAATTACCTCATCCGCTACAGAACCTGTGGGTATTTATAATGATGCGATAAACAACGATACTACTTATAAGGTACGTTTGATTGCCACTAGTGAGCACGGATGTAAGGATACTGCAAATTCCACTGTACTGTTACATCCGGATCCGGTGATTAAATTTGATATGAGTCGCACCAACGGCTGCGGTCCATTGCCTGTGAGCTTCGCGAACAAGAGCATCAACGGCGATAAATTTACTTGGGAGTTTGGCGTATATGGAACTGATACCACAAAGGGTCCTAGTAAGGTATTCTATGGCCGCGATATTTTTGACTCAGTAGTGGTGGTGAAGCTTAGCGCGGTGAGCAAATTTGGCTGCTTGAGTGATACGCTAAAAGACAAGGTGACGGTTTTTGGATTACCTATTGCCAACTATCTGGTTTCAACAGATACCTTCTGTTTCCCTGACCTGATGCAGTTTTTGAATCAAAGTTTGGCTTCATACAACTACACTTGGGATTTGGGTGATGGCACCGTAACGAGTACCACAAACCCCAAACACTTCTTTAAGAAAAGTGCTAGTCCATTTAGTGATACTACCTATTTTATTAATCTCGTTGCAACGAGTCCTTATGGCTGCAAAGACACGGTAAAAGGAAGCATGACCGTATTGCCTTACCCTATTCCTAAGTTCAGTGTTGACAATCCTGCGGGTTGTGCGCCACACACGGTGAAGTTCAACAACCAGTCGGTAAACGTGTTGAATTACCTGTGGGTATTTGGAGATGGATATACATCAACCGATGTGAACCCTACCCATACCTTTATAAATACTGGTGCGAATGATACGGCGTATCAGGTTGTTCTTTATACCTACTCTTTGGATTGTGTAGACTCTACTAGTATTTGGATACCAGTTTACAAGCCCTCGTATTCATTCTTCAGAACGGACCGGGTAAATCCATGTGATGCTGGGTATTTTAAATTCCAGAGCTTTGGCGAAAATGCGCCAATTGTGAAGTACAATTTTGGTGATGGAAGCACATCCACTTTTCCCAACCTAACGCATTTATTCCCAACCTCACCTTACACCGACACAAGCTTCATCGTTACACTACACACCACAAGCAATCGCGGTTGCACAGACAGCTTTAAACGCACAGTTACGCTGCCACAGCGACTTTCTATTGGAATGAAAGACACCAGTTATGCGCTATGTGCTCCGGCGGTAATTCAGTTTACAAACTACACAAGGGGTGCACGCACCTATATTTGGGACTTTGGAGATAATGGAGGAAGTTCTCAGAAGAACCCAATTTATGAATACCAAAAACCGGGCTTGTACGCATATAAATTGTTTGCCTTTGACGCAAATGGATGTATTGACAGTCAGGTTTCAAACGGCACTGTTCGTGTGGATGTAAGTCCTAAAGCGGATTTTGACTTTAGTCCTGGTAAAGGCCGCATGCCAAATGACAACCGTATTTTCTTTACTGACAAGAGCCGCAGTGTGATACCACTGACCTATTTCTGGGATTTCTCGGATCCAGCGGGTATACCTGCAACGAGTACGATTCAAAATGCAACCCACGATTTTAGCGACTCTGGAGACTATAAAATCTGTTTGACTGTCAATAATGGGGGTTGTAAGGATATGTTCTGCAATTTTGTACGCATAGAGCCAGCCTTCCCAACACCGGACTTCTCAGTGGACCGTGATTCAGGTTGCCCGCCGCTTACCGTGCAGTTTACCAACCTTTCTGTGAACTCTGACCGCTATATATGGTTCTTTGGTGACGGTGAAAGAAGTGAGGACAAGGACCCAGTCCATACCTATAAGTACAGCGGATATTACGACGTGATTTTGATCGCAAAAGGTCCAGGGGGTGAGGGTAAAACGGAGAAGAAGCAGTTCATAAAAGTATTGAATGCACCATTCACGTATTTCAATCTCACGCCCTCTATATTATACCTTCCTGATGCCAAATTCACAACCCGAAACCTGACTACAGGAGCTGTAGGATATCAATGGAATGTGTACAACAGCAGCACTGGAAATCGCGTTGGGAATAGCCTTTTGGTGAATCCCTATTTCCAAGTAAACGATACGGGGCATTATGATGTGGAATTGATTTCAGTAAGCAGTCAGGGCTGTTATGATACCCTATTGTTGCCCAAGCCTATCTATGTGAATCCACGTGGCATATTGCATGTACCGGATGCCTTCACACCTACCAATGATGAACGCAACGATGTGTTTAAGCCAAGCGCGATAAACGTGCAAAAGGATTTCTATCTCTTCCAGATCTATAACAGATGGGGTGAAATCGTATTCGAAACCAAAGACCCCAATGAAGGTTGGGATGGCCGTAAAAAGGGCAAAATGTGCCAAAGCGGAGTCTATGTATATAAAATCAATGCAAGACTCTTCAGCGGTGATGATATTTCAGCGGATGGTGTGGTTCACTTGATCCGATAGCCTAGCTGAGTAACACCAAGTAGTGGAAAAGGCGGAATGAGGGTTCCGCCTTTTTTTTATGCTTTTTGAAAATAGAACGCTTACGACCTAGCGCTTTTTAGCGCAGTGTTAATCTTTCTTGTACTTGTCGAAGTCTTTATGATGTGCTTCATCATACAAACGTTCGTTTGGCAAGGATTTGAAATAATCATACGTGATTTTCAACCCTTCTGCACGTGATACTTTCGGCTCCCAATTCAAAATAGCCCTGGCCCGTGTGATATCAGGTTGGCGTTGCTTGGGGTCATCTACCGGTAGGTCTTTATAGATCACTTTTTGGGTGGTGCCCGTAAGTTTGATGATTTCCTCAGCAAATTGTCCAATGGTTATTTCATCTGGATTTCCCACATTCACGGGATAAGCGTAATCACTCAATAGCAGGCGGTAAATACCTTCTACCAAATCATCTACATAACAGAAACTGCGGGTTTGGCTTCCATCGCCAAAAATGGTGAGGTCTTCGCCGCGGAGGGCTTGACCAATAAAAGCAGGAAGCACACGCCCGTCATTCAAGCGCATGCGTGGGCCATAGGTGTTAAAAATTCGCACAATTCGGGTTTCTAGGCCGTGGTAGGTATGGTAAGCCATGGTGATGGCTTCTTGGAAACGTTTTGCCTCGTCATATACCCCTCTTGGTCCTACAGGGTTTACATTGCCCCAGTAGTCTTCATTTTGAGGGTGCACGGCCGGGTCGCCATATACTTCACTGGTGCTTGCCACCAGTATGCGCGCATTTTTGCTCTTTGCCAAGCCTAAGAGATTGTGGGTACCCAACGATCCTACTTTCAAGGTTTGAATGGGAATTTTGAGGTAATCAATGGGTGACGCAGGGCTTGCAAAGTGGAGGATGTACTTCAACTCACCGGGTACATGCACAAATTTTGAAACATCGTGGTGATAGAATTCAAAATTTTCGAGGTGCATGAGGTGTTCAATATTGCGCATATCGCCTGTAATTAGGTTATCCATGCCAATGACATGATACCCTTCGGCTACAAAGCGGTCGCACAAGTGCGAACCTAGAAATCCGGCTGCACCGGTAATGAGTACTCTTTCTTTAGGCATAAATATCCTTTCTGCCTATGCTGAAGTATTCAAAGCCCTTGCGGCGCATGGCTTCAAGTTCAAACACATTGCGGCCGTCAAAAATTACTTTTTCGTTGAGTTTTTGTTCCAACTGTTCAAAATCAGGAGTTCTGAATTCAGGCCATTCTGTCGCGATGATGAGCATATCTGCACCTTCGGTAGCTTCATATTGATTGCTGCAAAAAGTGATTTTATCACCCATAATGTCCTTTACATTTTCCATGGCTTCTGGGTCAAACACACGCACTTTCACTCCAGCTTTAAGCAAATCTTCTATCATTTCTAAGGCTGGTGCTTCGCGAATGTCATCGGTATTTGGTTTAAATGCCAAACCCCACATTGCGGCGGTTTTACCGGATAAAGCAGACCCGAAACGCTGTGTAATTTTGGGTATGAGTACCTTTTTTTGAATGGCGTTTACCTGCTCTACCGCTTTTAAGATTTTAAAATCATAACCCACCTCAGAGGCGGAGTGAATCAGTGCTTTTACATCTTTTGGAAAGCAAGAACCACCGTAACCAATACCAGGGAAAAGGAACCTTTTGCCGATACGGGCATCCGAACCAATGCCTAAGCGCACCATATCCACGTCGGCTTCGAGGATTTCACAAAGCCTAGAGATTTCGTTCATAAATGAGATTTTGGCAGCCAGAAAGCTATTTGCCGCATATTTGGTAAGCTCTGCGCTGCGGACATCCATAAAAATCAATGGATTGCCTTGACGTACATAGGGTGCATAAAGCTCAGACATCACTTGTTTGGCCTTATTGCTTTCAACACCTATAACTACGCGGTCTGGTTTCATGAAGTCTTCTACAGCAACCCCTTCTCTTAAAAATTCAGGATTGGATACCACATCAAAATCACCAGAGTAATTTTCTTGAATGGCATTGCGCACCTTATCGCCTGTTCCTACAGGCACAGTGCTTTTATCTACAATAACCTTGTAGTCACCAGGTTCTAAGATTTGTCCGATTTGGCGGGCCACTCCCAATACATATTTCAAATCAGCACTTCCATCTTCACCGGGAGGGGTAGGAAGGGCTAAAAAGATAACATCTGAAGCCTTTACCGCATCTTCCAATTGGGTAGTAAAATGCAGGCGTCCTTCTTTAAGGTTGCGTTTGAACAAGGTTTCTAATCCGGGCTCATAAATGGTAATTTGGCCTTCGGAAAGCTTCTTTACCTTGTTGTCATCAATATCTACACATATGACGCGGTTGCCTGTTTCAGCGAAGCAAGTACCGCTTACCAAACCCACATATCCGGTGCCTATTACAGCGATTTTCATGCCTTAAAGAATTCTTGAATGGTGGAACATATATAGTGAAGTTGTTCCTCTTCCATTTCTGTATGAATAGGAAGGGATAACACTTGTTTGCATAGGTTTTCTGTTAGCTCCATGTGAAGATTTTGTGCATAGGCTTGCTGCTGATGTAAGGGGGTTGGGTAGTAGATCATACATGGTACTTTTTTCTCACTCAAATAAGCCTTAAGTGCTTCGCGCTGCTCATGCGACTGCAATTTTATGGTATATTGATGAAACACATGGGTGGAGTTTGCCACTCTTTTGGGAACTTGAATTCCAGGGATTTGGCCTAACTCCGAATCATAAACACCGGCGCAATGGTTTCTGCGGGCTTCAAAATCTCTTAGATGCGGCAATTTAACCTGAAGAATTGCTGCCTGAAGGGTATCTAAACGGGAATTGATACCCACAATTTCGTGCAAGTATTTTACTTTTTGTCCGTGATTGGCAACCATTCCCATACGTTCGGCCAAGACGCCATCGTTAGAAAATACGGCGCCACCATCTCCATAACAGCCCAAGTTTTTGCTTGGAAAAAAGGAAGTGGTGCCGATATGGCCCATGGTTCCTGCTTGTTGGCTGGTGCCATTTGAAAAAGTATATACAGCGCCAATGGCTTGAGCAGTATCTTCAATTACGTAAAGTTTGTGCTTTTGGCCTATGGCCAAAATGGCCTCCATATCGCAGCACTGCCCATAAAGGTGAACGGGTGCGATGGCAATGGTTTTATCGGTAATTAAACTTTCAATTTTCGATGCATCCATGAGATAGCTGTCCTCGTGTACTTCACAGAATACAGGTTTTAATCCGAGTAAATGAAGCACCTCGGCAAGCGCGGCATAGCTAAAAGAAGGGGTGATTACCTCACTACCTGGTGCTGCCTGTAGGGCCATGAACGCAATTTGCAATGCATCTGTGCCGTTGGCGCAACCAATGGCATGCTTGGCGCCTGTAAATTGAGCCAAGTCGCGTTCAAAAGACTTAACTTCTGGACCCTTGATAAAGGCACCAGATTGGAGCACATTCCCTATGGCTGTATCGATGTCGGATTTAAGTCGGGTGTACTGCGTTTGCAGGTCCACCATTTGAATGGGGAGCATAAGTAGTCTGCAAAGATACACAAGATACATGGTTGAATTTGTATAAATGGCAGCCTGAAAACATATAAGTGCCCACTATTGGATACACTTCTCGCTTTTGCTTTTTTTAGCCATAAAAAACGTGCATATTGCATGTGAATTTTCAATTCATGAGGGGAATCTTAACGGCAATTTTATTACTTTCTGCGGGGAGCAATCTGCTTGCACAAACGGGTGGACTCGCAGGTGCGGTTACTGACGCCATAACCGGCCGAGAACTGGTAGGTGTTACCATTTCACTAAAACCAGGAGGAACAGAAGATGTCACGGATGTAGAAGGCCGATTTCTGTTTAGCAATATTGCTCCGGGTATTTATTCTCTTGAGTTGCGAGAGATCAATCACAAAACCACGTATGTGCCGCTGCTGAGGGTTACTGCCAATGAGATTACCGTAGTGCGCATTGCCATGTTTGATAGCGTGAAATCGCTGGCAGGGGTGGTAATTACCGCGCGCAAACCAGAGAAAAACAACAATGCAGGTGTGGCCTCGGAACGCAAAAGTTCGCCTTCTATAATGGATGGACTTTCTCAGGAAACCATAAAAACCACTCCCGATAGGAATACCGCTGAAGCCATGCGCCGGGTGAGTGGTATTTCGATACAAGATAACAAATATCCTGTTATCAGAGGCCTGGCTGACCGATACAATGTGGCCATGCTCAACGGCATACCCATGCCTAGCACCACGCCCGATCGGAAGTCTTTTGCCTTTGATGTAATTCCTTCAAATCTTCTGGATAACCTGATGGTCGTGAAATCAGGTATGCCAGATCAGCCAGGTGAGTTTGCAGGTGCCGTTATCCTCATCAATATGCGGGATGTACCCGATGAAAATGTCCAAACAGTTTCCTTGGGTTTTGGCGGGTACACCAATACCATGGGAAGGACCATGGAATGGCAGACCAATACAGGTGCTGATTTTTTGGGGATGGGGGCAAGCGGCAGACTGCTACCTGCGAGTATGCCAGTGCGCGGGGATTATATGGCTAGCCTTACACGCGCAGATCGTGCTGAGTTTAGTAAAAAGTTTAGCAATGATTGGGGCCTGCAATCTAGAACGGCGCTTCCAAGTTTACAGTTTCAATTCTCCAACAGTACACGTTTTCTATTCAGCGGTAGACCCACTGGGGTGCTTTTTGCCCTAAGTTACTCTCGCATCCAAAAATTCAATGAACTGGGCCGCACAGAGTTTAATAGTAATGCTGTTACGCGCAAATATTCGGATCAATTGTATAATGACAATGTGCTGTTGGGAGGGATTCTGAATTTTGCCATGAAGGTGAATAAGAAGAATAAAATCACTTGGCGCAATTTTATTAATAACAATGCATTTGAAGAAAACAATGTGCGCGAAGGCACGGATTATGAGAGAGGCTCAGATGAGCAAAGCCGCGGTCTAAGTTATAGTTATAACTATTTCTTTGGTTCTCAACTTTCAGGTGAGCATTTTATACCCTCGGCTGAAATCAAGTTTAAGTGGGACGCAGGGGCACAAATTGTAAATCGCAGTGCGCCCGATTACCGTCGTTTATTATATACCCGAAATACTGGTACCACCGATCCCTTTAAAGCGGCTGTGGGGCCTGGAGCAAGCTTTACCAATGCAGGTAAAATGTATACAGGGATGGAAGAGAATATCCGATTTGCGGGGTATTCATTTCTAAGAACATTCTTAGCCGATAGGTATAAAATGGATTTGAAAGCAGGTGGGTTTCACCAACTCAAAGCACGCACCTTCCAAGCCCGTGTGCTATCTGTAGTTGACAATAGTTTCGACACCCCAGATTCACTGAAATACCTCAACGCCAACCAAATTTTTGATCCATCTCATATGGGTGGAAATGGATTCCGCTATGATGAAATCGACGACCCGAGCTATAGTTATACGGGAACATCTTCCTTGCATGCGGCCTACCTCATGATGGATAATATTTTCGATCGGTTCTTCCGCGTTACGGGCGGTGTGCGCGTTGAGAAGTTTTTTCAAGAGATGAAGACTAAAAAAGCAGGAGTTGGGGACATCAATCCGAAACTCGATGACTTAAATATACTGCCTAGTTTGGCATTTACCTTCTTACTCACACCACGCACCAATTTGCGATTTGGCTATGCGACCACGGTGACGAGACCCGATTTTAGGGAAATAAGCCCATTTAGCTATTTTGACTTTATCAACTTTGTAAGTATTGTCGGCAACGACACCTTGCGCAGTGGTACCATTCAGAATTTTGATATCCGCTATGAGACCTTTCCTGGAGATGGTCAAAGTTTCTCAATTGGTGCATTTATAAAAGATTTTAGAAACCCAGTAGAACAGACGGTATCATTGGTAAGTCAAGACCCAGTGCGCAGTTTGCAGTTCAAAAATGCTACCGTTGCTACCGTATATGGTGCGGAAATGGAGTTTCGCTACAAGCTGAAGAAGTTTTCTTACAGCTTGCGCAATTATGAATTGGCTTCAAACATAAATTACACCTTTTCTGAGGTGCGATTCCAGTATTTCGACAGCGCAGGGAGTGTAGCCAATGTGTCGCGCCCGCTGCAAGGCCAATCACCCTATATTGTCAATGCAGGTTTGTACTATTCTAACCGCGCCAAAGGGGTTAGTTTTGCAATCAATTACAATACTTTGGGTCACCGCCTTTACTCAGTAGGCACCACCAATTATCCTGATTTTTACGAAAAGACCCGACATATCCTAGACATTCAAGTCGCGAAGTCACTAAGCAAGCGTGCAGAGGTGAAATTCACCGCTGGCGATATCTTCTCTCAAGATCTGGTACTGTATCAAAATACGGACAACAAACGTTCGTTTAGCGATACCGACCGTGTGGTAAACCGCATGAAGATTGCTCCATTATTGTTGCTGAACTTTACTTATAGAATCCGATAAGCCTATGTTCAGGGCGCTTTTTACGTGTACGTTGTTTGGGCCTTTGTTTTGTTTGGCTCAGGGGTTTTTTACGCCAGACAATTACATTGGTGCTTTCGGCACGGTGGATTGGACGCAAGGATGGACCAACTGGAACCCGAGGGCGAGCAGTTACCCTGCGGGTACGGTTTTGTTGCAGGGCAATATTACCAGTCCTACTGCACTCAAGGCAGACAAGACCTATTTGCTGAAGGGGTATGTCTATGTCAAGAATAACACCACGTTGACTATCGAACCAGGCACCATTATTCGTAGCGATGTTTTAAGTGCGTCTGCACTTATTATAACCAAGGGCAGTAAGTTAATCTGTGATGGTACGCCTTCCAATCCTATCGTTTTTACCAGTTCGGAGGGAACAGGTGCGCGCACCTACGGAGATTGGGGCGGAATTGTGTTGCTAGGAAAGGCAAGAATCAATGCGAACGGGGGCTCGTCGGATATTGGGGCAGGCATTAACAATGCCAATGGAGATGGGCTTTTTGGTGGCAATGATGACGAAGACAGTTCGGGTTCCATTTCCTACACACGCATCGAGTTTGCGGGTGTCCAATACCAACCAGATAAAGAAATTAGCGCATTGGCATTGGGTGCGGTTGGCCGCAGAACGCAACTGCATCATATTCAAATTAGTTTCTGTGGTAATGATGGAATCCATATCGCAGGTGGCACTGCCCAGCTAAAACATCTTGCACTGTTTCGAGGCTATAACTCAGACATAACCATGGATATGGGATATACGGGGCTTATACAGTATGCCGTAATTCTCAGAGACAGCACAAAAGCGGGGAGCAGGGGCGCTTCTGGCTTGGAGATTCAGAACGACGCCTTGGCTACCCAAGCGCAACCCTTTACCGATCCGACCCTATCCAATGTAACCTTTTTGGGTCCCTTAACTTTGCCCAACACGCCATACAATTCTAACTTCCGCTATGCAGTGCATCTGCGACGCAATGGGAGATGCGCAGTTTTTAACTCGGCCATAGCCGGGTATACTCGAGGCCTTATGCTGGATGGAATGGGGGTGGGCGCAAATATGTCGGCGGGCTTGGTGGTCTTTCAGAATAACCAATTTGCGGGCATGAAAACCATGAATCTAGACACTACAAACCGCTTTGCACAGGCATATCCCGATTTTAATCGGAGCACTTGGCTCCTGAGCAGTGGTTTTGGCAATGGCAGTTTATCGGCACCCCGTGACTTGCAATTAACCGATCCCTACACATTTTTCGATCCCAATTTTTTACCGCTACCTTCCACCATTTTAACATCAGGGGCCAGTTATGCGCATCCGCGACTTTTGGCAACGGCGAATACTCAGAATTCGAACCTCGCATCACAAGTGCACATAGGGACTGCTGCAGGTGGTTTACAGTTTTTCCCATCTGACATTGTGGGTGATTTGCAGGTGCAAATCATGGATATTACAGGTAAAGTGCTGCGTGAGTTTATATATGACGCTGCGGAAGGCATTGTTGTAACCTTGCAGCATAGGGGAAACATTGTAGTGAGAATGCGAGCTGATGGAGTTTTATACCATCAGCGTGTGTTATTCTTGGGCGATTGACCGTTGGCGCATGGCTTCAAACATAGCGATGCCTGCTGCCACAGATACATTCAAAGAACCTACGCCGAAAGGACTCATCGGAATTTTGAATTTTACTTCGCACATCTTCCATGTATCCGCGCTTAACCCCGTTTCTTCATTTCCCATTACAATGGCTAATGGTCCAGTAAAGTCGCAGCTATAGAAAGAGTCGGCTCCTTTTTCAGTGGCTCCCGCGATGGTAAGTCCTGAGTTTTTCAAAGACTTTAATGTATGATGCAGCGAATTGGTTCTGCACACGGGTATTTTAAGCAGGGCGCCTGCTGAAGTTTTAACCGCATCAGAGTTGATCGCAGCTCCTCCTTTTTCAGGGACTACGATTGCATGCACACCGGCACAAGCTGCACTTCTGGCGATTGCCCCAAAATTGCGCACATCGGTAACACCATCAAGTACCAAAATAAATGGGTCTACGCCTTTTTCAAAAGCTTCTGCAATTACATTGCTTATCTCTGCAAACTCCACTGCAGAGATAGCGACAACAATACCTTGGTGGTTGCCACCACCCAATTTGAATAACTTTTCCTGTGGTACCTGCTTCCATATAATTCGGCGCTGGTGTAAGATGCTCAGAATCTCTTTCAGTTGGCCGGATACTTGTCCTTCTTGTATCCAAACCTTGTCAATAGGCTTACCTGATTCTAGGGCTTCTAGAACCGGGCGAATGCCATATACAAATGATGTGTTCTTCATAAAAAAAGAAGCCCCGGAATTCCGGGGCTTTTTACTATTTTAGATACCGGCAGTTTTCTGGTTGTAATAATTCAACCACTCGGTTTTGCCTTTTTTCTTACAAACGTCTTTAATACGGTTGATGTACTGCTTACTGAAGTAAACTTCACGCATTGCCCAATCATATTCATCGGCCCACTTAGAAAAATATCTTGCAAACTGTGCATTGTCTTCAATCGCCATATCCATCATTTTCTTGGCGTTTTTCTCATCGCCAAATTCAAGCAGCAATACTGCATATTCAGTCTTGAACATCTTATCCATTGGATAAACTGATTCAGGCATTTCCGTCAAGATTTTGTTCAGGGCTGTTACGGTGCGCTGCTTGTACACAGGAATTGAATCTTTCATAAAGTTGAGGTAGCTATTTACATCCGCATAGCCTGGAGGTGGGTTCACCGCCTTGCCGCTGTCAGTCATGCCTTTGATGCCTTCATACATGGCAATTTCACCCTGATAATATGAGGCAAGATCCAATGCAAAGCGCTGCATATCTCTAGGAACATAAGAAGCCTTATCATCGAGGAAGAAATTTTTCTTCTTGTTCATGCCATAGTAGCTGAACTTATTCACCAAGTTGTTATACAACTGGAAGTCTGCGATTTTAGCTGGGCTGTTTTGGTCACCTGTTCCGCCGCGCACAGGAACAAACTTATACACTAAGCCTTCCAATTGCAGGTATGGGTTTAGGTTATTAAAGTCAAATCCACTCACTGAAGTGAAGTAAATAGGGCGCTTCCAACCTTGTTCTGCATTGGTAGCAATCAAATCCCACACAACCAAATCACCTTTGGTGATGTAATCACCACCCACATTAATCATAATGCTATCGGCAATAAGACCGTAATCTTTTCTGCTTACTAGGCCTCTCTTTTTCACCGCTTCTTTATCTACTTTAATGAAGCAAGTACCACCGTGCCACACATCTTGAGAAACGCCATGGCCATTGTTTTTCAATAGCTCTTCGATGGTTTCGCGCATAGAACGTGGTTTTGGATACATCTTGCGTTCTACTTCAATACCGTATTCGAAGCTACCTGTTTGCAGGTCTTTTTTAGTAACGGTTAATGGCAATGGGTCAGAATTGTATACCTTATCCAACAACACAGTGCTATACCATTCTGTAGGCAACAAACTTTCGTTGATAATACGCACATCGGTGCGGATACCTTCTACGTTTTGGGCATACCAAAGTGGATAGGTGTCATTATCCCCATTACAAAACAGTATCGCGTTCGGCTCCAGGCTATTGAGGAAGTCTTTTGCAAGATCAATACCGATGTAGCGGCCTGAACGGTCGTGGTCGTCCCAACCTTGATATGCCATATTCATGGGCACCAATAGGGTTGAAGCGGCTACTGCAACAACGGCTGCATTCTTCTTCAGGTATTTTTGAAGCATATCGGCGATAGCCAAAACACCCAATCCCAACCAGATACAGAAGGTTTGGAAAGAACCTACCAGCGAATAGTCCCTTTCACGGGGTTCGTAAGGAGGTTGGTTCATGTATACGTTGATAAGTAATCCTGTAAACAGGAACAGAACCATCACCAACCAAAAGTCAAGTTTGGATTTTCTGTAGTGGTAAAACAAGCCAAACAAGCCCAACAACAAGGGAAGGAAGAAATAGGCATTTCTTGCTTTTTGGTTTTTGTAATAGTCAGGCAGGTTCTTTTGCGGACCTACATTCATGCCATCAATAAAACCTATACCAGAGTACCAGTTGCCATCGAATTTAGAGTTGCCGGTAGTAGCCTGTTGATCGTTAAAGCGGCCCACAAAGTTCCATGCGAAATAACGCATGTACATATGCCCAATTTGGTAATTCAAGAAGTAGGTGAGGTTATTGGCAAAAGTGGGCTTTTGCAAGTCCAATTCTTGAATTTGTTGTTTTTCACTATTGTTCAATCCTCGTCCTTCTTGACGCGCGCGTTCGCGAATGCCTTCCATTTGCTGCTGAACATCACCCATTCCGCCATATTCACGATACCCTTTGGCGTCGCCCGACTTATTCGATTTTCCCATTCTTGGGAAAATGGTCATATACTCATCGGCAAATTCAGGTTCATATCCTTTTCCACCGCTTTCATATTTGGTTTCACCTTTAAAGAACTTCTCGCCTGTTTCGCGGGAGTCTGGCTTAGAAGGCTGTTCGCCATTATAGTAAGCCCATTCGCTAGGGCGGGGTGCATTAAAGAAGGGACCTTTTACCAAGGGTCTATCGCCATATTGTTCACGGGTGATATATCCATAAAACTTATAAGGGTCTTCTGGATTGTTCATATCGATCGCAGGGTTGGCCATAGAACGAATAACCACCATTCCATATGAGCTGTAGCCAAGCACAGCAAACAATAGTGCCATGGTGTAGACGTTCCAATTGCGTTTTCCGTTTTTGTGGGTGTAATAGGCCAAGTATCCAAGACCAGCAAAAACAGCAATGATTGCGAAAATGGCGCCACTGTAGAACGGCAGGCCGAAAGAGTTTACAAACAGGCGGTCCATATTTGCCATAAGCCATGGAATACCCGGGTATATCACTTTCATAATCAGGCCGAGCACAAATACGGCAGCAATAAATGCCAAGATGATACCCTTGCGGTTGATTTCGTAGCGTTTGAAATAGTAAGCCAAGCAAACTGCAGGAATAACCAGCAAGTTCAACATGTGCGTACCCAAGGCCAAGCCAGTCAAGAATCCGATGAACACCAACCAACGGTCGCTGCCTGGATCTTCACTGTGTTTATCCCAGCGCAATATAGCCCAGAAGGTAAGCGCAGTGAAGAAAGAGCTCATGGCATATACTTCCGCTTCAACAGCAGAAAACCAAAAGCTGTCAAGGAAGGTGTTAGACAAGGCAGCAACAACACCTGCACCCAAGATGAGAAGGTTTCTATTCTCGCTACCTTCAGCCATCATTTTTTGTGCAAAGTGGGTCGTAATCCAGAAGGTAAACATTACGCAACCAGCGCTGGATACTGCGGATAGCATGTTAATCCAAAAGCCTACTTCAGCGGGGCTACCTGCCAGTAGGGAGAAGAGCCTACCTACCATCAGGAACAAAGGTGCTCCTGGAGGGTGCACTACTTGAAGTTTGTATGCGGCTGATGCAAACTCACCACAGTCCCATAAGCTCACAGAAGGCTCAAGGGTAAGGGTATACACTACCAAGGCAATGGCAAACATTACCCAACCCAATACCCGGTTCATAGTTCTGAAATTATTCATGCGTATTTATTCGAAATCTTTAAGAAGTGGCGAAAATAAGAAATTCACTGCCATAAATGGCAGGTTTTCTGCAAAAGAAGGCAATTAAGCCACCAAGGGTTGGATCGCGGCTGCTGCTGCGCGTATTCTGCGTATAGCATTTTCTTGTCCCAACAGGGCGATCATTTCAAAAACAGGGGGTCCAGCAGGCTCGCCACTCACGGCCACGCGCAAGGGCTGCATAAGGTCACCAGTCTTTAATCCAGCGGCTTCGCAGCTTGCTTTGAACGAGGCTTCCACTGCTTCTGCATTGAAGTCTTTCAAAGCCTCAAATTGGCTTGCAATGTTCAGCAATTGCTGGTTCGTATCCGCTTTCCATTTTTTGCGAATCACATCCTCATTGTAGGTGAATTCATCGGTAAAGAAGTACTTCCCTTGTTGTGGAATTTCTTTGGCAAAGCTCACCTTTTCACGCATGAGTGCGCAAACGGCTTCGAAATATGCCTTTTCAGCCTGTAGACCAAGGGCGTCTAATGCCGGTTTTGCAGTGTTTGCAACATCCGCAATAGATTTTTCCATCAGATAGTGGTGGTTAAACCACAGGGCTTTGTTCAGGTCAAATTTTGCACCACTCTTACTCACTTTTTCTAGGCTAAATGCTTCGATAAGGGAGGGCATATCAAAAACCTCTCTATTGTCGCTTGGATGCCAGCCGAGTAGGGCCAACATATTGGCCACGGCTTCAGGGAAATAGCCAGTTTCGCGGTATCCGCTGCTTACTTCTTCCGTTTTTGGGTCTGTCCACAGCAAGGGGAACACCGGAAATCCAAGGCGGTCACCATCGCGTTTGCTGAGTTTCCCATTGCCTTCCGGCTTGAGCAATAGCGGCAAATGCGCAAATTCTGGCATTACATCTTCCCAGCCCATAAAACGATAGAGCATCACGTGCAAGGGTGCACTAGGCAGCCATTCTTCGCCGCGGATTACATGGCTAATACCCATAAGATAATCATCCACAACATTGGCAAGGTGATAAGTAGGCATGCCATCGCTTTTGAGCAGCACTTTATCATCCATTTGTGAGGTACTTACCACTACCCATCCGCGGATGTTGTCATGGAAGCGTACCTCTTCTTTGCGGGGAAGTTTTATGCGAATTACATAGGCATCGCCATTGTCAATGCGGCATTGCACTTCATCCGCCGGCAGGGTAATAGAATTGGTCATGCTGTTTCTGCTTACGGCATCGTAGGCAGGCTGCATCCCGCCTGCTTCAAGGCGTTTGCGCATGTTTTCTAAGTCTTCTTCGGTATCAAATGCGTAATAAGCATGGCCTTTTTCTACCAGGTCAAAAGCGTATTGCGCATACATGGGCTTTCTTTCACTTTGGCGGTAGGGTGCGTGCGGTCCACCTACACCTTGTCCTTCGTCTATTTCAATACCCACCCATTTCAAGCTTTCCATGATATAGGCTTCTGCACCAGGTACAAAGCGGTTTTGATCCGTATCTTCAATACGTAAAATCATTGTGCCCTTGTGTTTGCGAGCAAAAAGATAATTGTACAAGGCGGTGCGCACACCTCCGATATGAAGCGGTCCCGTTGGACTAGGAGCAAATCTTACACGAACTGGTCTTGACATAAACTAGGCTGCAAAGATACGGCAAGCGCCTCATAGCAAACCACCCCGGATTATAGAAAAAACAGGATGCTAACCGAGTCGCCCAATCATACAACTGGCATAGCTCTTCAGCTGAAGGAGGAGTCCGTTCTTCTCGGTAGCTTCGGGGTAGCCCAATTTGTAAAGACGGCTGGTTAGCATATCACGGAGTACTTGTGCATCATGCATAACTGTTACTGAATCTGATTCATGATTCACCGATACGTTTTCAACCCCCGGGATAGAAAGCAATTCTTTTGTAATGCTGTTTTCACATCCCTGGCATTTGAGGTTGGCGATGGTGATAGATTCTGTAACCATGATGTTTAACTCTGTAGGCAAGTACTAAAAAATCTAAGAACTTAACTGTGCCTTTTATCACATTACCAATGGATTAAGAAGCATTTGGTTTTGTGGAATAGCTTTTGCTCAAATAATTATGAAACTATTTTAATTGCAAGGGCAAGAAATGGTAAGTACCAATCGTTAGACTCATATGAAGAAGCTAGTACATATCACCGCAACCATTGCCCTGATAGTGCTGATATATTTCGGCACAGGGTTCGCCAACGCTACAAAGCGCGGAACCACTTCTTCATACAACCGCGAAGAAGTTGCCGATAAGTTTCATAAAAACTTGAGTGCAAAACGCGCCCAACGCTTTATTGATAGCCTGAAACCTTGGCTTGAAGAAAACGATTACAGCACAAGCCTGCTATTTGTGGCTGACATGGGCTTAAACATGAATATTAAACGCTTTTATGCGGTAAATCCCGATAGCCAGCGCCTGATCAAGAGTTTTCTAGTAAGTCATGGAAGCGGAGGTGGAAGCACCATAGACAATGCTGTGTTTAGCAATGTGGTGGGAAGCAACTGCACTTCTGCAGGTAAGTACCGCATAGGAGATAGCTATCATGGAAACTTTGGCAAAAGCTACAGGCTACATGGCCTCGATGGCAGCAACAACAATGCCCTTAAACGCGCTGTAGTTTTGCATGCTTACCGCGATCAAACCAGCCAGGAATATGGAAGTCCCAATTATTTTAGTGCGGGTTGCCCTATGCTTAGCAAAAGCAATTTTAACTGGGCAGACAGTATGATACAGGCTCAGGATAAACCGGTGATTCTTGTAATTTATAAATAGGGTTCTAGGGGCTCCTTCCTCTCTAGGCAGGCTTGCTCCGCCACAGCCAAAAACCGAGTACAATGAGCAGGCAAAGGAGAATAATCCGGTCTCCTAGAATAACGTACCAGGTATTCTCAAAGCGCAACTCTACTTTCTGTTTAATCGCTGTTTTTGCGAACCATTCTGAAGGCTGATAGAGTTTGCCCCAAGGGTCTATAAAACAACTGGTACCCGTATTGGCGCTGCGCACCACCCACTTGCGCTGTTCAATAGCGCGGAGTTTTGCATAGGACAAATGTTGTAAATACCCTGGGGTTTTGCCCCACCAAGCATCGTTTGTGATGATCGCAATAAGCCCTGCACCTTGCTTTGCAAACGCTGCCAAATGGTCGCCGTAGATACTTTCGTAACAGATGGCCGGTGTGATTTTGGAAGTCCCAAATAATACTACCGAATCTGATTTTCCCAGACTGCCAGTCATGCTGTTTTCATCTAAAGTAACAGCCAAGTCATTGATAGCCGGAAACCACTCGGTAAGCGGCATTTGTTCGGTGCCGGGTACCAATTTGGATTTGTGATAGAATTTGGGTTTTTTTTCTGCGTCTAAATACAAGGCAGAATTATATGAATCCCACCAAATGGAAGCACTTGAAGTGGGTCTAGCAGTGCCCGTTGGACGTTTCGTGCAGTTGTAATACACCCGCTGCATGTCGGCCCCAGTGAGTATTTTTAATTGAGGGTATGTGAGCAACAAGCGCTGCAATTGTGCCACTTGGTAATCATTGGCAGCTGCCGAAGTTTCTATATTGTCAACCAGGGCTGTTTCTGGCCAAACCAAAAGAGCAGTATTGCTGTCTATGACTTTGGAGGACAGTTGCAGCATTTCACGCACCATATCCGAAGGGTCTCGCGTGAATTTTTCTGTCCACGGATCGAAGCTAGGTTGCAAGGCTACCGCTTCTATTGTTTTATGCCTTGCCTTGGATACACTTGCCGCTGCAATGACAGAAAGCACAGCAGCAAATCCAATGAGGAGGGCAAAGGATACAAGGGCTGGTTTCCATTGACGCAGCTGGAGTGCCCTAAAAAACAGTAAGTTGACCGCCAAAATCCATGCACTGCCACCTAGGGTGCCCGTAATATCGTACCACTGTACCATCCAGGTTGCATTGGCAAATCCATTGCCTAGTGTAAGCCAAGGCCAACTCAAGTCCCAGCGGTGGTGAATAAATTCAAAGCACAACCACAGCATGATAAATGCTATTTCCGCCCTGCCCGCACCTATTTTTTTGCCCAAGTATCGCGTAAGCAGCCAAGGCAATGTCATAAGCAGACTGTTTGCCACAAGCATGGTTATTGCGCCTGAGGGGGTGCTGTTCCATACCCACCATGTGAGAGCAAGGTTCCATGCAAACATACTCGCATACATCAGCAGGGAAAAAGACCAGAATTTGGAATTGCTCAATCGGCGGTTGAGCTCAAACAATGGGATGAGACCAACGAATAGTAGCGGGAAAACACCTACCGGTGGCCAAGCTAATCCAAAGCAAAGCGCGGGTAGCAGCAACAACAACCAGGTTGGAATTTTATTCAGCATCAGATTTGTTATTGTCTAGGCCTTCTAAAACCACTACAAATTCTCCTCTCGGAGCTGTAGTTTTGAAATGCGCTGCAATCTCTGAAAGGGGGCCAGTGAGGGTTTCTTCGAATTTTTTTGTGATTTCTCGACTTACACTTATACGGCGATCTGGGCCACACAATTGTTGCAATGCTTCCAAGGTTTTGAGCAATTTGTGTGGACTTTCATAGAACACTACAGTGCGTGTTTCAGCTGCCAATTGTTGCATGCGGGTAAGCCTCCCTTTCTTTTGCGGAAGAAATCCTTCAAATACAAAGCGGTGCAGTGCAAATCCGCTTTTGAGCAGCGCAGGAATAAATGCAGTGGCTCCAGGTATTACTTCTACCGCGATGCCAGCGTCTAATGCGGCACGCGCAAGAAGAAAGCCAGGGTCGCTGATACCAGGGGTGCCCGCGTCACTCACTTGGGCCATTTGGGCACCTTGAGATAATTCTTGAATAACCCCTGCCAAGCGTGCATGTTCATTATGCTGGTGAAAGGCAGAAAGTGGTGTTTGTATATTGTAATGCTTGAGCAGAACAGAAGTGGTGCGTGTATCTTCAGCAAGGATGCGATCCACTGCTTGCAAGACTTCTACCGCGCGAAATGTCATATCGGCTAAGTTGCCGATAGGCGTGGCCACGAGGTATAATTTGCCAGCACTCAATTTTTAGTGATCAATATTTTTTGACGCAACACAGGCCTGTTTTCCTTGTCGCGAAGGCTAAACACGTAAATACCCGCTGCCATCTTGGCGGTGCTCACCCACATTTCGTTTTTGGTGAGCTGGTAATGGTCGAGTACGAGTTGCCCACTCATGTCGTATACATCCATATACATTTCATTGGGCAGGTCAGAGTTGCGTTGTTCTACTATCACCTTTTGCCCTTCAGCAGCGAACAACTTTAGGTCATTATAAGCAAAGGTGTCTTTCACCTTCATTTTTTGAATGTATTCCACCTTTACAGGCAATGAGGTGCGGTATACAGACAAGGAATAGCGCATTGCCGCAATCTGCTGGTGGGTAAACATATTTTGGCAGAAGTGGGCGCTGTAGTCCATGTAGTTTTCAATCATGTCTGGAAACTGTTCAGCACCAGGGTCATTGCATGTATTTGCATTTGGGTTGCAGTCAAAATCACTTCTTACGCGTTGGTTGGGTGTATCAAAGATATAATCGTCAACTGCACATCCGCCACCTGTGGTTCCATCGCCCCAGATGTGGCGCAGTCCCAAGTAATGCCCCACTTCGTGCACTGCCACGCGTCCTTTACTGCTGTTATCCAATACCTGCGCTTGACCTTTAGAGAGTGGGTTGTTTCTTCCCACAATTTTGTAGTGCAGCACCACACCTTGGTTTGGGTCTGAAACCCAACTTTGAGATGTCCAAAAGGGGTGTCCATAGGGAGGATATGCAAATCCAAGGAGTGCATCTTGCCCAAGGTAGCTCAAATCGCACACCCATATGTTGAGGTATTTGGTGGGGTCCCATGCATCAGCTCCGCCATTGGAGCTGTCTTTCACGAGATTCAAATCATTTGAATAAAAGGTAGTTCTGCTCGTGGATTTGCGAACAATGCCCGTTGTTCCATTTCCATTGGGATCAACCGTAGCGAGTTCAAAGTTGATGCGGGTGTCTCCAGCGCGGCTTTTAAAAATGGCGCGGGTTTTGGAGGTGTCGGCATTCAAACGTCTGAAGTCTTGGTTTAATACCTCCAACTGATTTTTTAGCAAGCTATCGTTGATGTTTTCAGCATTGTTGTTATGCAGCACATGGAACACTACAGGTAGGGTGTAAATGGTGTCGTAAAAGTAGGTGGTATCTTTAATGGGCGTTTTGCGGCTGCTTACCGCACGCTGATATACCGCATTGATGTACTGTTGGTCGTATTGTTTTCTAAATCCCGGATACTGTTTTTCAAGTTGTTCCATGACCAGGTCATAGCCACAAATTTCTTTAGGCATTTCCTGCGCTTTAACCGCGGTAGCGGTGCTTAAAAGGGTTATGCTGAGAAGGAGTTTATAGAATCTCATTGGCCTTTAAAATCAGGTTTTCTTTTTTCATTAAATGCTGCAACACCTTCTTTATAGTCATGACTTCTTCCTGCAATTTCTTGGCACCAAGCTTCATATTGAAGCATGGTATCTAAGTCGGAGTAATTGGCTTTGTTCAACATTTTTTTAATCATGCCTACCGCTTGGGTTGGTGCTTTTGCGTAATAATTGGCAACATTTTCAACCTCAGCATCGAGCTGTTCGGCGCTAACCACGCGGTTTATCATTCCCCATTCTAGGGCTTGTTGCGCGGTTACTTTAGACGCCATGGTGGCGAGTTCAAAAGCCCGAGCAGGGCTTACGGCGCGAGGCAAAAAATAAGAAGAACCACTATCCGGAACCAATCCCACATTGATGAATACTTCGATAAGTGAAGCATGTTCAGCGGCAATGATAAAATCACAAGCCAAGGCCAATGATGCGCCCGCACCTGCCGCGACACCATTGAGTCGGCAAATGATGGGTTTAGGCATTTCGCGCATGGCTTTAATGATGGGGTTATAGCGTTTGTATAGGCTTTCGCTAAGACTGCGATTTTTGCTTTCTGCGATGGCCTTTAAATCTTGGCCGCTGCAAAAAGCTTTTCCAGCACCTGTGAGCACAATCACACGAACTTCTGCATCGCGTGAAGCCTGTTTCAAGGCGTCTTGCAATTCGTAACTTTGTTCGTCGTTAAAGGCGTTAAATACGTCGGGCCTGTTAAGGCTTATATTGGCAATACTGCCATTTTTTTCATACAGAATGCAGCTGAAACTCATAGAGAAAGTGTTGCAAATGTAGCCAAAAAACCAAGGCAAAACCCTGCAATAAGTTCTTTGTGGCTATGGGCTGACAATCCTTTTCGGGAGAGGTAAACCAAAACGCACAGGAGCAAAGAAATGCTCAAGATGATGCCGTTCTCTTCTCCACGGGAAAACAGGAACAGTTGTAATGCCGTGAATCCGGATACTCCTGTCATGTGGGCGCTTACCTTAATCCAAGTAGCATTAAGTATCCAAAGTAAAAACAGGGATACCGTGGCGGCCCAAGACCAGGCAAACAAGTGTTCGTCAGTTTGTACGTAATAGACATAAGCACAGCCCATTGCGGCTCCAACAGTGGCGATGGGATAGCTCATATTGCGCTGCTCGCGCTTGTAAATATGAATGTCGGAAATGAAACCCATCCGCACCAAGCTATAAATTCCGGCCACGGGCAAGAGGGCAAAGAAGAAGGCGGTCCAAAAGAGGAATTCCCACTGTATCCAACCATCTAAGATATTCAGATATAAAAATCCCCCTAGGGCAAAAGTGCCAGGGAAGAAAATGTAGGAAATGATCCTGTAAAAAAGCTTCATGTCGGCTGCTACAAATATAGCTTTCAAGCATGAATAACACGCGCTTATATGCGAAAAGCGCAATACACCAACAAGTTATACCTAGCTATCGGAACTAAGACTTTATCATACTACCTTTGCTGTTCCATGATCATTTCTGTTTCCTGGCTTAGAGACCTTGTGCACACGACTGCGAGCACCCAAGAAATTGCTGACGCCCTTTCCGTATCGGGATTGGAGGTTGAACATTTTGATGTTTGGGAGAGCATTCCCGGCGGGCTTCAAGGCTTTGTAATTGGTGAAGTAAAGACCTGTGTAAAACATCCCAATGCAGACAAGCTTAGTGTTACAAAGGTGGATGTGGGTGCTGCAGAGCTGAGCCCAATTGTTTGTGGTGCTCCGAATGTAGCGGCAGGCCAGAAAGTGATTGTGGCGTTGCCAGGTGCAACAGTAAG
>JBEIRK010000173.1:0-4175 GCA_040376005.1 Flavobacteriales bacterium
ATGGCGCGGTCTGTAGTGTAAATATCTTCAGGGTCACCTGAGAGGGCTACCCAGCGGAAGGGTCCTTTGCCTTCACAAAACAAGGGACGTATAAACGCAGGTACAAATCCGGGGAAATCAAAGGCGTTGGTTAATCCTTTTTCCAAGGCCCGGCCTCTGAGATTGTTGCCATAGTCAAAAGTAACCGAACCGCGCTTCTGCAATTCCAGCATCAGTTTAACGTGGTGCACCATGGTTGCGTAGCTGAGTTCGGTGTATTTATCTGGATTGTCTCTGCGCAAGCGGTCTGCTGCTTCCACATCCATGTCCTCAGGATAGTAGCCGATCAACGGATCGTGTGCGCTGGTTTGGTCGGTAAGTGTATCGGGTGTGATGTTGCGTTCGATCAAACGTTCTAGTAAATCTACTGCATTACAAAGTACTCCTATAGATAAGGCTTGCCCTGCTTCTTTGGCTTGCAATGCCATGTCTATAGCTTCGTCAATATTGCGCGACATGCGGTCGAGGTAGCGCGTTTCCAAACGTTTGCGTATGCGCCATTCTTCTACTTCGGCTACCAAGGCAACGCCTTCGTTCATGGTAATCGCCAAAGGCTGCGCACCGCCCATGCCGCCGAGACCCGCCGTAACATTGAGTGTGCCTTTTAATGTGCCACCAAACTTTTGGCGGGCGCATTCTGCATAGGTTTCATAAGTGCCTTGCACAATGCCTTGCGAACCGATATAAATCCAGCTTCCTGCCGTCATTTGGCCATACATCATGAGTCCCTTGGCTTCTAACTCACGAAAATGATCCCAGTTTGCCCAATTGGGCACCAACTGGCTGTTGGAAATAATTACACGAGGTGCATCTTTATGGCTAGGAAGTATGCCTACCGGTTTTCCACTCTGCACGACCAGGGTTTCGTTATCCTCAAGTTGGGTTAACGCTTTTAGGATATTGTCAAATGCGGGCCAATTGCGCGCCGCCTTGCCTAATCCACCGTAAACAATAAGGTCTTCAGGCTTTTCCGCCACGTCAGGATCCAAATTGTTTTGAATCATACGGTAGGCCGCTTCTTGCACCCAGCCTTTACAATGTAATGTGTTTCCCGTTGGGGCAATGACAACGCGTTTTCCGGTTTGTGGTTCCTGCATAATCTTGAGTATGCAAAGTTACAATCCGCAGGCAAATTTGTCCCTATGAATCTGCCTTTGTGGTCTCTTAATTAGGTTTTACTTTCGCAGCCATGACTTTTCACCGACTCAGCCCTGAAGTATTGCCAGATTATGAACTTTTAGATTGTGGTAATTTCGAAAAACTCGAACGTTTTGGAAAGTTTATTTTGCGCCGTCCCGAACCACAGGCGGTGTGGACTCCCTCGCTGTCTGAGAAAGATTGGGAGAAACAAGCCCATGCTGTTTTTACCCGAAAAGGAGAGAAAGACAGTGAGAGTGGAAATTGGAAACTTAAAGCGGGAATGCCTGACCGCTGGCTCGTGAATTACAAACACGGGCAGTTGAATTTTACCATGCGGCTAGCACTCACTTCGTTCAAGCATGTGGGGATTTTCCCAGAACAAGCAGAAAATTGGGATTGGATTTTTAAAACTACGCGTGGCTTGGAAGTGTCCCAACCTAAGATACTCAACCTATTTGCATACACCGGTGGTTCATCCCTAGCCGCAAAAGCAGCCGGAGCCGATGTAACCCATGTGGATTCGGTAAAGCCTGTAGTAACCTGGAGCCGCGAAAATATGGAACATAGCAAGATGGATGGCATACGCTGGGTGGTAGAAGATGCATTTAAATTTGTGCAGCGCGAGGTAAAACGCGGTAAAAAATACAACGGTATTATTTTGGATCCACCCGCCTATGGGCGTGGTCCTGACGGTGAAAAATGGGTGCTTGAAAAACAAATAAATGAATTGCTCGAACTATGCGCCCAATTGTTGGAAAAAGAACAAGCATTTTTATTGATTAATCTCTACTCCATGGGCTTTAGTCCCATGATTGCAGAGAATTTAATTCATGCACATTTTGGTGCTGTTCATGGCGAAAGTGCAGAGGTATTTGTGCAAGATAATTTTAAAAAGAAATTGCCCTTGGGGAATTTATATCGCTTTGTGCGATAAAATAAAAAAGCCGCCACTGCGCAATGTAAGGACAAATTCCACAGTGGCGGCTTCTAAAAAGATCAATTAATTGTGATTGATCTGAATCAATCTGCTGTTGTTTCCGAAATTAAAAATATAGGTTCCTTGCAATATATTTCTAGTCTCAATTCTATTTTCACCTTTGGTGAGTTCACCTGTCATGATATCCCTCCCACTTAGATCTGTTATGCTGTAATTGCCCGCATTCATGGTTTCTACCATCACGAATTCTGAAGCAGGATTCGGGTAAATATTGGCAATTGTTGCCGCCTCAAAACCTTGTATAGATGCCGCATCAAATTGCACTTGATTGCTTCTGAATTGCACACGATTTACTTGGTTTCCGCAGTTTACATCAGCAACTATTGCAACATAATATCGGTTGCTACCAGATGGAGGTGTTAAGTCTGTATATGAATTTTTATTCGAAGAAACACGCCCGATTTCTTCAAATTTACCTCCTTTATTGCTGCGGTAAATCGCATAGCTGCTTATGGGGTAAATGCCCAAATAAGAAGACCAATTTAAGTTGTTCTCTCCAGATACACCCAAATTCGCGGTAAGGTGCGAAGTGGTGTGCATGTAGTAAATAGATTCGGGTGCGCTGTTGCCACATGAATCTACCGCCATGAGATAGTAGCTGTAAGAACGTTGTTTTGGATTGGAGCTGGTGTCTATGAATTTAGGAGTTTCTGAAAAAGAGAGGGTCGCAATTTTGTCGTATTCGCCTATGGCGTCTGACTCTCTATAGATTTCATATTTCTCAGTTCTTTTGCCCGTGGTTTTGCTCCACATCAGCATGTTTTTACCCGTAGCGCTGTCATTGGTAATCATGCACAAGGGTTCTGCAAAGGGTTCGTAAATAGTAATAAATACGCTGTCTGAATTCACTGTGCAGCCCAGTGTGCTTTCTGTGGCTATTGCATAATGCCAACCCGACATGGCCGCTTTTATGCGATTGCCATAGCCATATGGAGCCCAGCTCAAGTAGTATTTTGAGGTGGTTTCAATAATTACAGAATCTTGCATGCATAGCTTTGTGGCGCCCGTAACTTTGATTTTGGGTTTGTCTACAGTAATCTCCGTGATGGTAAGTGTGCTACTGGTATCTACACAACCGCCTGTGGATTCGGAGATATAATAGTAATCGCCCCCTTTGTTTACTGTGATTTCATTGCTGGTATCGCCAGTATTCCATTTTCCTTTATAAGTAGAATAGGCAGATAGCTTTAAGCTAGAACCTGCACAAAAGGAGGTGTAAAAAGTATTGCTGTACACAATCGGAACTTGGTTTTGCAC
The DNA here is from genome assembly GCA_040376005.1 of Flavobacteriales bacterium. Classification (GTDB taxonomy): domain Bacteria; phylum Bacteroidota; class Bacteroidia; order NS11-12g; family UBA955; genus JAGXTF01. Next base: position 3,434 of record JBEIRK010000173.1, read on the forward strand.
TTCCACATACACTTGTTGCGTGGTGTCATAGCATCCGCTAGAATCCATGGCATATGCAAAATAGTAACCGCTATAATCCACAATGAGTTCGCTTCCATAATTGCCATTGTTCCACCAAATAAAAGGTGACCCTTTGTATTGTGCAGTTAATTTGGTGCTTTGGCAGGCTATGATTTTAGAAGTTGTACTGGTCAATTTCAAATCGAAGGCATTTGAAAAGCATGAAGAAGAATCAGGAAAGAACTGACTCCAAGCGCTGCTGCTGAACAAGCCCAAAGTGGCGATCAAAAGGTATTTTTTCAAACTCATGCTTAGAAAACAATCCCAAATGCATTCAGTTTGCGACTCCTGTCATTATAATGTAAGAATGGATGAAGAACGTTTACAACAGAAAATAAACCCTGAACATCTCGCCAGGGCAGAGAGTTCAGTTGTTTAATCTTTCGAAAACAACCACTTCCCGAGTTCCTTCCAAGTAGGTTTTTTGCCATACATAAGAATGCCCACACAGTAAATTCTGCCTGAAACCCAAACCCTAAAGATGAAGGTGGCAATGAGCAAGCCAATGCTCAAGGCCAATTCAGACCGCGGAACACCAAAAGGACTGCGCACCACCATCACCACCGGACTGGTAAAGGGAATGATGCTGAATATCGTGGCTATAGGTCCATGGGGATCTTGGAAAACGGTGCTCTGTGCAATGACAAAGCCGAAGATAAGAGGAAGGCTTATGGGCAGCATG
>JBEIRK010000127.1:0-6898 GCA_040376005.1 Flavobacteriales bacterium
TAACCGAATGAGCTATAGGCCCGTATACTTTTGACATTTTATGGTTGTCGAACCGAACACCTACTGTGCCGATAACCATCGGCAGAGTCAGTTGCTCTAACCGAATGAGCTATAGGCCCGTATACTCTTGACATTTTATGGTTGTCGAACCGAACACCTACTGTGCCGATAACCATCGGCAGAGTCAGTTGCTCTAACCGAATGAGCTATAGGCCCGTATACTTTTGACATTTTATGGTTGTCGAACCGAACACCTACTGTGCCGATAACCATCGGCAGAGTCAGTTGCTCTAACCGAATGAGCTATAGGCCCAATAAAATCTCACATCTGGGCACTGTGTGAGTCAGTTGCTCTAACCCGACTAAACCGCAAATTTACAATTTGCTGGTTCGTCTTGGGCCCTCGACATTCTAAGTGCTATTGCACGTAAGAATCGTCGGGGCCGAATGAGTCCCGAAGGCACTTGCAATTTTCAATTGCTTAGTGCCTTGTGGATCCTCGACCGCCTAAAGCTGCTTCGCTGCTTAAGGCGTGTCGGGACTATAGGCCCAATCCCCTTTTACTTTCGTAAAAACTGGGCTGCAAAGATACAAAAAAGTAATATCGTTTCAACTCTAAGTTCCTATTTTCATTAAGTTTGCATAATTGCAAATGAAACATACCGTTTTAGCGCTTCTCCTTGCTGTTAGCACACAACTGTTTGCCGAATGGGGTGATACCACCATTGTTCGCACCCACGAAAAAGTGCTCATTCAAACCGACCCCTCCCGCGGTTACACCGACTATCCCATGTGGGGACAGTTCCCAGCGCAGGGAAAATCATTCTATAAAGTGTATGCCGAACTCACCTTTCAATGCCCTCCGGGTATGAATTGCGGCGAATGGGATTACCTCAACTTTATCACACTAGGAAAACGCCATGGCGCTAAAAAAGACACCCTAAACTGGGAAATTATGCGCATGATTACTCCCTATGGTCTGCAATTCAGCCAAACTTGGAAACATACCTGGCGCATGGATATCACCGATTTTGCGAGCTTGCTGCACGATAGCGCAGAAATCATTTACCAGCATACTGGCTACGAAGCCCGCAATGGCCGTGGCTGGCTGGTCACCCTCGATTTTGTAATGATTGAAGGCCCACAAATCCGCCCTGTACACGATATCAAACTGCTATATCGCGCCTCTGTTCCTTACGGTGATGATACCCTATTCGATGCCAGAACCCCAGTTGTAAACTATACTACAGGCCCTAAAACTACCGAAGTACGCTATAAAATCATACAATCGGGCCACGGTATGGACCAACCCCAGAACTGCGCTGAATTCTGTCCTAAATACCGCGAAATCATCCACGACAACACACCCATGGATCGCACCTACGTTTGGCGTGACAATTGTGGCGAAAATCCTGTTTTCCCCCAAGGCGGTACTTGGATTTATGACCGTTCCAACTGGTGCCCCGGCGCTGAAGTTGAAGAATACAACCTCGATATTCCCGTAGCTGCAAATTCCCAACACAGCTTCGACCTTGACATGGAATCCTATATAAGAACGGGTGGCGGCAGCAATTATATGATTGCAGGTTATATCGTGGAATATGGCCCCAACAATTGGAAGCTAGATGCCTCATTAGAAGATATTATTCGCCCCTCTTCAGATATACGCCACCTGCGCCTCAACCCCAGCTGCGCGGAACCCAGAATTACCATAAGGAACAATGGCACCGAACTCATTACCTCTGCCCTAATCGAATATGGTTGGGAAGGCTATGAAATGAAACGCTATGCTTGGGCTGGGTATTTAATATTTGGAAGAAAGATTAGCTTTGATTTGCCTTGGCTCAATCAAGAAGCACCTGCTGGAACCCGATTCATTGCGCGCATTGTGTGGGCCAACAACCGCAACGATGAATATAGCGGCAACAATACCATTGCTTCTATCCCTTCAGGTTTAGCGCCTATGCTGCCAGGCAATTTTGTCGTTGTGCTGCGCACCAATAATGCTGCATCTGAAAACTATTGGACTCTGAGATCTGCAGATGGAACCGTAATTCGCAAACGCGAGAATTTGACAAACAACACCAGCTACCGCGACACCCTTTCCTTGGCTCCTGGTTGCTACCGCCTTGAACTCATGGACGATGGCACGCCGCCTGCACAATACGCATTAAACGAAGATGGACTGGGTTGGTGGGCCAACACATTCGATGGCACAGGTTTGTTTCAATTGCGTAACCCCAATGGGAATACCGTGATTAAAACCTTTGCCCCCGATTTCGGTACAGGTATTTGGTACCAATTTACCGTGGGTACCCTTCAAGCTCCGCCCACTGTGACACCTCAAATTAGCCTGTATCCAAATCCAGTTCAGCATGATATGATCATAGATTTGGGTTCAAACCGAACGGGCGATTTAAGCATACAGCTATTTAACAACATCGGCAAGAAAGTAATTGATGAAACCCGCAGTGGATCTTTGGATGCGCTGCAATACCTCAATATTGAAACCCTATCTCCAGGCACCTACACAGTTAGAATTTCGCTTGGTGATGAAATTATAAATTCAAAAATTATTATTCAATAACGTGGAGAAACTTGTCATCTTCTCAGCGCCTTCTGGCTCCGGAAAAACCACCGTGGTAAAGCACTTGCTAGCTACCATGCCAGACAAATTGGCCTTTTCTGTGAGTGCCACTACACGCAAACCCAGACCGGGTGAAGAAGATGGACGTGAATACCACTTTCTTGAACTCGATGCCTTTGAACAAAAGGTGGAAGCCGGCGAATTTCTAGAACACGAAGAAGTATATGCTGGCATTCTTTACGGCACACTTTGGAGTGAAGTGCGTAAAATCTGGTCAGAGAATAAAGCCGTTGTTTTTGATGTAGATGTGCAAGGTGGACTTTCTTTGAAACGCCGTTTTAAAGAAAATGCACTCGCCGTATTCCTTCGCCCACCCTCTGTAGATGTGCTGATGGAACGCCTGAGAAATAGGAGCACAGAAGTAGAACACCACCTACAAGAACGCATAGCAAAAGCGAATCACGAACTCAGTTTTGAAAGCAGATATGATGTGGTTGTTGTAAATGATATTTTAGAAGAAACCTTGGCGCGATGCGAGCAAATTGTGAATGATTTTCTCGACAATAAACCATGAGAATCGGTTTGTATTTTGGCTCCTTCAACCCCATACACAATGGGCATTTGGCAGTAGCTCAATACATGATTAATTCTGGTGTTTTTGATTGTATCCGATTTGTTGTTTCACCACACAATCCCTTTAAAAGTCAAGACGCCTTATTCGATGAAAACCTGCGCCTCAATTGGGTAAAACTCGCAATTTCAGACAACAATAGCTTTGAATGTTGCGATGCAGAATTTCACTTACCCAAACCCTCTTATACCATAAATACACTGGAGTATTTCTTACAACAAGAACCACAGCATTCGTTCTCCATTATTATTGGCAGCGACAACCTACACAACATTGAAACTTGGCAGCAAATAGAAACACTTTGCGAAAAAGCTGCATTTCACGTATACAACAGGCCAGGGGCGGATATAAAACTTCCCTCTTTTGGGAATTTCCACCTGCATCATGCGCCTTTGATTGATATTTCTGCTACTTACATCCGCGAATTGTTGCGCGAGAAAAAAAGCACACAATACCTGCTCCCAGATGTGGTGCGCTTGGACATTGAAAAATAGAATACTCCTTATTTGGTGACCTCTGCAGGGTGCCTGCCCTTGTGGAACTGCATCATCAACCATGCTATGGCAAAGGTGATTACGAAACTATACATGGCATACACCAATGCAGGTTTTTCCATCGCGTGATTGTTTAATTTTTGGCCTGCAATAAGCAAGGCCAAGGCCGTATTATGCAAGCCAACTTCCACAGAAATGGTAATGCGGTTTTTGAAACTTAAATTGAATACTTTACCTGCAAAAAAACCAAGCAACATACTCAATACATTTAGGCCAATTACCCATGGAGTGAGTTTCCAAATATCTTCCCAAGACATTGCGGTGCCGCCATTCTCACTGCCTGCCAAGAACTTAAATAGGAATACCAACAGCAACAAAACGGGCAACACAGAATTGAGGTACTTTTCTGTTTTTACTGCCAAATGAGAGAACCTAAAATTCAACATAACCCCAATAGTAGCGGGTAAAATAGTAATGGCAAATATTTCAAACATGGTTTGCCAAAAAGGCAATACAATAACCTGACCATCGGTCATGAAATATTCCAGAAACAGGTTTACCAATGTTGGAATGGTAAACAAACTTAAAAACGCATTGCAGACTGTTAAGCTAATCGCTAGCGCCACATTGCCTTTCACAAAATAACTCACCAAATTGCTGGTAATACCGCCCGGACACACTGACAATATCATAATCCCCACCTGAAGTTCGGGAGACACAGGTGCAAACTTTGCAATCACAAAGGCAATGACTGGCAACAAAGCCATTTGAGAAAAAAGGCCAATGGCGAGTGCCTTGGGTTGATTGAAAAGATGCCGAAAATCAGCCGGAGAAAGCGATAAACCGAGACCAAACATAATGAGTCCCAGTACCACATTCAGCACCAAATTGATGTTAATAGCCTCCAACTTTTAAATATTTAAGCAATAGTTCTATGAAGTGATAAAAGAAGTATAAACTGATAATCAGCAATATCAATCCGAAATATTTATTTACATAAAAATATACCCGGTGTGACAATTTCCGCCCCAAATAATCACTCAAAACTACCTTACCCAAGTCCATGGCGAACAGAGTGAGTAAAATCGCTACAAGGTTGATTAAAATGGCCCAGCGATAATGTTCATCTGTCTGATCATAACTCACAGAAACAGCTGCCAGCAAACCGATCCATAGAAACAACACAAAAGGATTGATTAAATTCAAGGCAAAGCCTTTGAAAAAACTCTCTTTCCCTGTGGTTTTAACCTGTATACTTTTTAAGAAGGACTCGTATTTTTTGCTAAACCCTTTGATGCCAATATAGAAAATGGACATCGCGGCCACCAAAGAAAACCCCAATTGAAATTCGGGATAGGTAAAAATATGCGACAGGCCGAAGAATACGAGCATTGCCATGACCAATTCAGACAAAAAAATACCCGCAGCTACGCGCATTCCTTGCTTTTTGCCTCCTGTAATTCCTGAATGTATGAGTGTAAAAAAGGCAGGCCCAAAACTGAGTATGCTAATTAACATACCCTGTCCAATACCTTTAAAAATCGGAGCCAACCAATACATGCCTTTCGTGCGCAAATTACACTTCAAAGGTGGTTGAAACAACCTCCGCCGCGTATTATAGAATGATTCTTTATTGGTGTGTTTTAAAGCTTTGTGCTTAAGTCTGGTCTGTGATTCCCTGTTGCCAAACGCCCAGCTCACAGCAAATATTTGGCTACAACCGCGTGCATTTCTGCATGGATTGCGCCATTGGAAGCGATAATTTCCGCCCCAAATACGGGTTCATTATTCTCCGAAAATGCTGTAACCTTTCCACCTCCTTCTTGCACCAACAGCACTCCTGCAGCCACATCCCAAGCATTTAATCCATACTCAAAAAAACCATCAAACCTGCCACATGCAGTGTAGGCCAAATCGATGGCTGCCGAGCCTATGCGGCGCAAGCCATGGGTTGTGCGCATAAAATCGCCCAAAACAAGTAAGTAATCTTGGCTGCGTTCGAAGTCATAATATGGAAAACCAGTAGCCAGCAGCGATTGAGACAAGGCCGTGGCTGTGGAAACCTGTATTGGCTTATCATTTAAGAAGCTGCCCTTCCCTTTTTCAGCGGCAAAGAGCTCTTGATATACCGGAACGTGCACCACACCTGCAATGATTTCACCGCGATGCATTAGCGCCACGCTTATAGAGAAGGCGGGCAAACCATGTAGAAAATTGGTAGTGCCGTCTAATGGATCGATAATCCATACATACTCAGCTTCTCTATTGGCTTCTATGGTATTTTCTTCCGTGATAAAAGCGCTTCCAGGAATAAGTCTTCCCAGTTCAGAAACCAGTATTTTTTCGGTTTCAACATCCACAAAACTCACCAATTGGTTGAGTCCCTTGTCTGCAATTTGTCCTTGCTCTATGCGGCCAAAGTGCTCCAATTGAAAACCTGCAGCATGGCGACAAATGGCAGCCATACCTGGAATAAACTGCGGTGTTTCCAATTAGCGCAACAATTCTATGGTAGCCTTTTCTACGTGTCTGAAACCTTCCGTATCTATGATTTCAACCCTTACAGCATATCGTCCAGTCGGCCATGAGATGCCGTTTGCATCAATCCCAGTCCAACCTTTATTCATATCCTTGCTTTCGAAGACCTTTTCTCCCCAGCGGTTATATACTTCCATAGAGAAGGTTTGAATGCCTCTGCCGCGAGGCAAGAACATGTCATTCAGATTATTCGCATCAGGAGTAAATGCCAATGGCATATACAGGCGGTATACATCTTTCACCCGAACCATACCATAGGCTGTATCAGCGCATGATGGCGCAATGCTAGAAATCAGGGTTACGTAATACCTTCCAGTATCTCCGAAGGTATATACGGGACTTTGAATCGTATTCTGCATCGATCCATCGCCAAAGTTCCAACGGTAGGTGCTCGCACCGCTGCTGGTATTACTAAATGTGATGGTAGGGTTTTCTATATCTGTAACCGCTGGATTTGCTGCAAAGGCCGCCTTAGGATAGGCGACTGCAATGAGGGTGTCGTTGAGATCAAACCAAGCGAAACAACCGTTTGAGGTGACCACCTTGACACGCGCAGTAAGTTTACCCGCTTTTATGAGTGCTTTGGGCACATTATTCGCAACACCATTAAGTGAATCTCCGTTACTGAAATACCACATGAATTTGGCA
>JBEIRK010000003.1:0-49747 GCA_040376005.1 Flavobacteriales bacterium
CGGCCCCAGTTTTTATTTGCAAATGACAGAATCATCGCCGTACCGAAGCTGCGCTGACTGGAAGATTGAAAGTTCGTACCTGAGGTTCCTTGCGGCGAATACAAGCCTTGCGGCTCAATAGAGAAGGCCATTCTGGGGCTTGTCTTTACATTGATTACAGTTTCTATGCGTTGGGTTCCTGTATCCACTGTGTATCGTATGTCAATGAGTGAAAATAAGCCTGTTTGCAGCAAGCTTTGGTACGTTTTGTCCGCGGCACTTTGGCTAAAATACGCCCCAGAATCGATGTAAATCAGCTTGGCAATGGTTTCAGGGTTTATGGGATAATGGTTGAGCTCCAGTTTTTTATTGTTAAAATATGCCACCGCAGGATTGCTGCTTCCGGCATAGTCGCTGCTGGTTTCCATGCGCAGGCTCACACTGCCATAGCTATACTTGGTGTGTCTGCCACCAGCAGGCGGATTGGCAAGAATCATAGTTAGCGCCGCCTCTTTTTTATCGTGTAAGGTGTCTAAAGAAAATCGGAATAAGTCGGAGGTAATGGTATAATAGCCTTGATTGCGAAACGCGGTGGCGTAGAAGTTTCGCGCCTCAGAAAGGTTGGATAAATCTGCCGGCCACCACAGTCGGAAATAGTCGTTTTGTTGAGACAGTTTCCACATTTCAGCTTTAAACACACTGTCTTCAGGCTCCATAAATACTGAATTGATAAGATAGGCATCACCTGAATTTACCAAATACGTCACCTTGGCTTTTTTGCGCGAATACCGAACAATGTAGCCGACTTCAGCATCAAAATAACCGGTATTAAAAAGGAAGTTTCTAATGTTGTCAGCCGAAAGCTGAATTAAAGTTGAATCTAGTGATACAGGAGGTTCGCCATACTCATTGCGCAGTTTGCGGCGCCAGCGCACAGAGTCACTCAGTTCAGGCTGCTTATGCTTGCTACCCAAGGCATAGGCCCAGAGGTAAATCGGGATTTTGTTAAATACAACACGCTTATTAGCACGATGAAGAATTTGGGCATGTATTTCAGTCGCCCTCACATTTCCAGTTATCTGTACCGAGTTCTTTTTAAGGAGGTGTTCCCCCTTGGGAATGGTTTTTCCGACCCCACAGCCTGAAAGAATCACGAGCAATAAAGAAATAACTGCGGCGAATTTGAGATATTTGCCACCCAGAAATGCTCTCGCTGTCGAATGTGAAAAAAATAGCCTCACTGAAATCCACTCGGTATAGGCAAAAATACGGCCAATTCACAGTGGAAGGGCGCAAAGGCGTGGATGAATTAATCCACAGCAACTTCAAGGTGGAATTCATTTTGGCCACTAAAACATACGCCGACCGTTGGGGTGTGCCCGAGCAAACCCTCATTGTTACGGATGCAGAAATGAAACTCATCAGTGCATTTACTACAGCGCCAGGCATACTTGCGGTTGCAGAAATTCGTACATTTACCATGGATGCTTTAGACCCCCAAGCCCCAATTACATTGGTGCTTGACGGGATAAGTGACCCGGGCAATTTGGGTACCTTAATACGCACTGCGGATTGGTTCGGAATCCATCAAATTGTGTTGTCGCCAGATTGCACAGACTTCTATAATCCCAAGGCGCTAAGCGCTACTATGGGTTCCTTTGCGCGTCCTACTTTTGTGTACACTGAATTGTCCACTTTCTTAAAAGACAAGAATACCATGGGCTGTTTACTCGATGGCGCCGATATCGCCGCCGTAACACCCGAATTGCCCTTGTATTTGGTGGTGGGTTCGGAGTCGCACGGCATTCGACCTGAGCTGGTGAAGCAAATGAAGCACAAGGTCACCATTCCCGGATATGGCGATGCAGAAAGCTTAAACGCCGCAGTGGCAGCAGGAATTGTAATGGAAAAAATGGCGCGTGCTGCATTTTCGAAGTAAGCTGTCGCGGAATATCAAAACAATTTATCTAATTCATTTACTTTTTTACAGAAATAGGTATTTAAAAGCCTAATCCAATCGTTATTTTTGTAGGAAATGGCCACAGGTGAAATCAGGGAAAAGCTCGATGCATTTATACGCAAGTATTATGCAAATCAGCTATTGCGCGGATTGATGCTGTCAGCAACTTTGCTGCTAGGCCTGTTCTTGTTCATTAATCTCAGCGAGTACTTCGGCCATTTTAGCATGACGGTTCGGGCCCTCCTATTCTATAGCTTTTGGCTCACATTTGCCGCGGTTTGCTGGTTTTGGATTGTAATACCGCTGCGTGGCTTGTACAAGCTCGGTAAGGTTATTAGCTACCACAAAGCGGCTGAAATCATTGGCAATCATTTCTCTACAGTGCAGGATAAACTCTTGAATTTGTTGCAGTTGGAGGAAATGTCTGTGGGTCATCCCGACAGCGCCTTGTTGCAGGCGGGTATTGAGCAAAAAACCAAAGAACTCCGACCCGTGCCTTTTGCCACCGCCATCAATTTCGGAGAGAATAAAAAGTACCTGCGCTATTTGGCAATTCCAATTGTGTCCTTTGCGGTAATACTGATTTTTCAAAGCAGTATCATTACAGATAGCACGGAACGCCTATTTAATTATTCAAAACATTATGCAGTAAAAGCGCCATTTGATTTTGTATTAAAAAATAAAACATTGGAAATCGCCTCTGGGGAAGATCTTGAATTGCTCATGGAAATTCACGGAAAGTCAGCACCAGAAGAGGTGTTTGTGAATTTTGATGGACAAGAAATAAAAATGCAATCCACGCCCGAAGGCCTATTTAAATACACCTTTAAAAATCTCAAAAAATCAGCCCAATTTTATTTTGAAGCTGCCGGATTTTCTTCTATTTCCTATTCATTGGCGGTGACGCCTTTGCCTGTTTTTACAGGATCTGAAGCGCGTGTTACCTATCCAGCATATACCGGCAAAGTGGCTGAAAAACTTTCGGGTACTTCTGATTTTATTGTGCCTGAAGGTTCAGAAATTGAATGGATTTTTGATACCCGTGATGCTGCCTCGCTTGAGTTTGCCGATGTCGCGAAAAAAGGAAGTATTCCCAGCGCCAATTCCAGAGGCAGATACCAATTGAAACGCCAATTTCTGAAGGATGAAAACCTGAAATTGGTACTTAAAAATCCAAAGTCGCGCAAGCAAGATACCGCCTCGCTTTCGGTGAAAGTGATTGCAGATCAAGCACCTTCTATCTTTTCAGAGAAAAGAGAAGACAGCAACGATATTCATCAATTCTACTTTTTAGGCAATGCCTCGGATGATTATGCAGTTACCAAAGTGACATTTAATTACCGCTATGTAAAAAGCGAAACCGAAGGAAAAATGAAGATGGGTAGAATTTCCATACCCCTTCGCATGGATGAGAAAGGTAATGATATTCCCTTCTATTATATCTTAAATATGGATGCCATAGGAATGGCACCTTCTGATGAGGTAGAATATTATTTTGAAGCCTGGGATAATGATGGGATTCACGGCAGCAAAAGCAGCAGAACACCTGTGGCAACCTTGCGTAGGCAAAGTATAGAAGAAGCGCGGAAAGAAGCGGATATTACCCAAAGTAAGGTTAAAAACCTCATGCAGGAAGCTGCAAAAAGTGCAACCCAATTGCAGAAGCAGAATCAAAAATTGCAGGACCAAATGAACCGCCAGAAAAGCATGGACTGGAATCAGGAGTCTAAGGTTCAGGAATTGTTGGAAAAACAACAACAAATGCAAGAAAAGATGCAAGAAATTCTCAAAGAAAAAGAGAAATTAAAGCAGCAAAAAGAAGAGTTTCAAAAGAACGATGAATTTAAACAACGACAAGACCAACTGGATGAATTGTTTAAGCAGATGGAAGATCCTGAGATTAAAAAACTCATGGAGGAAATTCAAAAATTATTAGAGAAAAAAGCCCCTAAGGATCAGCTCAATGAAAAGCTCAATGAGTTGCAACAGAAAAATGAGAATCAAGCCAAGGATTTGGAAAAACTCATGGAGCAATACAAGCAGTTGCAAATGGAGCAAAAGCTTACTGACAATATTGATCGTCTAGAAAAGTTGGCGGAGAAGCAAGAGAAATTGGCCAAGGAAACTGAAAAAGCAGGCAAAGAAAAAAGCGCCGAACTTCAGGAGAAACAAGAAAAGCTGAATCAGGAAATGAAGGACATTCAGCAGGAAATGAAGGAAGTGGAGCAAATGAACCAAGACCTTAAAGACCCCATGAATTTGGATATGGGCAAGGAGCAAAGCCAAGGTGCCCAGGAGCAAATGGGAGAGGCGGAGAAAAATTTGGGGAACAACAAAAACAAAAAGGCCTCCGAAAATCAAAATGATGCGGCTGAAAAAATGAAAGAAGCTGCACAGAAAATGAAGGAAAGCCTGGAAAGTGAAAAAGAGAAACGCACCGCTGAGGATTATCAAACCATACGCGCACTGCTAGAAAAGCTGGTTGAAGCTTCTTTTGACCAAGAAGAAATATTTACCGAACTGGCCACCTTGAAAGATTACAACCCGCGCTATGTGGAGCTGAATCGCAAACAAATGGCAGTGAAAGAGGAATGTGCCCTTATTGAAGATAGCCTGCGGGTATTGGCCATGCGCCAACCTATGATTGGTACCTTCATTACCCGTGAAATGGGCAGAATCAATAGCAATATGGGCTATGCCCTGGATAAGTTGAAAGAACGCAAGTTGGGTGAAGCTGCAGTGAAGGAGCAATTTGTAATGACGGGCCTGAATAATATTGCGGTTATGCTGCTTGAAAGCATGGAAGATATGCAGCAGCAAATGGCGCAGAAGAAGAAGTCTAAAGGAAATAAGGCCTGCAATAATCCAAACTCCAGCGGACAAGGCCAGAAGAGTCAGGGACAAAAACTAACACCCGGGCAGCAGCAATTGGGTGAATCACTGCAACAATTGCAAAAGAAAGCCCAGCAACAGCGCGAGGGCCAATCCGGCAGCGGGGGTAAAGAGAACCAACGCGAAATGAATAAGGAGTTTGCCAAAGCCGCACTTATGCAAGAAGCGCTGCGCAGACAGCTAGAGCAAATGCGCAAAGAATTGGAGAAGGAAGGGCCTGAAGGCAAAGCTATGTCCAAGGAATTGCAGAAAACCGAAGAAATAATGGAGCAGCAAGAACGGGATTTGGTGAACAAGAAAATCACCCCTGAAATGCTGCGCAGGCAAAAAGAGATAGAGACACGCATGCTTGAGCATGAAAAGGCTGAACGCAACCAAGAGCAAGAGGAAAAACGCGAGTCTCAAACGCCAGGGAACTATTCGCCTGAATTGCCTCCCGAACTGAAATCCTACATGAAGGAAAAGCAGCATGAACGCGAGCTGCTTCGCCAGTCTCCGCCGGAGTTAAGCCCATATTACCAAATCAAATCAGGAGAGTATTTGCGCACTGTGCGCTAAGGGTATGGAACAAACGCAGCCCATTGTTTTGTTTGACGGTGTATGCAATCTCTGCGCATCCTCTGTGCAGTGGATTATCCGCCATGACCCAGAAGGCGTTTTTCGTTTTGCTTCCTTGCAAGGCGCTGTGGGGAGCACCCTGCGACGAGAATACAACATACCTGAGGATACCGATTCCATTGTGTTTATAGAAGACGGCCGTTATTGGATTATGTCCGACGCGGCTTTGCGCATAGCCAGGTATTGCCAAGGCTGGCGCTGGCTGTATACCTTGAGACTTTTCCCCAAAGTGCTGCGCAATGCCGTGTACCGCCTCATTGCAGCCAACCGCTACCGCTGGTTTGGCAAAAAAACAGAATGCTGGCTGCCCACTCCCGAGTTGAAAGCTCGGTTTTTGGATTGAGGCCTGTATTCCGCGCTTTCCCCTTTCCCACTCATTTATTTTCAGTAAATTTGCCGCCCATCTCATGGCAAAAACCACAGTAACTGCTGCACTCCCTTACGCCAATGGCCCTGTTCATATTGGACACGTGGCTGGTGTGTATTTACCCGCCGATATCTATGTGCGTTATATGCGCAATTGCGGTCGCGAAGTGCTCTTTATCTGCGGTAGCGACGAACACGGAGTGCCCATTACCATTCGTGCGAAAAAGGAAGGAATTACCCCGCAAGAAGTGGTGGATCGTTACCACAACATCATTGGTAAAAGCTTCAAAGACTTGGGCGTCTCATTTGATATCTATAGCCGCACCAGCAGCGAAGTACATCGCAATACGGCACAAGAGTTTTTTGTGGATCTTTACAATAAAGGCGTCTTTACTGAGGAGATTACGGAGCAGTATTACGATGCAGAAGCTGGACAATTTTTGGCTGATAGGTATATAGTAGGTACTTGTCCCGTGTGTGCCAATGAAAATGCCTATGGCGACCAATGCGAGAAATGCGGCAGCACGCTGAGTCCTATGGAATTAAAGAATCCGCGCAGTGCTCTCAGTGGCAATGTCCCGGTGCTAAAAGAAACCCGAAACTGGTACTTGCCCTTGGACACCTTGCAAGACAGTTTTCTCAATGCGTATATCAATGGGCATCCGGAATGGAAAACCCATGTGCTGGGACAGTGCAAAAGTTGGCTGAACGATGGTTTGAAACCCCGCGCCATGACCCGCGACCTAGACTGGGGTGTGCCCTTGCCTGCATTGAACGGCGTGTCGGATGCAGACCGCGATGGCAAAGTGCTCTATGTGTGGTTTGAAGCTCCCATTGGGTATATCTCTGCTACACGCGAATTGAGACCCAATGATTGGGAACAATGGTGGAAAGGCGACAGCCGCTTGGTGCATTTTATCGGGAAAGACAATATTGTATTCCACTGTATCATTTTCCCAGCCATGCTGCACCTTCGTGGAGAAGGTTTTGTAACCCCACAAGACGTGCCAGCCAATGAGTTCCTGAACTTGGAAGGCGATAAGATTAGCACCAGCAGAAATTGGGCGGTATGGCTGAATGAATATTTGGAGGAATTTCCGGGCAAACAGGATGAGTTGCGCTACGTATTGGGCAGCATCTTGCCAGAAACTAAGGATAGTGAGTTTACATGGAAAGACTACCAAACCCGCGTAAACTCGGAGTTGGTAGCCATATTTGGCAATTTTGTAAACCGTGTGATGGTGCTGACCCATAAATTTTGTGAAGGTAAGGTACCCGCATTTTTAGATACTGTAGACGCAGGCATGAAGTATGCATGCAGAGCTGAATTGCAAGAAACTCAAAACCGCTTGCGTCAGGCATTGGAAGAGTATAGGTTCCGCGATGGCTTGGGCGAGTTGATGAATATGGCCCGCATCGGGAACAAGTTTTTGACTGAAACCGAGCCATGGAAACTCCACAAGGAGAATCCGGCAGCAGCGGCAGATGCATTGGCTTTTTCACTAGAGATTTGTGCCAACTTGGCCATTGCCTGTGAGCCCTTCCTGCCGTTTACACATGAGAAATTATGCCGTCAGTTGAATTTGCTACCACTTGAATTTGTGGTGCAAGGCTTCTGGGCAAGCGGCACATTGGTTTCAGCCTTTAAGCCTGGCCATCAATTGGGTGAGGCAGAACTGTTGTTTGGCAAAATCGAAGATGAAGTTGTTCAGCAGCAAACTGAAAAATTAAAACACATGCAAGAGCAATCAAAGCCCGCGCCAATAATTGAAGAAGCGGTAGCAGAGGTAAAGGCGCAAATCCAATATGAGGACTTTGCCAAATTGGATATCAAAGTAGCGCGTATACAGGCTGCGGAGAAGGTTGAAAAGGCAGACAAGCTGCTGAAAATCACCTTGGAAGTTGCGGGCAAGGAACACACTGTTGTAAGCGGCATTGCGCAGCATTTTGCACCAGAAACCTTGCCGGGTAAGCAAGTGTTGTGGTTGTCGAACCTAGCACCCCGCAAAATGCGCGGTATTGAAAGTGAGGGAATGATACTCTTGGCAGAAGATGCGGATGGAAAATTGGTGTTTGTGAGTCCAGAACAGGCCGTGAATACAGGCAGTGGGGTGAGTTAATCCCATGTCTGCTTGATGTTTTAGGAATTATCACAACATTTTTTTAAGCTCTTTTGTAATTTAAAAAACAAACTTCTATCTTTGCAGCCCCAAAAATTGATCAGACATGACGAAGCGTACATACCAACCATCGAATACAAAACGCAGAAATCGCCACGGCTTCCGTAAGCGTATGGCATCTTCAAACGGCCGCCGTGTATTGGCAGCCCGTCGTGCACGTGGTCGCCACAAGCTGTCCACTTCGGACGAAAGAGGCCACAAGGGTTAATAAAACTGGCCGTGGTTTTGGAACATCAGAAGCCACATACCATCAGATTTACATTTCGCAAAGAGGAAAGGCTTTGCAGTCAAAAGATAATTGCCGGGTTGTTTCAGCCCGGTTTTTTTATTTCCAAATACCCTATTCGCATTCATGCAATGGAAACTGCCTTACCTGTTGCTGGTATTTCGGCACAGGTAATGTTTGTAGTTGGGAAAAAGCGCTTTAAGCGTTCGGTGGACCGCAATCAGGTGAAAAGGATTTTGCGTGAGTTGTACCGCAAGCAGAAACCTGAAATCTACAAGTCCTTGGAGGCTGCGGGTAAGACCATGGCCATTGCCATTTTTTATACAGGGAATGAGTTGCCAGATTACAACAAGTTAGCGCCGGTTTTTGCCTTGGCAATCAAGAAGTTCATTCATGAAGGGATTGTTAAATAGACTGGCGATTTTGCTGATACACTTGTATCAGGGTGCTATTTCGCCCTTGTTTCCTGGCAGTTGTAGATATACGCCAACCTGCAGTCAATATGGGGTAGAGGCATTTCAGAAATATGGATTTTTTAAGGCATTTCGCCTCACCGCCAAGCGGTTTGCAAGTTGCCACCCTTGGGGTGGACACGGGCATGATCCAGTTCCTTGATGAGTTGAGAGTTAGGAGTGGCGAGGCTTGCCACGAGGCGTTGCAGCGAGGCCGTGCTCGCCGTATTACTCGCGGTTCACCTCGCGATTAGGAGTGAAGAGTTGATATCGCGTTCACCCTTTGAGCTTAACGCATCTGCAACGAAATCTAATTCGTGTTAATTTGAGACAATCGGTTGTTTAAATAAACCGCTACCAGTTTCCGTTATGTTTCGGGCACATACGATATCGTAGAGACGCGATGCCTCACGTCTCAGGAGCCCCCGGGCTCCCCTGGTTCAGTCTTTGTCGCGAGGCTTTGCTCGCGATGAGACCAACCAGTTCATGATAGAGTTAGGAGTTAGAAGTTAGGAGTGAAGAGTTTGTCCATGCCTGAATAACGTTGACCGTTTCGTAACACCAACGAAATAGAATGCCTTGCCCTGTAGGGGCACACACAGCCTTAGGCGGCGCCTGCGGTGAATGGTACAAGGAAGTTCAGTTTGGCGGATATTTTGCGGTTGAGCAAAATATCCGCCAAACCCCAACACAAGACAAATAGAACATAAGACCAACCCCTACACCGAACCCAATCCTCCATATTTCCCCATTTCTCTTTGTTTTCCCATTGTTTTTTACTATCTTTGCAGCCCCAAAAAAATTAGCCTCACTGAAATATGAACACACATCAGTACGAGACTGTGATTGTTTTAACACCCGTGCTCTCTGAGCAGCAGATGAAAGATGCTGTTGCAAGCTACAGAGAGTTGATCACAGCAAATGGCGGTAGTATGGTCCACGAAGAAAACTGGGGCCTTACAAAACTAGCTTACCCCATTCAAAAAAAAGGTACGGGATTTTATCACCTGTTTGAATTCAAAGCCGATCCAGGTTTTATCAAACAGTTTGAACTCATCTTCAGACGTGATGAACGCATCTTGCGTTACCTCACCGTTCGTTTGGACAAGGATGCAGTTGAGTACAACTTAAAGCGCCGCAACGGTGAAATCGCAGCCAACAAGGTTGAACGCGAAGCAGCTGCTGCAAAAGCGAAATTGAAAATTGAAGAGGAGGAACTCGAAGCATGAGCAAAGAAGTGAATTTTATCTTCAACCAAACACCACAGGTGTTGCAGAAGAAGAAGTACTGCCGCTTTAAAAAGCATGGCATTAAGTACATCGATTACAAAGACAAAGAGTTTTTGTTGAAGTTCGTGAACGACCAAGGTAAAATCTTACCACGTCGTATCACCGGTACCTCACTGAAATATCAGCGTAAAGTTACACAAGCAGTGAAACGTGCACGTCACTTGGCGCTTATGCCTTTCGTTGCTGATGGTTTGAAATAATTGTAAAGGAGAAATTGAATCATGAAAATTATTCTAACACAAGACATTAAAAACCTAGGTCACAAAGATGACGTGGTAACTGTGAAAAGCGGATATGGCCGTAACTACCTTATCCCACAAGGAAAAGCGAAGTTGGCTACCGAAGGAGCTCTTAAAATGTTGGCCGAAGACATCCGCCAGCGTGAGTTCAAACTTGAAAAAATTAAGAAAGACGCAACAGAAATGGCTGCTAAGTTGGATGGTATCGAAATTACCATCTCTGCAAAAGCAGGTGCTTCTGGAAAAATCTTCGGTTCGGTTACGAACCTGCAGATTGCAAATGCACTGAAAGAAAAAGGCTACGATGTTGATCGCCGCGTTATCGCTGTGGACGATATCAAAAATATTGGCTCATATACCGCTGATATCAACCTTTTCAAAGAAGTGAAAGCAACTGTAAAATTGGAAGTTGTGGCTTCTGCCAGCTAATTCCAATTGAGATGTTAAAAAGAAAGGCCGCATTTGCGGCCTTTTTTTATGCTCGAAACTTAGTATTTCCCATACCTTAGGTATCTTTGCGCCATACTATGTGGGACAGGATTGGTACCTTTATCCTTAAGAATCGACTGATTTTTATAATCTCTCTCGGTGTATATGCACTCGCAGCCTCATGGTTCGCTACCCGTGCAGAACTCGCCTATGATATGCAAAAGCTTGTGCCGGCTGATGATCCGGATTACAAAGTGTATGTAGATTTTAAGAAAACCTTCGGCGAAGATGGCAATAAACTCGCCATCGGTTTTAAAAGTAAAGACCTCTTTAAACTGGGGCTCTTCCAAGACTTCTATAAGCTTTCAGCTGAATTGGCCGCTGTGCACGGGGTTACAGAGGTAATCTCACCCGCCCGTCTCTATAACCTCACTATCGATACCAACGATAAGTTCCAAACCGGGTTGATGCTCAATGCGCCCCCGAAAACACAAGAGGAACTGGACAGCATCGCCGAAATCTTTAGCAGCCTGCGTTTCTACCATGGCCTGCTCTATAACGATACCAGCAACGTAGCGCTGACCATCATTGGACTGAACGATTCTGTGCTCAATACCAATGACCGCAATATCCTGATTCCCCGCATACAAGAGATTTGTGACGCCTTTGGTACCAAACACAAATTGGAAATGCACTACTCCGGATTGCCTTTTATCCGCACAGAATACGCAACCAATGTCCGCCGCGAAATTGTACTCTTTACCATTGTCGCCTTCTTTGTTACTGGCCTGCTCATTCTCGCCTTCTTTAGAAGTATTAGTACCCTGCTTATTTCCCTGCTCTTTATCGTTATTGGTGTACTGACTATGCTCGCTGTTACCGCAGCACTAGGGTTTAAACTCACCATCCTTACCGGTATTTTGCCGCCTGTACTCGTCGTCGTCGGGGTCCAAAACACCATATATATCATTAATAAATACCACGAAGAATACCGCAAGCACGGAAATAAGGCCCGCGCATTGCAACGTATTATCGGCCGTATTGGTGTGGCTACCTTCCTGATTAACTTCACCACCGCCATTGGTTTCGGTACCTTCTATTTCACCAAAACCATGATTTTGGAGCAGTTCGGTATCGTAGCGTTTATCACCATTAACATCGTATTTTTTGTCAATATCATTGGCATTCCTGTGCTCTACAGCTTTTTGCCAACACCTTCAGATAAACAAACCCAGCATCTTGAAAACAAGAATGTACAGAACTTCTTGAGCTGGGTGAAATTCCACGCATTCAACCACAAACGCCGTATCTATTTCTGGACCATTGCCGCATCTGTGATGGGTGGGGTTTATATCGTGAAACTCAAACCCTTGAGCTATATGGTAGATGATATTCCGCACAGTTCCAAGGTCTATCGGGATTTAGAGTTTTTCCAAAACAACTTCAGAGGGGTGATGCCATTTGAGGTATTGGTAACTACAAATGAACCCGGATACGCAGGCGAACCGGAAGCCATCATCAAGGTAAATAGTTTTCAGAAGCAAATGCGCAGGTTTACCGAGCTTTCAAAGCCTATGTCCATCGCCGAGGTGGTGAGCTGGGGCAATCAGGCGGTAAATGAGGGTGATGCAGCCCAATACCGTGTGCCAAGTGTATTGGATCTGGCCAATTTACAAGGGTATTTCCCAGACAAAAAGCCGGGGGCCAAACGCAGCATCATTGAGGGTATGATTGACAGTACCAAAACCAAAATGCGCATTAGCTATCAAATGCGCGATGTGGGCTCGGTGGCTATGGATACCCTTATTAACGATGTAAAACAACTGTCGGAGAATATTTTTCCTAAGGACAAATACAAGGTTGACATTACAGGAACTTCGGCCATTTTCTTAAAAGGAAATACCTATTTGTACGGTTCGTTGGTGCAAAGCACACTGTGGGCCTTGCTTATCATCTCTCTTACCATGGGGCTCATGTTCCCTTCGATTAAGATGATACTGATTTCTGTAATTCCGAATATTTTACCCTTGCTCGTTACAGGCGGCTTGATGGGGTATTTCCATGTTCCACTAAAGCCGAGTACCATTCTGGTCTTTAGTATCGCATTTGGAATTACAGTTGATGCCACCATTCACTTTATGTCTTCTTTCAGGCGACACCTATTGCATAGCAATATCGCCCTGCGAGAAGCACTAAGCCATACCATTATGGAAGTAGGGTTGAGCATGATTTATACCGTAGTAGCGCTGTTTGCGGGCTTCTTAATTTTCGTGTTCTCAGGTTTTCAAGGCACACAATCTTTAGGTTGGCTTACTGCAGTAACCCTGTTCACAGGTTTGGTTGCCAATCTATTCTTGCTTCCTGCATTAATTCTCACTTTTGAAAAGAGTTTGAATCCAAAAGAAGAGCTGAAAGAGCAGGTGTTAGATTTGCCGGATGAGGATTAATCGAGTGATTAAACCGCTATAAGCTTAGCCCCACATCAAATTACAGCCCCGCACATCGCTGAAATCAGCGCGTCCACGCACTTCAAAACTTCCATCAGGATGCAGTTTGCCCAAGTCATCGGAGGCAATGAAAGCACAGGAATACAAGTTGCCTAGATCTGTTATACAGATTCGCCCTGTTTTGCCCATAGGCAGTTCACATCCCGGGTCACTGGGGTCAGTAATTGTTATCCGCATCCATGGCGGGCAATTGAACACACCCGTGCCTTTAGAATAGGCTTGAGACATCAGTTCGGTCATGCCGTATTCACTGTGTATCATTTGCATCCCAAAGCTACCCGTGAGTATTTGGTGTACCTCTTCCCGAATCATTTCCTTTCTTCGGCCTTTCATGCCACCCGTTTCCATGACAATAGAACCCTCAGGAAATGGTATCGTCCCGAGTTCTGCCATTTCCAACAAGGCAAAGGTTACCCCGAGCAGAAATACAGGCTTAGTGCTTGCTTCAATGTGTTTTTTAGCTAGCTGTATGTCTGTGGTAGAAAAACTGTGAGCTGCTGCTTTTTTTAGGAGTTTTTCAGCCATGTATACCAGCGAGGAATCAGGACGGTCCATGTATCCAGGGAGCAAGGCAATGAAGTGGAATTGCGAGGCTTCACCGTAAAATCGGTTGAAAATGTCCTCGAAAAGGGCCTCGTACCATGCAGGAAAGGGAACAAAATGCTGCGATTCACCGGTCCCAGTGGTGCTGCTGCTTTTGAAACATTTTTCATCGGCTTGGGCGTCCCAACTGCGCAACTCATGGGTTTTAAAAAAGGAAACAGGGAGAAAGGGAATCAATGGGCTCTGCCTGCCATTGTCATTGATTTGTAGCCATTCCTGATATACAGAACAATTCACTGCTTGAAAATCAAATATTTTACGCGCCAATGCGTTAAATTTGTCATCCGTGCAGCGCAGTATTTCAGTTTCAATTTCGGTGAGCCTCATAGCAGCTTTGTTCCTCTCAGGGTTTATGTCCTGTAAGGCCGACAAAAATAAGTTTTCTCCCGAACCTTTTTTGGAATTAAAAGGCGCTTATGTTTTTAATAATGGGTTGGATAAGGACAGTTTTGTTCTGGTAGAACTGAATTACCGGGACGGGGATGGAGATGTTGGGCTCAATCCGGGAGACACGCTGCCTCCGTTCGGATTCGGTCAGCCATATTATTACAACCTGTTGGTGTGGATGTATGAAAAGAAAAATGGAGAGTGGATTAAGCCGCTAAATCCCTTGTCGCCCGATAAGGATACCCTCAATTTCCATGAGAGAATCCAAAACATCACCCCCTCGGGCTCTGTAAAATGGATACAAGGGAATTTGGACCTGCGCATTCCTGCAGAACCTTATTCGCTTAAGCCGGATACCATTCGATTGGAAATCCAGCTCTTAGACCGCAGCCTGAAGCGCAGCAACATCATTCGCACAGAGGAGATTTTTTTAAAACATTAATATATAAAACGATGATTCCACCTTATTTTCGTCCCGTATTTAGTTTTGGCATATAGTTTGGAATAACATACACAAGACAATGAAGAAATTAGCCATCTTGATCCTTGCAGCCATCGCGGCTCCCATTGCATTGAATGCACAGAAATTGGGGTATATCGATTCAGATATCATTCTGAATAAAATGCCTGAATACAAGTCTGCCCAAAAACAGCTGGATGATCTTGCTGCAGAATGGCAAACCAAAGCGGATGCCCTACAGGGTGAAGTAGATAAAATGTATGCAGATTACAAGGCTGAAGAGGTGCTGCTTACACAAGAACAAAAAAAACAACGCGAAGAAGCAATTGTAAATAAAGAGAAAGAACTTTTCATCTATAGAGAAGCAAAATTTGGCGCTACTGGCGAATTATTTAAAAAACGCGAAGAGCTCATTAAACCGATTCAGGACAAACTTTTTGAAGCCGTTCAAAAAGTAGCTAAGAATGAAGGTTTGGGCTTTATTTTCGATAAAGCGGGCGGAATTATGATGCTCTACGCCGACCCCAAATACGATAAAACATTTGAGGTTATGGAAGAATTAGGCATTCCCAATGACCAACAGCCTAAAGACCCGAACACAACACAAGACTAACACATAAAATCACGACACATACTCATTTATGAAAAAAATCATCATCATGATGGTAGCTGTGCTTTGCATAGCACCCGCCCTTCAGGCTCAGAAAGCACAGAGAATTGCTTTTGTAAACACAAACAAAGTATTGGATACCTTGCCCCAAATGGACAGCGCCGAAGTGGCACTGAACAAAATTGCTGAAGGCTATCAGCAAGACGCTATGGCCCGCCAAGATGAATTGAATCAACTGAATGCTGAAGTTGAAGCAGCGAAAAAAGATCCTGCGTTTTCAGCAGTAAAATTGGATTTGATGCAGCGCAGATTGCAAACCCTGTACGAAGATTATCAGTACTTCCAAAATGCTGTACAAGATGAAATGCAAAGAGATCGTGCAAAGCTTTTGAATCCTATAGTGGATGAAATAAAAGCTGCGGTTGCGCAAGTTGCCAAAACCAAAGGCTTTAGCCAAGTAATTGACAATAGCGCTGAAATTGTAATTTACAACGGTGTTACTACCGATGATATTACTGCTGATGTAATCAAATACATGCTCGCGCCGAAACCCGCCGCCACTCCCGAACCAAAAAAATAATCAAAAAAGCCCCGCAAAAACGGGGCTTTTTTATTTCTTTTGCCAACGTGAGTAAACATTTTCCCATAGGAGTTTTTGATTCGGGTATTGGTGGTCTAACCATTCTCAAAGAATTGAAAAAACGCATGCCCGATTATGACTATGTCTATCTGGGTGATAACGCCCGTGCACCTTATGGAACAAGATCTTACGACACCGTATATCGATACACACTGCAATGTGTGCAATGGTTCTTTGTACAAGGGTGTGAATTGGTGATATTGGCCTGCAATACAGCTTCCGCAAAAGCATTAAAAACCATTCAGCAACACGATTTGCCTCATATGGGTACAGGCAAGCGGGTATTGGGTGTGTTGCGCCCTACTACTGAATCCATTGGTCTCTATACCAAATCTGGCCATATTGGAATACTGGCTACCAACGGAACTGTGAATTCAGAATCCTACGTAACGGAGATTAAACGCTTTTTCCCAAAAACGAAAGTCTCTCAGCACGCTTGCCCTATGTGGGTGCCCCTGGTTGAAAATAGAGAACACCTGGGTGCGGGTGCCGATTACTTCATTCAAAAAGATGTAGAACTATTGCTGCAAAGCGATCCACAAATAGATACAGTGTTGCTCGGATGCACACATTACCCGCTGCTTGAAGACAAAATCAGAAAGTTCTTACCTGATTCAATCGCGCTGGTATCCCAAGGCGCAATTGTGGCTGAAAAACTTGAAGATTATCTTAAACGCCATGTGGAAATGGAAAAGAAAATCTCGCGTAAAAGCAATATTAAGTTCTTCACCACGGACTCAAGCACAGAGTTTGATACCCATGCCGATATATTCTTCGATAAAAAAGTAAGGTCTGAGCATGTGGATTTAAACGTGTAATGGCACCCGAAGAACTCAAAAAAACACTAAGTCTGCTGCCCGATTTGCCGGGTATTTATAAGTATTTCGATACTGCAGGTACCATTATTTATGTAGGTAAAGCAAGGTCTCTGAAGAAAAGAGTCAGTAGCTATTTCTCTAAAATCAAACACGAAAACCGCAAAACCGCAGTGTTGGTTTCTCGCGTAGCCCATATCGATTTTACAGTAGTTGAATCGGAAATGGATGCACTATTGCTCGAAAATAGCCTCATTAAGGAGTTCCAGCCCCGCTATAACATTAACCTAAAAGACGACAAGAGTTATCCATATATCCGCATCAGTACAGACCGTTTTCCTAAGGTGTATGCCATGCGCAATCCCGTGAAAGATGGTTCTGAATATTTTGGTCCCTACGCCTCACCCAAAGTGATGTACGTGGTGCTAGATTTAGTGAAGAAGCTCTATCCCACAAGGAATTGCAATCTCAATCTTTCTAATACCAATATCAAAGCAGGTAAATTTAGAGTCTGTCTTGAATACCAAATTGGCAATTGTAAGGGGCCTTGCGAAGGATACCAATCTGAGGAGGAATACCTTCTGAGTATTCGACATATCCGCCATATCCTAAAAGGCAATTTGGCGGAAGTGCGCAGAAACTTAAAGCAGCTGATGCAAGATGCAGCCCAAGCTCTGCAGTTTGAGCAGGCACAAGAGTATAAGGAGAAGTTGGAACTGCTCGAAAAATACCAACATAAAAGCACCGTGGTTGGCCAACATACGGGCAATTTGGATGTCTATTCGGTGTCTGGCACAGACAAACAAGCGTTCGTTAACTTTCTCAGAGTCAATGAAGGCATTGTGGTAATTAGCCGCAACCTTGAGTTTCGTAAAAAACTGGATGAGTCTGATGAGGAGATTCTGGAATACGCCATCGCTGAAATTCACCAAGCCTATGGAGACACGGGCAATGAAATGCTAGTGCCGTTTATGCCTGAATGGGTTTCAGACTCCATGAAAGTAACTGTGCCCGCGGCCGGCGAAAAGCGGAAATTGCTAGAATTGAGTCTTAAAAACGCATTGCTGTATAAACGCGAAAAACTCAATCAGTACGAAAAACTCAATCCGGATGTGCGCATAGACCGTGTAATGGAGCAAATGAGAGAGGATTTGCGCCTCAAAGACCAACCCCGCCACATTGAGTGTTTTGACAACAGTAATTTCCAAGGTACATACCCCGTTTCTGCCTGTGTTGTCTTTAGAGATGGTAAGCCAGCACGTAGCGATTACCGCCACTTTAACGTAAAAACAGTAGAAGGACCAGATGATTTTGCCACCATGCGCGAGGTTATTGGCCGCCGATATGCTCGCATGGTAGAAGAGAATAAACCCCTTCCTCAACTCATCGTTGTGGACGGTGGAAAGGGGCAGCTCAGCGCAGCGGTTGAAGCACTTAAGGAACTTGGGATTTATGGCAAAGTGCCAATTATGGGCATTGCCAAGCGTCTGGAAGAACTCTTCTATCCTGAAGACCCACTACCACTGTACATTGATAAAAAGTCCGAAACCCTGAAAATCATTCAGCAGATGCGGGATGAAGCCCACCGATTTGGAATTACACACCACCGAAAGCGCAGGGATAAAGGAACCCTGAAAACGGAGTTTACAGATATCCCAGGTATCGGAGAAGCCACGGCTACTGAACTACTCGCGAGTTTTAAGTCCGCGACCAAAATTAAAAAAGCCAGTTTGGAAGAATTAGCGGCAGTGATTGGAAAAGCAAAGGCTGCAGTTGTATATTCATGGTATAATCCTACAAGCAATGCCGAGTAAGCGTGACTTAAATGAACTTGTGAATAGGGCTAAATCCTATGATACGGCGTGTATACTTGTCTCCAATGACTTTGCAGATGCCTACGGCCGCTTCGAACTTATGGCGGGCTATGGCGTTAAATCTTCCTGCAATAGCTTAGATACTTTGCGGTCAGATATACTGCAATTTGGTTTCTTTTCCTATGACTTAAAAAATCAATTTGAGAAGCTCTCGAGCAAGCATCCCGCATGGATTGAGGCACCAGACATGTTCTTCTTCGAACCGAAAGAGTTCTACCTGCAACAAAGAGATGGCCAATGTATTGAGAATCTTACTGGGCTGGATACTCCATTTTCGGAGCATAATTATAGCCGATTTCGCGTTGGCGAATGGGAGTGTAGTGTCAGCAAACAAGAGTATTTAGATACCATTCATACCATTCGCAATCACATCCGGGAAGGCGATTATTACGAGTTGAACTTCTGCACAGAATGGCGCACAAGCTATACCGGTTCTGCAGATCCCTATCAGTTGTTCCTTGAACTCAATCAAAAGGCACCCGCACCTTTCGCAGTTTTCTTTAAAAGGGGCAATTCCTATTTGCTGTCAAGCAGTCCAGAGAGATTTCTCAATGGTGCTGGAAATCTGGTGGTGTCTCAACCCATTAAAGGCACGCGTAAAAGGCTGGCAGGGGCGCATGAGGACGCACAGGTGCGCACAGAGCTGATGACTTCTGAAAAGGATCGGGCAGAAAACATTATGATTACGGATCTGGTGCGCAATGACTTGTCGATATTCTGTAAACCGGGTACAGTGGAGGTTGAAGAGCTTTGTGGCATCTATTCCTTCAGCCATGTGCACCAAATGATTTCAACGGTTACAGGAGAAATGCGCCAGGGGCTAGATGTGTGCGATGCAATACGAGCTACTTTTCCAATGGGCAGTATGACGGGTGCGCCAAAAATTAAAGTGATGGAAGTTACGGATCTGCTGGAAGGTTTTCGGCGTGGCTTATATAGCGGCAGCGTGGGCTATACTTTTAATGGTAATTTTGACTTCAATGTAGTGATTCGCGCACTGCAATTGGATACTGAAAAATCAAGAATTGCCTATCATGTGGGTGGCGCAATTACTTACGATAGCCATCCAGAATCGGAGTATGACGAATGCCTGGCCAAAGCACAATCTATGCTGGCCGTGATTCCTAAATAAAAAGGATTTTAAGATTCGAATTTGTAACCCACCCCTTTTACGGTATGGATAAATTTGTCGTCGAGTTTTTCGCGAATCTTACGCACATGCACATCAATGGTGCGGTCTACCACCAATACTTCATTGCCCCACACATTTTCAAGAATTTCATCCCTTGAGAACACGCGGCCTGGACGGCTGGCAAGGAAAGAAAGCAATTCAAATTCTTTGCGTGGGAACTGTAAGGCTTTGCCATTGTATTCTACTACAAATCTTTCACGGTCAATTTTTAGGTTGCCAAAATCGAAATTTTCGTGTATCGTGGCGGTTATTACATTGCGTCTTCTGAGTATGGCCTTCAAACGGCTCATCAATACCCGCGGACGTATAGGTTTTGCGATATAATCATCAGCTCCCGCTTCAAAACCAGCAAGCTCCGCAAATTCTTCACTCCTTGCTGTAAGAAATACGATGGCAATGCCCGCCGTAATTGGGTCTTCTTTTAGCTGTCTGCAGGCTTCCATGCCATCCATCACAGGCATCATTACATCCATAAGAATCAGCTCAGGCATGAATTTACGGGCAGTTTCAACTGCTTGCGCGCCATTGGCCGCAACCTGAACATCAAAACCATCTTTGTTAAGCGTATGCCTAATCAATTCCAGGATATCCTGTTCGTCATCAACAATCAGAATTTTTGGCATCTTCTTAATCATGCAGTTACAAAACAATAACAATCCTGTTACTGCATGTTGACTTCAATATTAATTTAATATTACCTAGAAATTGGCTCTATTTACGGGGTGTCAAACAATTCCTCGAGTTTGACTGCCAATGCCTCACCACGCAAGCCCTTGGCTACGATTTTTCCGTCCTTATCTATCAAATAGGTAGCAGGTATTGCCTCTACTTTATACAAAGGCACCACCATGCTGCTCCATTTTCTTAAATCGGACACATGTTTCCAAACCAAACTGTCACTGGCTATAGCGCCTTTCCAACGGCCTTTATCATCATCTAAGGATACGCCCAAGATTTCGAAGCCTTTCGGATGGTATTGCTTATATAATTGTGTATTAAATGGATTCTCACGACGGCAGGGTCCGCACCAACTAGCCCAAAAATCAATCAGAACAACCTGACCGCGCAAACTGCTCAGCGATAAGGTATCTCCATTGGGTTGTGGCAATTTTATTTCTGGTGCAATAGCTCCAATGCCCAGTCGCTTCTCTTGTTCATACTGTAATTCTATAGGCTTGATATACTTAGAATTTGGGTATCGCGCCTTTCCACTTTTTATGGCATGCTGCATCAATTCCACATCTACGCCTTCAATTACACCATACGTGATGATGAACGCGGGCAGTAAAGACTTGGGTTTTGACAAGGCCAATTCACGTATTTTGCTCACTCTTTGTGTTATAAGTTTGTTGTATTCGGCCTGCAATGCCATACCTTGACTATAACCTTCAGGTGTTTGTGGAATATTGGCAGCCCTTGTCTTTAATTGTTCCATTTTGTTCATGAAATCGGAATTCAAATCCAACAATTCCTTCATTTCAATAATGCCTTCAGCAGATTTACCTTCTACACTGTAGGTACCGTCGTTAGGCTCTATTTGAAGTGTACCGCTGGTTTTGTTGTCTACAATGAGGTAAATCGCGCTGCTTTCATCCCACTGCAATTGGCAAAACAAGGGTTCTTTAGCATTGCCTCTAATTTCAAAATTACCATTCTTGTCTGTTCTTGCACTGTCAAGGAAAATCTGACCTGCATTTGGGTCCATTTCCCATAACATCAGTAAATTAAAGGGTTTGTTTTTCAAATTGCCTTTCAGCATATAACCCGATTCCGCCTTCTCCAGTGTGGTTTGTCTTGGGGTAAGCAAATTCTTAATCCATGACTGTGCATCTGATTTAAGGTTGCCAGCATTGGCATCGCTGCATGAACTTAAACTGCCCGCCATTAAGGCAATTCCAATTGCAATCGTGAGGTTTTTTACAAACATTGGTTACAAAATAACAAAAACCGGCCCAAATTCGTTTCATACCGGCGTATTAATATATAAGACGAACTTTTATTTCGATAAGTTGCCTTGTTCTCTAAGGTTTTGAACCGATTCTGGGGCAATGGCATCGGAAACCTTGTATTCCCCAATGCGCGTGCGTCGCAGCCCGCTGAGATAGCCACCACTATTCATGGCTTTGCCAATATCAAAGGCCAAACTGCGTATATATGTGCCTTTACCGCATACAAATCTCAAGGTGAGAACAGGAGCTTCAAAGCGCACAATTTCAATTTCATGAATAATTACAGGCCGCGCTGCCAATTCATGTTCCACGCCTCCCCGTGCTAGGGTATAGGCGCGTTTTCCATCTACTTTTATTGCCGAAAAAAGAGGTGGTCTTTGCATAATAGTACCCCTAAATTGTTTTAAGGTATCTTCAATTAATGCCTCGGTTATGTGCTCAGATGGGAAATGCTGGTCTACCTCAGTTTCCATATCATAACTGGGGGTGGTAGCGCCTAGCGTAATCTCTGCAACATACTCCTTTTCCGCTGCTTGTATATCGTTGATTTTCTTTGTACTCCGTTCTGTGCAAATAACCAACAATCCCGTTGCAAGCGGATCTAAAGTGCCTGCATGGCCACATTTCTTTGCCATACGCATCCACTTTACCTTTTTTACGGCCTGAAAGGAGGTCCAGCCATAGGGCTTATCTATCAGGAAAACCTCTCCTGGTTTGGCTTCCTGGGTCAAAGTATTATGATTTTTTCTTTGTGAATGATCTTGCTGTCCGGCGCTATTACATGAATAATATACTCACCCGGTGCTACACTATTCGGGTCTATGCGCAACAAATGGGTTCCTGCCGACAATTCCATAGCAGGTTTGTCTTTTACTTTCTGTCCCAACGTATTGTATAGGCTGATGCTGTATTTGCCTTCTTGGGTAACCTGAATCTCCGTGAAGATATCAGACTGCGCTGGTACTGGAAATACCCTAACATTAGATACAGGTTGGGTATATACCGTGTCGTTTAAGGTAATGCGTGCAACCCAAGCATTCATGCTGTTGCTAATTCCGTAGGAACCTACAAGATAATATACCCCCGGTTCATTGTATTTGGCCTGTATGCCTTCGTAGTCGCCCCAACGTTGTTCGCCTTTAGGGATGTAGTTGTAATAGATTAAAGACTGTCCTTGTTTTACTTTTACAATATCAGAGTATTCGCCATAGCGGTTGCGATAGATAACCGCCGTTCCAGGAAAATGCCATGGACTGCTGTAAACAAAAGTGATAAGGGAGGAGGCTTCAGCATCCTTGGTTGATGCTGCCACTATGGCGGGGTAACCTAGGTCTAGTGAGTCGTCTGTAATGAGTCCTCCGCGTATAAATGCATTTCCATCAATATTATACACCGTACTATGGGTCAGATGGGCCTGCATGGTGTTAAAGTTCATGGTGTTTTGCAAAAACTGCACTGTGTTTCCCGTGCGAATACCCGTTAAGGCACGGCAGTCGTTGGTGCGCAGCTTGTAAGAGGTGTCGGGCTGCAATGCGCTAGGCGGAAAACCATAGGGGACTTCACTGCGCAATACCTTCGTTTCCAAATCAGCCAAACCGCTTTTTTGGGTGTTGTTCACCCTGAGCATAAATACAGTATCATTTTGTTCTGCAAGCGGTCTTACTGTAATAAAATAGTTGTCAGTGCCTGTAGGCATAGGGTTGTTCTGAATGGCACAAATGCTCCGCAAAGCTTTGCCTTCGTATTTGATACCCGTGTAGACGTTTTTGTGCAAGGTATCCCCTTTGTAGCCGTCTTCTTTGCGAATTTGCCAAATCACAGCCTCTGTAAATCCTTCTTCCCAGCTGGCTCCGTTGCCAATAAGGTTTACCGTAAAAAAAAGATCCTCGCTATTGTGTGCCACAATAGGATAATCACTCCAAATCAAGTCGTTGGTAGGTTTGCCAGGGATTTTGTAGACATTCCAAGGTTTCAAAGGGTCTGAGCTGGTGCTGAAAGCTACTACGATAAAGCTTGTTACATCGGTGGTTCCATGCATGTACACGATGATATATCGGTCTGCAATGGGATCATACAACACGCGCGGATCATACACCCGAGTAAGGGTAGGGATGGGGTCAATTTTGATTCCGGGATTGTTTACGAAGTTTTCCAAACTCCAAGATCTAATAATTGGACCATCTGCACTGTGCACACGAATGGTAGTGTTCAATACATTGATAAACTTTCCATCATTCCCTACGGCTAAGTGGTTGTCATTCGGTGTACCACCGCCTCCTCCGCCGTTATAACTTCCCTCAATTACGGGAGCAATGAAGCTTGGGTTGGTGGTCCTGCCGCTATAATTGCCGCGGTTCATCGGGCCTTTCATGCGTGACATGCGCGCTGCGTCAATGCGCTTTCTCAGGTCTTCTGAACCTGGCGCGTGCTCGGGCATTGCCGCGGGTTGTGCCGCCACCCAATTGTCTTCACTCAACATGGGGTCAAATACCGCAATTAAGGGTGCTTTAATGTCCCGTATCACGGTGTGCTCAAATCCACTTTGGGCCCTTCCTACATGCACCATCGCTGCAAGCATGCATAGACTTAGAATTTTTCTGTGAAGCATTCTATGCAAAGTTACTGAATTATGCAGTTACTGTATGCAATAAAATAGGCGGGAATTGGTCAAATCAAGGTAAAATGATGGGCTTGTTACCTCACATTTACTTCCATCTCCAACCGAACTTGGAACCTGTCCCATACCGATTGTTGAATTTCTTTGGCGAGGCCAATGATTTCGGGTCCACTGGCATGGCCGTAATTCACCAATACCAATGCTTGTTTTGCATGCACTCCTGCATCACCCCGCCGAAATCCTTTCCATCCGCATTTTTCAATGAGCCATGCCGCGGGGACCTTTACGGTTCCTTCAGCAGCGGGGAAACTTCTTATGTCTGGATATTGCGCTTGTAATGCGGTGAAATGCTGGATTTCAATAACGGGATTCTTGAAAAAGCTACCGCAATTGCCCAAGATAGCAGGATCTGGCAATTTGCTTCTTCGAATCTGTATAACTGCATTCGACACATCCTGTATGCTCGGATTGGCTATGCCTAGTCCGTCCAATTCTGCCTGTATGTCGCCATATTTTACGTTTACCGTTGGATTTTTGTCAAGCCGTAAAACAACATGGGTAATAAAGTATCGGCCTTTACACTCGTGCTTGAAAATGCTTTCGCGGTAGCCAAAACGACACTGCTCATGGTTGAAAGTTACCCGCTTACCCTCTTGCAAATCAAAAGCTTCGAGGTGGTCAAATACCTGTTCCAACTCAGTGCCGTAAGCCCCAATGTTTTGAATTGGAGCAGCTCCTACTGTGCCTGGAATAAGACTGAGGTTCTCCATGCCTCCCCAGCCATTGGATACGGCCCACATCACCGTTTCATGCCAATTTTCGCCGCCACCAATTCTCAGTAAAACATGTTGGTCGGTTTCTTGAATTATGGATTTACCCATAATTTCATTTTTCAATATCAATCCGGGATAATTGCCAGCAAAAACAACATTGCTTCCACCGCCGAGAATAAGCAGGTGGCTCGAAGGAATTAGGGTGGTTTTCCAAATGGCCTCTATGGCCTCAGTATGGGTGATACGCCCAAAAAGTGCTGCATCTATCCCAAAACCAAAGGTGTTGAATCCCTTAAGTGAAATCCCTTTTTGAATCATAATTCTTGTACAAATGAAATAACTCTCAATGACAACATCTTGCAGAGTTATGCCGTGTATGTGAATATCCTCAAGCCCAAATGGGAATGGGCCTTTTGTTCTATGCTTTTAGCCAAATATCCACTCAAATACTTCGTCAATCCTGCCAAAAGTGCGAATTTGTATTTTTCGCTTTCCCGTTGGGATTTTGTTGTATTTGCTCAGCACAATTTCTTCGAATCCCAATTTCTCAGCCTCGCTTATGCGCTGCTCTACACGCTGCACCGCGCGGATTTCGCCACTCAGTCCCGCTTCTGCGCAAAACACTGTTTTTGGGTTTAAAGGAATGCCTTGGAAGCTGCTCATCACAGCGGCTGCAATGCTCAAATCAATGGATGGGTCTTCTAAGCGCAATCCGCCTGCGATATTGATAAAAACATCCTGCTGCCCAAGTCGGAACCCACAGCGTTTCTCAATAATGGCGAGCAACATGTTTAATCTTCTCAGGTCAAATCCTGTAGATGAACGCTGGGGTGTGCCATAGACTGCAGTACTTACCAATGCTTGTGCCTCTAACAGCAAAGGCCTCACGCCCTCCAAGGCGCAACCTATAGCGACGCCGGATAGTTGCTCATCGCGTTGGGCTAAGAGAATTTCTGAAGGATTCAATACCGCCTCTAATCCCGCACCAGACATATTGTAGATGCCCATTTCATTGGTGCTTCCAAAGCGGTTTTTCAAGGTGCGTAATACCCTGTAGGTGTATTGTTTGTCGCCCTCAAACTGCAGCACAGTGTCCACCATGTGCTCCAGCAGCTTGGGTCCTGCGATACTGCCATCTTTGGTGATGTGTCCAATGAGAATTACGGGTACGTGGTTTTCTTTCGCAAATTGAATGAGTTTGGCCGTGCACTCGCGAATCTGAACAATACTGCCAGGTGTGCTGTCTAACAAATCACTATACAAAGTTTGAATACTATCGGCAATCACCAATTGGGGTTGAAATTCATTCATGGCATCCAGCACATTTTCCAAAAGGGTTTCCGACACGATGGAAGCATTGCCTTTGTCATTTCCCAAGCGGTCAGCCCGCATTTTGATTTGCTCAGGACTTTCTTCTCCACTGATATACAGGGTTTTAAATTCGCTGTGCAATGCTACTTGTAGCAGCAATGTACTTTTTCCTATGCCGGGCTCACCGCCAAGTAAGACTACGGAGCCTGGCACAATTCCACCGCCCAATACCTGATTCAATTCTGAATCGGAAAGGTGCATTCGCGGTATTTCACCTGCACGGATTTCAGAAATTTTTACGGGTGCGATTTTCTCCTTAGGCGCTTGGCGCACAGACTGCGTTTTGCCTTGTACTACTTTTTCTTCAGTAAATGTGTTCCATTCATTGCAGGACGGGCATCTACCTACCCATTTTGGACTTTCAAATCCGCAGGAACGACAGAAAAATGTAGTTTTAATTTTGGCCATAAATTGCAAATCAAATGCATTTTCTGAAAGTAAAACGGTCTTGTGTATACTTTGTTATTTAGATTCAATACAAATAATATCCGAAAGCGTTGTAAATTTGCACCATGGAAAAGAGTCTAGAAAATATTGTGACCGTTTATGCTGAGGCAACTCCCAATCCGGCGAGTATGAAGTTTGTGGCAAATAAAATGTTTTTGCCAAACGACAGTGCCGATTTCCGAACGGCTGAAAGTGCAGGACGCAGTCCATTGGCATTGGCTCTTTTCGAAATGCCTTTTGTGAAAGGCGTGTTTATCATGAACAACTTCGTGTCTATTACCAAAAATGAAGATTACGAGTGGTTCGACTTAATTCCTGATTTAAGGTCTTTCTTCAAAGAGTGGATTGAGGATGGAAAAGAAATCGTGACCAAAACCCAAGAACTTAGTGAAGAAGAAGAGGGTGAAATCGAACGCAAAATCCGCCAACTTCTGGATGATCACGTGCGCCCCGCTGTGGAAATGGATGGCGGTGCTATTGATTTTAAGAGTTTCAAAGATGGCATAGTTACGGTTCAAATGAAAGGCAGTTGCAGCGGTTGCCCGAGCTCTACCATGACACTGAAGGCAGGTATCGAAAACCTTTTGCGCCGAATGGTGCCAGAAGTGCAAAGCGTAGAAGCCGAAGCAGTCTGAGGTTTTTCAACAGTATGTTGAAGATTCTATTATTTTAATGGACGGCTGTTAGGGAAATTCGTCCGGATGTGCTATTTTCGTAATCCGGAGTATGAGTCTTAATAATATCAGGACAATAGTAATTGTTGCCCTAATGGCATTCGTACATGCTGTTCAGGCTACCACCTTCTATGTGGACGGTGATTTTGGCAATGATGCGTGGAATGGCAAGTTTGACGCATTTAGCAGTGGGGTAAATGGCCCTAAAAAGACCATTGCAGGTGCCCTCGCTGCTATAAGTGACCTCGATATTGTACAGATTACCGGAGGTGCTTACCCAGAGTGTATCATCGTTACTAAGTCTGTTACTTTTAGCTTGCTCGACAATATTTCTGTTACCTGTTTCAGAATGAACGGTGTTGGAAAGCGCGCTACAATTCTCGGCGGTCGTGACTTTATTGTTACCGACAGTCTGCGGCTCATCAACGGTATTATCGATGCCTCAGGCACCAATAACAATCTCGTTGCTGGGTTCAAGTGTACCGTTTCAGGTGGTTCTCGCACCTCGTTTGTAGACAATAAATTGCACCGGGTCAATAACCTTTCGGTAGTTGCTGATATGTACTTCCCTATCGGCACTGGCGGCGATTTTAGGCCTGTGTATTGCTCGTTTAAACAGAGTACTACAACACAAAACCGATATTGGGCCACCGCCTTTGCGGTACCCATTGCTCCCGTGAATCTACCTCCTGGGATTAAGAATATTTCAAAGGTGCATTATTGGCATTTCCGACACCAAAATCTATCTACCCCTAGCGGGTTTAGGTATCAGGTACAATACGATTCTACAAAAAACGATGATGAAGTTTTCGATCCCTCCAAACTGCGATTGGTGGCATACCAGCCTTTGATTAGCGCGTTTATTAATCTGGGTGGGGTAGGCAATACCCGCTTCTTGGGTACGATCAAAGCGTCGAATACCAGCGATACCGCGGGAATCTTTACCCTTGCCAATGTGGTTGGTGGCACAAATACACTCGGTCGCCGCGAGCCAGTCGCTAAGTTCGGCTGGACCGGTAAATGTGTAAATGCGCCGATTCAATTTCGCGATAGCTCCTTCACGTTCAAGTCTACGATAAATAAATGGCGCTGGGATTTCGGTGTGCCTGGTAATGCAGATACTTCTACACTTAGGAATCCTAAGTTTACCTTTACTTCCCCAGGGCCATTTGATGTGCGTTTGATTGTAACCAATACACTGAATTTGTTGGATACCATTACCATCCCCATTACCCTTAAAAATGGTCCAGATGCATTTTTTGCAAAAGGAGACGATTGTTTTGGAAAGCCGCTAAGTTTTATCGATGGTTCTACAATACCATCTCCGGATACCATTACCACACGTGCATGGCGACTGGGTGATGGGAACAACCGCAGTGGTTTGGCATTTAATTACCAATATGCCAGCCCCGGTAAGTATACCGTAACCTTAATCACCACCTCAAATTCGGGCTGTATTGATACCTTTATCAAGGTTATCAATATCTACAAAAAACCAACGCCTAATTTCATTACCAACAATACCTGCCAGTTCGACACGACCGTGTTTACCGGCTTGGGTGGGTCTGTTGGCGACACGATTAAAACCTGGTCTTGGATTGTAAATAGCGCAGCTTCCGGCTCAGGAAAAGTGTGGAAGCAGGTATTCCCAAGTTCTGGAACCTACCAATTGGGTTTGGCAGTTGAAGCGCAAAGCGGTTGCAAAGACACGTTTAACCGCGCTGTAATCATATATGCACTGCCCAAAGCGTCATTCTACTTGGATAAAGCTATTGTTCCCAATGACTCTATTCAGTGTTACCGCGGCAACTTGTTTAGCTTCAAAAATGCATCGACTGCGCAGCAGGGACAAGTGATCACACCTGTATTTTCATGGGGTTCGCCTTTCAAAGTGGGGACCAATGTGGGTCAGCGCACAGAAAGTGGCTCTTTCACTGTAAAATTGCTTGCTGTTACGGATAGAGGGTGTCGCGATAGTGTTACCCAAACGTATCGGGTTAAGGACTCTGTCGGAATTAAGTTTGGCGTAGCCACTTATTGTTTGCCAAAACCTGCAGAATTTTCAGACAGCTCTTCGGCATTGCCTGCCGCAATAACTTCTAGAACTTGGCGATTTGGCAATGGCCAGTCAGGTGCGGGTGTCACTGCTACCCATGCCTATGCGAGTGGGGGGAATTATGCGGTTCGATTGATTGTTGGCACCAATGATGGCTGTCAGGATAGCCTTACAAGAAATATTGTACTTACCAATGCGCCCACCATCAATTTGGTGAGTAGCAGCAACAATCCAGTGTGTGAGGGAGATTCTTTCCGCACCCGCGCCAACGGTGGGGCCTACGTAAAATGGGATGATGGAGATACCTCCAGAACACGCTACTTTAAGACGCCAGGAACTCAAAGAGTTACTGCATATACCAGTCCTTTCTGCTTTGTTGTCGATAGTGTGGTAGTAAAGCGGCATCCTCCTGTGTTTGCTGATGCAGGGAAGGATACTGCACTGATCAGAGGCAGATATATCACGCTGAAAGGTGATGGAGGAATTACATACGAATGGTTGCCTCGCACCGAGGTAGAAAGTCCTGATTCCGTTCGCACCCGTGTAAGACCTCAGGAAAACACCACCTATTATCTCAAGGTTACAGATGGAAATGGCTGCATAGATTTTGATTCTGTTAAAGTGCGGGTTGTTGAGCCTTTGTTTATACGGATACCCAATATGATTACCCCCAATGGTGATGGTAAGAATGACCAATGGGACTTGCGTGAAGTACCCAATATTGAAATCGGTAAAGTGAGTATTTTTAATAGCGTGGGTGAATTGGTATACCAGCAGACTTCGGGTTACAACCACACTTGGGTGGGTACCGATAAAACAGGATACCCATTGCCGGCAGGTAATTACTTGTACACTATAGAAGTTCCAACAGAAAAAGAGCCCTTTAGAGGGTATTTGCATATCGCCTACTAATGAAGAAGCTATTCCCCCTCATCGCAATTCTTGGATTGGTCGGCACCAGTAGTGCACAATTGGCCACCCGCATAGATCAGTATTATCAAGACTGGAGTTTAATAAACCCAGCAGCGTTAAATGCTACGAATAAGTCTCAGGTAAGTTTGTTTTACAATCGCTTGTTTACCGGAATAAAAGGCAGTCCTACCAATTTGATGGCTAGCGCTACCTTCCCAAATCCGGATAAGCGCGTGGGGCTTGGCTTTAACTTGGGTCAAGAAAAAGTTGGGTTCTCTACCCTTACCAATGGCTATGTTTCGTATGCCTATACATTGCCATTTTCCAAACGGAACCGTCTGCATGCAGCTGCTTCCTTGGGAATGCTGTCACAGCGGTTTAACCCCAATGCTATTGATGTTATCAGTCAGGACGATCCCTATTATTTGAGTTTGCAGCAGGGCAAAACCATAAATCGATTGGATTTCCGACTGTCATTGTGTTATCAATTAAGCGGATTTTTGTTTGGGGTTTCTAGTGGAAGGTTAAATAAACCGCGGTTTGATTTTGACTATTATAATTACACTGCTCAGTATCAACTAGCCAATACCCAGAATGCATTTGTTTCTGTCAAATTCAAGTTGAATCGAGACTTGTTATTGCACCCTGTAATGAGTGTGAGTTCGTACAATTTTAAAAATGCCTTATTGCAATATGGTGCCAATTTGACCTTGAAGGATGTGGTGTCTATTGGAATTCATAGTGCGGGAAATAAGAACATATCCCTGCAAATTGGAGGTACCGTGAGAAATACCATCAAGATCGGATACTCATATTCTATGCCCTATGCTGCAGAAAGTAAACTGTTGGGTAGTGGCCATGAATTCTATACTGCGATTCAGTTGGGTAGGACCTCGGATCTGGTTTCGGATATTGATTATGACGCGATTGCATTTCAAATAGCCGCTGGGGATTCAACATATACAGAGGATACAGATGACGGCAAGGTGCAGCCAAAGAAACAGGCAGCCAACGCGGGTAACTCTGCGAATGTGATTTCTGTAGAGACAATAAAGCTTCGCAACGATACGATTGTTATAAGCTCTTTCGAGGAAATGAAGTTCTTAAAAAGTGGCTATGATACGAGTAAAATAATGCTAAAGTCTTTAGAACGCGACTATCCGAAAAACGGCTATTATGTTACAATTGGGGTCTTTAAAAATGAAAGTAATGCCAATAAGCATATTAAAAACATGTATGCTAAAGGGGTAACTGCATATAAATTTTTCATGCCTGAAAACCAATACTATTACGTCTATATTTTTAGGAGTGATACTCCAGAAGAAGCCGATGAAATCAAGTGGCAGGAGCAACCCAATATCTTGGATATTTGGACCCGCCGTGTTTACCATCGGTAATTGGATTTTTTGGTTATTTACTTTTTTTGTGGCAATTTGCCACTTTCCTTATGACAATTACGAGCAAATCTCAGCTACATGACCCTGGCTTTCCCTCATTGCATGCCATGTTTTTGCATGCCGCAAACACAATAAACAAGCCAGAAGACACCTATTTGATTCGCAAAGAAAAAGGGGTGTGGAATGAAATAAGTTATGCCGAAGTATTAGATAAGGCCAGCTGCCTAGGATCTTATTTTTTGGAAAATGGACTCCAAAAAGGGGATAGGGTGGCTATGGTAATGGAAAATTCTCCTGAATTTTATTTTATTGACCAGGCCTTACAGAAGTTGGGCATGATCAATATTTCAATTTATCCAACACTCACAGCGGATGAAACGGCATTTATTTTAAATGATAGTGGTGCCAAAATCTTATTTACAGGGAATCATTTTCTGCTGAAAAAGTTTAAGAAAGTAGAGACCATGTGTCCTGATGTATTGCGCATAATCTCAATGCCCGAAGACATTGATACCAATGATAAGTTTCTAACCTTTAGCCAGGCGCTAGAAATAGGCCGTTCCAATAAAGAGAAATGGAATGATACAGCCGAATCAATGTATGCGCAGGTGACTCGGGATGATATTGCCACTTTTATCTATACCAGCGGAACAACCGGTGTGCCTAAGGGCGCCATGTTGACCCACGGTAATTTTCTCACCAATTGCTTTGATGCCATTGATTTGGTACCAGACATCAATAAACACGACCGTTACTTGAGTTTTCTACCCTTAAGTCACGTTTACGAACGCATGGCTACCAACTATTTAAGTCAGTATGTAGGGGCACAAATTGCGTTTTCAGAATCTGTTGACAAGGTGGCGCAGAACATTAACGAAGTGAACCCTACGCTTATGGCGTGCGTGCCAAGGCTGTTGGAACGCATACACGATAAAGTGGCTAAGAATGCAAAGGAATCTGGTAAGGTGAAATTTGCCATATTTAGATGGGCACTGCGTGTAGGTGATAAAGTACGCAGGCTTAAAGAAGAGGGTAAAACCCCGGGTCCATTGTTGGCATTGTCCTACTCCATTGGCGAAAAATTGGTGTATTCTAAGATCAAAGCAAAGATGGGTGGAAGAATGAAGTTGTTTGTCAGTGGTGGTGGTGCGTTGCCCCCACATGTAGGAGAGTTCTTTGCCAATTTGGGACTGAAAGTTCAGGAAGGTTTTGGCCTAACTGAAACCTCACCATTTATGACTGTAAATGAATTTCACCGTCAATTGTATGGCACGGTGGGACGGGTGGCGCCTCGCCAACAGGTGGCTATTCAGAATATTGATACGAAAGAGATGATTACAGTGCAGGACTATTTTTCTTTTGATCCAAACTTTGCTTGTGAAGAGGGAGAAATATTGGCCAAGGGCCCGAATATTATGAAAGGCTATTGGAACAAACCCGATGAAACCGCCAATGTGTTTGATGCAGAAGGCTGGTTTCACACAGGGGATATCGGACGTTTTGATAGAGGGTATTTGAAAATTACGGATCGCCTGAAAAATATGTTGGTTACCAGTTTGGGTAAGAATATTTATCCTACCCAGTTGGAAAACAACTTCTTAAGAAGCTCTAGAATAGAACAAATATTCATCATAGGAGACAAGCGGGAATTTGTGACAGCCATTATAGTTCCGAACCGTGAAGACATGCAACCAGAACTTGGTTTGCCTGATAGCTATTTTGTGGAAAATGATCCTTTTGTACAGGATGAAAAAGTGATTGCCTGGGTGGCGGGTGAGGTAAAACGTTTGAATGAGAATGTGGCCAAATTTGAACGCGTTAAGGAGTTCCTTGTGAAGCGCAATCCCTTTAGTGTTGAGGATGGTGATATGACTATTACACTGAAAATCAAGCGCAAAGTAGTTATGGAGAAGTTCGCTGATTACATTGAGGGTCTGTACAATTAAATAGGCATTTGGGCAATTTGTACATACAACTTGTATAAAAAAAGCTCAATGAGATAATGAGAATCACTTATTTTTGCCACAAATCCGGAAACGAACGTGGAATTAAGTCTAACCCTTTTCTTCTCTATGATCTCTGGATGCAGTATCGGTGCCTATCTGTTTATGAAATTGGCGCACCGTTATGGACTGCATGATCATCCAAATGGGAGAAGCTCCCATCGACAGCCTACAGTGACAGGTATGGGCATTATTCTCGTGCTTGCTTTCATCATTTATTTGTTTTGGCAACCCTTTGAACTCTCGGGTTTATTTGTGTTGGGATTTTTTCTGCTCACGAGTATCAGTTTCCTAGATGATTTGTTTTTCTTAAAGCATAGTTTCCGACTTGCCGTGCAGGTATTGGCTGTATCCATTATGGTAAGCCAGTTGCCCTTTCAGTCATTTCAATCTTATGGTCCTGAGGCAATCGCATTAGGCATCGCTGCGATTATATTTGGAGTTGGGGTCCTCAACGCCTACAATTTCATGGACGGCATTAATGGCATGCTCACGCTTCACTGTATTTTAGTGTTGTCATCGTTTCTGTACCTAAATGAGACCCTTGTTGGCCAACAAGGTCAGGCGTTACACTTTACCAATTCGCACTTCCTTATTGCAATATTGGTTCCACTAGGAATTTTTGGTGCATTCAATATCCGCACCAGGGCTTTGGCTTTTATTGGTGATGTGGGAAGTATCGGCATTGCGTTTATCATTTTATACCTCATGTACAATCTGCTGTTAACGACGGGTAATTACGCTTACCTGCTGTTGTTTAGCGTATTTGGTGCTGACGCAGGCCTTACGGTGGTATACAAACTTATTCTAAGAGAGAACATTTTTGTGCCTCATAGGGATTTCCTATTCAAACGATTGGTTCATTTGCGCAAATGGCCGCATTTAACGGTGAGCTTCATTTATTTTGGAGTACAGATGGTAATCAACACTGTAGTGATCTTGGCATTACCTAAAACGCCCAAACTAAGCACCCAGATGTCTATGTTGTTTATAGTAATGGTGGCATTGGTAGCTGTTTATATTGCCATGCAGAGCACATTTAGGCGTTCTAAGTCTGCGGAGTAAAAAAATAAAACAAACATCCAACCCAATAGAACTCAATGCAGTAGAGGGTTAGATTGTGTTTTTTGAAGGGTGTGTGAGAGATTTTTAAAAAAAAAATAAAAATATTTTGCAAAATAACTTTGTGCGCTTATTTTTGCGGCACATTTAATCAGGAAGTAAACAAAATGAAAAAGATCTATTTCGCTATCGCTGCTTGCGCTATCTTCGCTTTCGCGGCTTGCTCAGGTTCAACTGAAACATCTAACGCTGACACTGCTGCTGCTGCAGACACTACTGCTGCTGCTCCAGAAGCTGCTGCTACTGTTGACACTGCTGCTGCAACTGTTGACACTGCTGCTAAGACTGAAGCTCCTGCTAAGAAGGACTAATTCAAGCGAACTCAAGAAATTAAAAAGGCACTTGCAAAAGTGCCTTTTTTTGTTTTATATTTGCAAAGAGGGGAAATCAATTGAAGAAAATCGCACTTATACTGCTCATGCTTACGCCGCTGTTCACCGCAGTCCAAGCCTCTGGCCCTGTGGCTACTGGTCCTTCTTTTACCATTAACCCAAATCCTGTTAACGGATCTTACTTTAATGTAAATCTGGATTTTACAGAAACACAGTATCCTGCTGCAAGTATTGTTATCTCTAACGTGCTTGGTCAAGTTGTATACAACTATCCACTCAAGCCAACAGATTTCGCCAATGGCCACGTGCGCATCGAACTTTCTGATGCGAAGTTGGACAAAGGTGTTTATTTTGTGCAAATCAAAAGTGGTGAATCTACCAAAACCCAAAAATTAGCGGTTCGCTAATTATGAACGGTACTCCCGTTTCACTTTCAACGCCCATTATTCGACCTGCATCATTCGAAGATGCTGATGGTATCTTTCAACTCATCCATGAATTGGCAGTTTATGAGAAAGCACCTCATGAAGTTATAAATACTGCTGAAGCCATTCGCTTACACGGCTGGGGGGCAACACCTTTGTTTCACTGTTGGGTTGCCTCCATGGAAAACACCATCGTGGGTATGGCTCTTTGCTATGTCCGCTATTCTACTTGGAAAGGCCCTGTGCTCTATTTGGAAGATATTGTAGTCAATGAAGCCCACAGAGGAAAAGGTATTGGGAAGGAGCTTTTCGCAGCTTGCGTACAATTTGGCAGAGAAAACAACTATCCGCGCATGACATGGCAGGTTTTGGATTGGAATGAACCTGCGATTCGCTTTTATGAGAAGTATGGTGTTAAGTTTGATGCAGAATGGTTAAACTGTAGCATCGACCTTCATGAACCTCTGGCGTGATATTGTAAAAAAGCTCCTTATTCCGGCACTTCTCGCCATTGTCATCGCATGGTGCTATTACACTGCTGTACTTTTTGAAATCAATACAGGCGCCTATGGTATTCACCCGCGCGATCCTGCCTACCTTGCAGGTATACTCACGGTCCCATTGGTACATGCCAATCTCCAACACCTTACACATAACTTACTCTCTCTGACTGCGCTAGCCGCCTTGTTGTACATTGTTTATAGTCCTTTGGCATCTCGTGTATTGGCACTGTGCTGGTTGCTTACCGGGTTGTTCATGTTTGGAT
Source organism: Flavobacteriales bacterium (assembly GCA_040376005.1). Classification (GTDB taxonomy): domain Bacteria; phylum Bacteroidota; class Bacteroidia; order NS11-12g; family UBA955; genus JAGXTF01. The sequence continues at coordinate 36,563 of JBEIRK010000003.1, forward strand.
TCGCCCGAGGAGAATTCTTACACGTGGGTGCCAGTGGTGTTGTGTATGCCTTGATTGGGTTTCTTGTTGCCGCAGGGCTCATTTCCCAGCGCCGTGGACCCATGGTGATTATGCTCGTAGTGATTTTGTTCTATGGCAGCGCCGTGTGGGGTTTGTTCCCGCTTCAGGCAGAAGTCTCTTGGGATGGCCACTTAAGCGGAGTCGTAGCCGGTGGATTGATTGCCTGGGTGTACAGAAAACGCATTCAACAGCTATTCCCGCATCCTAAGCATCCCAGCTGGTTTGAAGAGCCTGACGACGAAGAGGAAGACGAATACAAGCGGTTCGAGCAAGGGAAAGATTAGGCAATCACGGGCGATTGAGTTTCGCTGCGTTTATAGCGAAACAAAACAAGAAACAACACTGCAATTGCTGCGGCATAGCCTGCAAATGAAAACCAGATAGAAGTCCAGTCTTTACTGCCACTGGCATTGGTAAACGCATCTACGATTTCTCCCGCAAACCAACCTCCAAGAATGGCTCCCAGACCATTGGTCATGAGCATGAAAAGGCCTTGTGCGCTGGCGCGCATGCCAGGTTTGGCTTCTTTGTCAACAAACAAGGATCCTGAAATATTAAAGAAGTCAAACGCCATACCATATACAACCATAGACAGGAGTAGGAATACCAAGCCTGTACCTGGGTTTCCAATTCCAAACAAGCCAAATCGGAGCACCCAAGCAATCATACTAAACAGCATAACTTGTTTGATGCCAAATTTTCTTAAGAAGAAGGGGATTGCCAGTATAAACAAGGTTTCAGAAATCTGAGATAAGGATATCAAAATATTGCTGTGCTTTACGGCAAAGCTATTTACATACATAGGGTTGCTCCCAAAATCACCTAAAAAGGGATTCCCAAACATATTGGTAATCTGCAAAGCACCACCGAGAAACATGGCAAATAGGAAGAATTTAGCCATCATGGGGTTTTTGAATAGCTGGAAGGCATCAAGCCCTAAGCGTGTAGCTAGTGATTTGCGGCCAGACGTCCTACTCACTGCAACAGGAGGAAGTGTAAAGCAATAGAGTGCAACACAGGCCTCCGCAAGGGCTGCAAAATAGAATTGATTATTGTTTTGGGTCCAACCGGCTAGATCAACGGCCCATTCGGCTACAATAAATCCTACGGTACCCCAAACCCTTATAGGGGCGAAGGATTTTTGAACATCTAGGCTCTCTCTCGATAGCAACGCATACGAAACGGAGTTGGATAAGCCAATGGTAGGCATGTAGAAGCAGCTGACCGCGAAAATGGCCCAATACATTTCAGAAGCGGTATGAACGGTGCTCGCATAATACAGCGCAAATCCCGCGAATAAATGGCTCAAGCCGAGCACGATTTCCGCCCTGAGGTATTTATCGGCTAAGATACCCAAGAAGGCGGGCATAAAAAGCGAGGCCCAACCCATGGTGCCATATGTGTTGCCCACCTTGGAACCTAGATCAGGGTCTATCGGTGAATTAAAGTTGGCGAACATGTATCCACCCAATGAAATCAACCATATTCCCCATACAAAGAATTGCATGAAGCTGAGAATGGTGAGCTTATGACTTAATCGCATGGTAGTAAAAGGGCGAATCTATCGAATAGTTTCGATTTTGAACCATCAATCTTTTGATTGATGCTGTTCTATCGCGTCGATAAGACTGTGAATGACTTTAATATGGATTTCTTGCGCCCTGTCGGCGTATTCAGAAAAGGGAGCTCTAATTTCAATATCTGCGATATTCGCCAGTGCCCCGCCATCTTTGCCGGTGAGTGCAATGACTTTCATGCCTTTGGCCTTCGCAGTTTCAGCGGCATTTACCACATTTTTAGAATTGCCGGTAGTAGAGATTGCTAATAAGCAGTCTTGGGCTTGTCCTAAGCCTTCGATGAAACGGCTAAATACTTGTTCATATCCGAAATCATTGGCAACACAACTAATATGGCTTACATCGCTAATGCACAAGGCTGCAATGGCGGGTCTATTGTTTCTGTATCTTCCCGTTAGCTCTTCTGCGAAATGCATGGCATCGCAGTGGCTGCCACCGTTACCGCAGCTGATAATTTTGCCTTGGTGTTTCACACTGTGCGCCATAATTTCTGCTGCGGCCTCTATGCGTGCAATATTTATAGGGTCTGATATGAATTGTTGCAGTACTGATGCTGCTTCTGTAAAATGCGATAATATGCGCGACTGCATGGCTTAGGGTTTGATATTGTTGAATTCTGTAAGTCCGTTGTTCAAAAAGTCTGCGAATAATTTTGGGTCGTATTCAAAAGTTTCAGCACTGCCCGGATTTTGCAACAAGGTTTGATTTGCATGCATCAACACATACATAGGTTGACTGTTGGAATTGAAGTAACAGGCCTGTATTTCTGCGTTCTTGTCGCCCAATAGAGTCACTTTCTTTCCTGTGCTCTTGGCGGTAAAAATCTCGTTCTCTGGGAGTTTTACTTTCTTATCATCCACATACAGCGACACCACCACATACTTTTCTTTCAAGATTTTTAGCACTGTAGCATCACTCCACACTTTCTCTTCCATGCGACGGCAGTTTACACAGCCATGACCTGTGAAATCTATGAAAAGGGGCTTGTTTTGTTCGGCAGCGCAAGCCAATGCTTGCTCGTAGTCAAAATATCCTTGAATGCCATGGGGCAGGTGAAATACATCTGCGTATTTGGCTTCTGTACAAGTGAGTACTTCATTTCCAGCGGCCTCTTGAGAGATTTTGCGAATATCAAAGTCTTGGGTGCCCATGGGAGGCAAATACCCAGCAAGTGCCTTTAAGGGCGCGCCCCAAAGACCTGGAATCATGTATACGACGAAAGATAACACTCCAATGGAAAGGAATAAGCGCGGAACGGATAAATAGGGCACATCACTATCGTGAGAGAATTTCAACTTCCCGAGCAAGTAAATGCCCAAAAGGGTGAAGATCACAATCCACAAGGCCAAATACACTTCACGATCGAGTATATGCCAATGGTAGGTTTGGTCTGCAGTGCTTAAGAACTTTAAGGCAAATGCCAATTCTACGAAGCCCAATACCACTTTTACAGAGTTCAACCATCCACCGCTTTTAGGCAAGCTGCTAAGATAACTTGGGAATATAACAAGCAATCCGAAGGGCAATGCGAATGCCAAAGAGAAGCCCAACATGGAGATAACGGGTGTGATAATGCCGCCTTTGGCAGATTCGATGAGCACGGTACCTACTATAGGACCGGTGCAGCTGAATGACACCAAAGCGATGGTGAAAGCCATAAAAATAGGTCCCGTGATACCGCCCTTATCGGCACGGCGATCCATTGCGTTTACCCAACTTGCCGGCAATACAATTTCAAATGCACCGAAGAAGCTGGCTGCGAAAATCACAAATATACCAAAGAAGAAGACGTTGGGAATCCAGTGGGTGCTCAGCCAGTTGGCAGCATTGGCGCCAAAGGTAAAGGCCACTACAGTGCCAAGTACCACATAGATTAATATGATAGATACGGCAAATATTAACCCATCGCGAATGGCTTTTTTTCTATCCTTATTCTTGATAAAAAAACTCACCGTCATGGGTATCATGGGGAATACACATGGGGTGAGCAAGGCTACCAATCCAGAAGTAAGTGCAAGCCAAAATACCAGCCACAATCCTTTTTCCTCTTTATCATTGGTGAAGCCTAGGGTGCCTTTATAGGTAAGATTGGCACATTTACCTACCTCATCTGCGGATTTTGCTTTGTAGGATATATTCCCTGTTGCCACTGCTGTACTTTGGGTTTGCGCAGCAGCAGTATCGGTTGCGATTGTATCTGTGGGTTGCACGCCGGATTCAACTGGCGTTGCGCCAGAAGCAGTGCTAACCGTGATGGATTGCTTAAGAGGAATGTTTATAGAAATGGGAACACAGCCAGTCTCATTGCACTGTTGTCCGTAAAATGCGCATACCAAGTCCTTGATATCGCCTTTGACTTTGATCTTTTGTTTGAAAATGGCATTGCCTTTAAAAACCCCAATTTGACATTTAATACCGTCCAACTCTGCGGTTTCATCTACCTGCATTTTATCACCTTGACCGACTGCTTTGCCTAGAAGTTCGAAGTTGTTCCCTGTAAAGGTCAGTTCAGCTTCTAAGGAACCTTCATCCGCGCCGCAGGTGGTTTTCTCGCTGTAAATATGGCGGTCTCCATTGGGTGTAATGCTAATGATGAGTTCAATAATGTCGCCAACCGCAACCTGAGTTTTGGCGGGAACCATTGAAAATATAGTGGGTTTCACCATCTGACTTTGTGCGGCAGAGAGGGCAAAAGCAGCCAAGAGGAAGAGCAGGATTTTTTTCATGCGAAAGTGCAAAAATCGGATAAAAATATGAATTGACGTGTATATATAGTGCAGTGGAGTTTAAAATTACAAAGTCCTGAAATTCAAGGTGATGGAGGAAGTGTAATTTGGATTTCTTCCTGAATAAGCACACACATGCCGTCTTGGGTGGAGCAACGCTGACCGTAAAAGGTCGCCGTAATGGTTCCACCGGCTTGCTGTACAATTATTTTTTGGCGAAATTCAACTGTTTTGGTAAACTCACCCGTAGCGCATTTCCAAATCTCATCATCACGCACCAGCGCGTCACCCACACCGTAGGTAGCGCCTATGGCTGCAGCTGCTGTGTTAAAATTGTAGTTCCATTCTGCGCGCAGGGGTCCATCATCTGCAGGGCAGTCACTTTTTTCACTGTATACATACCATCCATTGGGCACTTTGGCGGTCAGAATAACTTCGAGGGTATCACCTACATGCACGGAGTCTTGGCTGAATATCGCTGTGAAACCCAATTTCCCAGATTTGGGTTGCGCTTGGCTGTCGTGCTGGAAAAAGAAAAATAGGGCAACGAAAAGTGCCCCTTTCGCGTTTAATCTTTGGGGTAAGCCACATAATGTTAAAAAATAGCTAGGGCGATGCCTACTATTGGAAATTAGGTTTGTGTATGCGTATGACATTTCAGCGTGTTTGTAAGACGATTTTATCATGGGTAATGGTTGCCTCAGCCTTCAATACAGTGCAGGCTCAGGTAATGACCACACAAGATTATATCAATACATACAAATATGCTGCCATGCAGGAAATGAAAGTCTATAATATTCCTGCAAGCATAACTTTAGGGCAAGGAATTTTGGAAAGTGCTAGTGGAAACAGCAAGTTGGCAACAGAATGCAACAACCATTTTGGCATTAAATGTAGAAAAGAGTGGACAGGCCCACATTGTTTGGCAGATGATGATGCACCCAATGAGTGTTTTAGGGGCTATGGTTCGGCTATGGAAAGCTATAGGGACCACAGTATGTTTCTGAAAAATGGAACCCGCTACAATTCATTATTCTCCTTGAGTGCCACGGATTACCAAGGTTGGGCAAATGGACTGAAGAATGCGGGATACGCTACGAATCCGGTGTATGCAAAAACCCTGATTGGCGTAATTGAAAAGTACAGACTTACCATGTATGACAGCATGGTTATACTTGGAGAGGACTATTTTTCTCCTGATACCGCAGCACAGAACAATATTTCCAAAAATGGATTGCCGGCGGTACTTGCCCGCGCGGGACAAACACCCGAACAAATTGCGAAGGAGCAGGAATTGGGTGCTTGGCAAATCTATAAATACAACGATTTGAAGCGCGGCGAGTCATTGGATCCAGGTGAAATTGTGTACCTAAAGCCGAAAAAACGCAAAGGAACGGTAGCTGTTGTTACGGTTCAAGAAGGACAAAGTATGCGAGGAATTTCGCAGGATTACGGCATTAAACTGAAGCATTTGTATAAAAAGAACAACTTAAAGCCTGGCCAGCAAGTGAAGGCAGGTGAGGTTCTGACCTTGCAGTCAAAGAATCCAGATGTTCCTGAGACAACGAACGCGGTGCGCACTTCAACAACAGCAGCTGATAATGAAGCTCCTGAAAATACCCCTGTTCCTGATGCGGGTTTCCATGAAGTAAAGGCAGGTGAAACCTTCTATTCCATTGCCAGTAAATATGGCATTCGCGTGTCAGAGCTAATGCAATGGAATAACCTCGGCAGTTCAGGGTTGAAAGTAGGGCAAATACTGGTGCTGAAGCAAGGGATAAAAGCCAATGGTGCCGACAGCACCAAAGGCAGCACCCAAGCGGCTATTTCGCGTTCCGTAAAATACCATACAGTAATGTCAGGAGAGACCTTGTATTCTATCTCTAGGCTCTACAATGTATCTGTAGATTCAATTATGATTTGGAATAAAATGGCCAGTCCTGCCTTACGACCTGGACAGGAAATTGTGGTCTCCGCCCCCGATAGTAAATCTGCGGGCAATACAAGCAAGACCTACACGGTACAGTCCGGCGATACCTTGTATTCTATATCTAGAAAGTTTGGAATTAGTGTAGCGGATATCCGCAAAATGAATCAGCTAACGAACGATAGTTTGGCGGTGGGCCAAATATTGGTTCTGCAATAAATAATAAATCAGGCATTTTCGAGGACAAAGTGCACGGTGTTACCTATGCTTTGTTGCATTTTGATTTTCTTGCCCGATGTGATTTCGTCGGTGCGGGTTTGAACGCCATTATAAACGGTAAGCAGCTCAAGTTCTGTTTGCACATTGCAATGCAAGCCTAGGCTTTCAAAAGCTTGTTTTACTTTACTTAAGCGGCTTTCATCTGCGTCCGTTACAAAGCTGAAGCTGATGGCGGAATTTTGCATGATGCCGCAACGCAATTTGTTTTCAGCGAGCAAACTAAAGATACCTTTTAAGGTGTCTTCCACAATGAAATTAAAATCCGGGCTGCTGATATCTACCAATGCTTGGTGTGTTTTGTGAATATAACATGGCATCTCCAGTGATTTTGCAGTGTTTGAAACTGTGGTACCCACAGCTGAAGTATTTATAAAAGACCTTACGTATAATGGAATATTCCTTGCCTTTAGCGGCTGTATGGTTTTAGGGTGAATTACAGATGCACCATAATAGGCCAACTCGATGGAGTCGTTATAGGTGAGTTCTGGTATTAGCGTTGCAAAGAGGAATTTTCTAGGGTCGGCGTTCATCACCCCTTCCACGTCTTTCCAAATGGTAACAGATTCTGCTTTTAGGCAATGTGCAAAAATAGCCGCGCTGTAATCGGAACCTTCGCGGCCCAATGTGGTGGTAGCGTTAATGCTGTCGCGACCTATAAATCCTTGGGTAATCACCAGGTTCTTCTCTGCTAAGGTTCTTAACCGGCTTGAAATAAGGTGTTCCGTTTTATCCCATGCAATCTTCCCGTCGCGGTACCTGCTATCTGTAATGATGAAGTTTCGGGCATCAATCCATTGGTTGCGGGTTTGTTGAGAGATAAGATAGCTGCTTACGATACGGGTGCTCAGGAGTTCGCCAAAGCCTACTATTTGATCATATACAAAATCATAGTCTTCCAGATTGTTTGGATTTTCTACCATGCATTCAAGCTCTAGGAGGAGGTTGTCTACGTCGTTGTAGAGTTGAATGTAGTTTGTGTCGCCAAGTTCTTGCAGAATTTGGTAATGAAATTCGCGGATTTCTGCGATAATAGCATGGGCTTGTCCTGTATTATAGAAATAAGCATGAACCAAATCTTCCATCTTATTGGTCATTTTGCCCATGGCACTAATAACAACCAATACATTTTCATTGGCAAAACGCGCCAAGATTTCAGCCACATTTCTAACCCCAGCGGCATCTTTTACAGAGGCTCCGCCAAATTTAAATACTTTCATAAGCCCGGTGTGAAAGTGCAAAGGTAGGAGGTCTTATCCAATTCTTGGGGTAAAATTGGTTACTAACCCTTAAATTTGCAGCCTTTTTAAGAGAAAAACATGTCATTGACCACCCTGGAACAATTCATTGCAGACCAACAGGCAAGCCATGCAGGAGCCACTGGTGCATTCAGCAAAATCTTCAGAGCCATGGAACTGGGCTCCAAAATGGTGAATCGCAGTGTTCGCAAAGCGGGATTGGCAGACATCCTCGGGGACTATGGCAGTACCAACATACATGGTGAGGATCAAAAGAAGCTGGACGTAATTGCAGATGAGACTTTTCTTTCGGTATTGAGTCGCTGCGGTGAGGTTTGCGCTGTGGTTAGTGAAGAGCAAGACCATGCATATTTCATTGAAGGCGGCGAGCATAATGAGTATATCATAACAATTGACCCATTAGATGGCAGCTCGAATATTGATGTAAATGCCTCTATCGGTACTATATTTTCCATTTACAAAAGACAAAACACCGCTGTTGCGCCCACAACTACCGACTGTTTGCAAAAAGGAGTGAATCAAGTTGCTGCGGGATATTTCATTTACGGAAGTAGTACCATGCTTGTGTATACTACTGGAAATGGTGTGAATGGGTTTACCCTTGATGACAGTTTGCAAGAATATTGTTTGTCGCATCCTGATATCAAAATTCCCGAGCAAGGTAAAATTTTTTCCATCAATGAAGGAAACGCTGCTGATTTTCCAGCGGGTGTAACCAATTACATCAATTGGTGTAAACAGTCGGATAAAGAGACCAACAGGCCTTATGGCGCGCGATATATTGGTAGCTTAATTGCGGATTTTCACCGCAATTTGCTCAAAGGTGGGATTTTTATTTATCCAGGTACCCATAAAGTACCACATGGCAAGCTTAGATTGGTGTATGAGTGCAATACCATGGCTTACATTGCGGAGCAGGCGGGTGGAATGGCTTCTACAGGCACCCAAAGGGTAATGGATGTTGAACCTACAGAATTGCATCAACGAGTGCCTCTGTTTATTGGTTCTAAGAAAATGGTTGAGCAGGCCGTTGGCTTGGTGCAATCTTCGAATTAATTCGTCAACAAAAATCACTCAAGCAACTCCAATAGGATGGGGTAACTGCGCAATTCTTTCTCTGGGAATAGGTGGTAGCGCAGGTAGTGCAATAACTTTTCCGTTAATAGTCTTCTTTCTTGTTTGTCTATAACAGGTATTTCTGCTGTGCTTATGGATTTGCAGGCATCAATTTCAATTTTTTCCAAATAGGTGAGTGCTTGTTGTGGCTTTAGATGGCTATGGCTGCCTCCAGCTTCCATTACCCAATATCCTGATTCATGTTGTTCAGGCCACTGGGGTGCTAGACCTGTAATTTCTATAAACTTCAGCAGAAAGGTGAGTGGAAACCATGTGAATTGCTGGGTGTTAGACAGTTCTTGGAGGTGTTCCAAGGCAAATTCAAAACTTCCTGGATCCTCCTGCTCTTCGGGCAACGATTTTTGTAAGATTTCTAAGCAAAAGAGCATGGTTTGCAATTGCACAGGACCATAATTATACCCTTGAAAACCTCCCATGGGCCGCATTTCTTTAATGCGTTTGAGGTTTTTATTGACTTGATAATAGTATACGATTTCAAGCAAGTTGCCGGGCTGCAGTAGTGCTGCTTTGCCGCCTTTGCCATGAAATCCGGGGACTAGAAAAGAGAGAATACCGTGTTGGCGAGTAAAAATGCTCAGAACGGCTGAGTTCTCCGAATAGGGAGTTTTACGTAAAATGATGGCCTCGCTTTTGGTGAGCATTTGGAGGCACTAAGTTAATCTTTCCATTCAGCAATAAACAAATTGGTTGCACGGGTGCCACCGTTATTGCGATTGCTGCTAAAAATCAGGTATTTCCCATCGGGTGAAAACATAGGGAATGAATTGAATACGCTTTCAGTTGTGATCTTTTCCAATTCGGTACCGTCCTCGTTGATCATGTAAAGTTGGAAATCATATCCTCTTGCGCTAGCATGGTTGCTACTGAACAGGATTTTCTTTCCTGAAGGGTGATAGAAGGGCGCCCAATTGGCTTTGCCCAAATGGGTGATTTGTTTTAAATCACTGCCGTCTACATTCACCGTGAACAACTCCATATTGGTAGGTTCTACCAAACCTTGTGCAAGAAGTTCCGTGTAATGTTTGATTTCTTCTTCGGTTTTAGGTCTAGAGGCACGGAAAATCAACTTTTTACTGTCTGGCGAAAAGAAAGCACCGCCATCATAGCCCAAATCTTTGGTGATTTGTCTTTGGTTTTTGCCATCAATATCCATGATCCACAGTTCAAGATCGCCGCTTCGAGTGCTGGTGAAAACAATACTTTTCCCATCTGGGGAAACGGTGCCTTCAGCATCATAACCGCTGTCTGCGGTGAGTTGATTTACGATGTTGCCGGAAAGGTCTGATACAAAAATGTCGTAGGTATCATAGATGGGCCAAACATAGCCTTTTGTATTGCTAGGTACCTCTGGGCATGCTTTGTTGCCTTTGTGGGTGCTTGCAAAGAGAATATGTTTGTTATCAGGCATAAAGTAAGAGCAGGTAGTTCTACCGCTGCCGGTGCTGATAATGCCAGGTTTGTATCCGCTATCTGCAAAAGCCGATACAGGCGCCGTGAAAATTTGGTCACATTCCAAACCCCAAGCAGAATAATTACTTTGGAAGGTAATGCTTTTGCTATCGAAACTCCAATAGGCTTCTGCGTTATCTCCGCCAAAGGTGAGTTGGCGCAAGTTTGTAAGGTGTTTTTCTTCTGTTCCTAGGGCAAGGAATTTCCATGCTGTTGGATTTTCAGATGCTTTTTTAATCCCGCAGTGGGTGAGGCTAAGACCTAGGGAAATCACGCCTATGCTAAGTGCAAAAACTGAATGTTTCAATGTGCTTCAAAATTACGGAAAACCCTTGGAAAAGGGTGTGAAAAATCGCTTTTTTTAAAGGATTTACTTGAGGATTTCCCAAGCCATTTTCGGATACCCTTTGCGACCTTGATCATCATAGAAGTCTACAAACTTGAGTTTGTAATAATCTCCTTTCGAGTCAATGATTACATATACTTTATTTTGGTCTACAGTATATTTATTCGCTGTTAGGCTCCAGATTTTCCAGTCAAAACCAATCTCTTCATAGGAGGGAGAAAAGGCCACAGACAATGCAAAATTCTTGTCAATGTCCTCATATTTCTTAATCCCTGTTACTTCGGCAATTTTAACTTTAGTAGGATTGGAAATTACGCCTCTCAGCACATATGGATAAGGCTGCCCTTTTTCATCAGGAATCCATTTTTTATAGGTTGTAAACACGATATCCCAATTCTTTTTTGACATGAGTTCGTTTAATGTTTCTGACTTCGTTGTGAAATTATAATACACATAATTATAATCGTCATTTACATTTAAAAACACATCGAATTTGGCAACCGTATCATGTAAATAGGCCCATTTAATATGGTATATTCCCCCTTCGCGGTTTAGCACTTTCATTTTAATGTAACGCTTCAATCCAAGGGTATCTTCGCCTAGGTCAAACACATACAAAATGTCTTTTCCAGTATACTTTCCAGTGCCAGTTTGATCGCACCAATCCCTAAACACCATGCTGTCGCTTTCCCCAGAAGGATTGTCAAATTCCCAATTGGTTTTTTTTACATCTAAGGTAGTAAAACTATTAAAGTTGGTATAAGGAAAACGGGCTACTCCGAAGTTCGCATTTTTCCCTCCGTTCACCATTACGGCATGCCGATCATCAGTGCTAAAGGCAACATCCCAGTTATTGTGATTGTTGATTTCAATGCGTTGATTTACAAATTCAAAATAAATTTGATTTTCATAATTTTCACCCATACCAAATACCCGTGTTTGAGTTCCAGCTGGCACAGGCGGTAGGGTCCATAGCTTTTCTGGTTTTTCACAAGAAGAGAAAACAAGGGAAACTGCGGCTATGGTATAGAGGATTAATTTCTTCACTTAGAAGCGTTCTTATAGGTGTTAAACTGATAGGCCATCTGAATAAATACAGTGCGGCCCGGTGATATATTTACGTTAAATCCATCTTGAGAATGCGGATTTGAAGAAACTGTTCTAGAAGAATTTACAGATGTAACTCCTAAAAGATTTTTAACTCCAAAGTTTAAACTCACAGGGATTTTTGCAAAAGATTTTTGTACTGTCAGGTCCAATAAATAATATCCGCTAATACGGTAGCGTTGGTAGTTTTCGGTATATCCATTGGTTGGACTAGTATATCTCGAAAACAAACTAACAGACATATTGTGGGATGGGATTTTATAGGCCATATTGAAGCTTACTTGACCATTCAAATAAAACTTCTGACTAACCGTATCTGCCTGCTGTAACAAGTCGAAAACATTGATTACAGAAAGGCTGGTTCCCCAATTTATTCTTGGGGTGAAAAATTCAAAATTTACATTCAATCCTTGGCTTCTGAAACGGCCAATATTGATATATGTGTAGTAGTTGGTTCTCGCATCTACTAGAGCCAAATTGATTTTGTTTCTAATTATATTATTGAACAGAGAAAAATTAAATACAGTGCCTTTATTCCCAGGTAATTTGTGGCGGTAATCAAAGCTTAAAATAAAGTTATCTGAGGTTTCTGCTTTGAGGTCCTCATTGCCATGAATGTTGTGGTTGATGTCAACGAAATAGAAATTTAATTCCTTTAACGACGGCGCACGGAATCCTTTAGAATACGATCCTCTGAACGTAAGATGCTCAGACATGTTGTACTTCATTTGCAAGCTAGGAATCAATGGAGCCAATTTTAAGCGGTCTCCAAAAATGCCATAAAATGCAGTATTCCCAAATCTGCTGTTATATAGTACACGCAAGCTAGGTCGGATCTCCAAGGTGGAATTCGGGAAATATTCTAGCGCACCAAAGACCGCTGCATCAGTAATCCCAGGTCTATCAACGGGTATTCGTTTTCCGTAACCTTTTTCTTGACTAAAATCGTAACCTGCTAACCAATTCCACTTTTCACCTGGATTGTAATACGAATAAATACCTCTGGAATTTAGGAGTGTAAATTGGATTGTGTCTTGATCTTCAGGTCTATATGGAACTTCAAGTCCAGATACCAAGTCGCGCTTAACTGTGTTCTTTGCACGAGTATAATAATTGAATGCATTTTGCCATTCAAATCTGCGGTGTTTGTCCATCTTGAAAACACTATGACTGCTATTGTCAAAGCGCGTGGTATGGTAAAAACTATTATAGCCAGTTACCGTACTTAGATTAAATTCAGCTTCACTGCGGTCGGTAAGCTTTTCGTTGTAAAAATTGGATGAAAATCGATGGGTAGATGATTTATTGTTGAAAAACAGAG
>JBEIRK010000151.1:0-5200 GCA_040376005.1 Flavobacteriales bacterium
TGCACTAAATGATGGATTTGGAATAGCAGGGCCTGAGTATGTAAAACAATACAAGCTATGGGTTTTTAATAGATGGGGTGAAAATGTATTTTACACAGAAGACCCAAACACCAAATGGACTGGTGATCAAAACCAAACAGGACTGTATGTTTACAAAGCCAAAGTGCAAGATATTTACAGTCGCTGGACCGAGGTAGAAGGCACAGTGATGCTTTTGAGGTAGATGGGGCCCCAGGATCAGCGCAGCTAATCCGCCATAAATCTCGTGTTTTAATCTAGAATGATCATTCTAAATCACTCCGTAATAGTGTTTAAAATCAAATGCTTATTCTATCGCATGCAAGTGCATTTCGCCTTTGCCTTTGAGAATGGTTAAGCCTAAGGATTGCGTTTTGTATTGAGGATGCAGCAGCTTGCGGGTTTCATCTGTAATGGTAACTTTCATGTTAACACCCGCTGATTCTACACGAGACGCGATGTTTACACTGTCGCCAAGTACGTCATATACATACCTGGTTTTACCCACGATACCTGCGATGACACTGCCAGAGTGAATGCCTATTCGGCAATGCCATTGCTGCACTGCAGTAGTATTGCGCGATTCCAAAAATTGAATAATGTCGATTCCTGTTTGTACCAATTGGTTTGCATGATCGGGATTAAACAGGTTTAAGCCGGTGGTGGCCATGTAGGCATCGCCTATGGTTTTGATGCGCGTAGCCCCATTTTTTGCGCAAATCTCATCAAACTCAGAGAAAATTACCGACAATTCATCGATGAGGATTTCGGGTGAAAGCCGCGATGAAATGGAGGTAAAGCCCACAAAATCACAAAACATAATACTCACGTTTTCATGCATTACCGGTACATGTTTGCCATGGGTAATGAGGTCGGAAATTACATTTTCTGGGAGCAGGATTTTTAGCAAGGATTCCGACTTTTTTCTCTCCTGCATAAGGTCGAGATGGGTGCGGATTCTCGCTTTAACAATATCTGGGTTAAAGGGTTTAATGATGAAGTCAGAACCGCCTACTTGAAATCCTTTGGTCTCATCAGCAACCTCATTGAGTGCGGTTAAGAATATTACAGGAATATTTTGGGTGCTTGAATCCTTTTTTAGGGCATCGCACACTTCAAAACCATTCATGCCAGGCATCATCACATCCAATAGAATGAGGTCAGGTGGCTCCTGATTGCGCGCTATTTCTAGTGCTTTTTCCCCTGATTTGGCAATGATAAGTTTATATTCTTCCTTGAGCAGGCCAGAAAGGATTTGAAGATTCTCCACAGAATCATCTACAATGAGGAGGGTGGCTTTTTCTGTCATAGCTGTGCTAAAAGTGCTGTAGCTTTATCAAATTCAAATTCATCCAATAGGGATCGAATCTGTTGTAACTTTTCTGAAAGGGCTGCATCCAAGGTGTATTGTGTGAGCAATGCCTCACAACGTTCTCCCGCAGTAGAATCTTGAGCCTGTGCCAGTTCAAGAATTTCTGCAATAGCGGCCTTCAGCGATTCCTCTGAAATTTCGGCAGCCCCTTGCTGTTCATGGGCATTGTCCTTGGGCAGCGCATGTTCAATTTCTCCAATTAAGTCTTGCAACATATCTGCAATGGATTCTAATTGTTTGATTTGCGGTACAGAAATATTCAGAATATTCTCGCTAATCAGCATTTTAAAATTACTAGAAAGCGGATACGACAATGCGTAGAGTTCTTTGGCTCCAATATTTCCGCAAACACCCGCCAGACCATGCAGGTATTCAGACAAACCATGAATATTCTTTTCTGATAATAGGCCTAATAATTTGTCTTTTCCTGAGCTGTAATTCTTAACAAAAGTGCGCAGCAATTTAAAATAGGTTTCTATTTTGTTACCTGCCCTGCTAATGCCTTCAGCAACATTCAAGCCTGGGATTTCAGGATGTACCGCAGCTGTTTTGGTACTTTGAATTTGTCCATGAATTTCGATGCCTTTAATATATTTCAGCAGTGCATTGTAGAGTATCGTAGGCTCGATGGGCTTGGTAATGTGATCGTTCATCCCAGCGGCAAGACTTTTTTCTTTTTCGCCTTTCATGGCGTGGGCAGTCATTGCCAAAATAGGAAGTTGAGCAAAGGCAGGATTTTCACGGATTTTTTTACTGGCTGTTAAGCCATCCATTTCTGGCATTTGAATGTCCATGAGCACAGCATCGATAGGTTGTTGGCCTACTTTTTCAAGGGCTTCTTTGCCATTTCTTGCGGTGACGCATTCCACACCTACATCTGCCAAGAGTTCCAAGGCCAGTTCAAGGTTTATATCATTGTCCTCAGCAAGCAGTACTACTGTTCCTTCGAGGTGTTTCTTGAAACTCTCAACATCCGGCAGCTGCTCTATTTTTTGTTTGGTGCTGTGGGTTTGTTTATGAAGAATTGCGTTGAGTGTGTCGTTCAGCGTGGAGGTGTTGATAGGTTTCAATAGCACCCCGTCTACCAATTTTTGCTTGGCAGCATCTTTCACAGATTCCAAGCCATAGGCTGTAACCATGAGAATAGACGGAATATTAAATCCTTGTTTGGCTCTAATTTCTCGGACCATTTCCAAGCCATCCATACCGGGCATTTGCCAGTCCACCACCATTAAGGTTAAGGGTTCTTCAGAGCTTTGTTCTCGTTCAAACACATCTATGGCTTCGTAGGCATCCTTGGCAATGATTACTTGAAAACCGAGTGAGGCGAGCATTTCATGCAACACCATGCGGGCGGTATCTGAATCGTCAACGAGCAAGGCTTTTTTACCGTGAAGCGATAGTTGTTCAGATTCTGTGTTGGTGGCTTCATTGGCGAGATTGAAGAAGGCATTAAAATGAAATTCTGATCCAGATCCAAGTTGGCTGTCTACCGTAAGTTCACCATCCATCATTTCCACAATGCGTTTACAGATCACAAGGCCGAGCCCTGTTCCACCGTATTTACGGGTAGTAGATAAATCGGCTTGTTGGAATTGAGAGAAGAGTTTTTGTAATTGATTTTGGCTAATTCCAATTCCCGAGTCTCTCACACTGAAATGCACAATAACGCCGTAGGGAAGTAGTTTTACCAATTTGGCAGACACATTTACTTCTCCAGAATCGGTGAATTTTATGGCGTTATCGGTTAAGTTGAGAAGCACTTGACGCAAACGAACGCTATCACCAAGTACTACGGGTGGTATATTGGGGTCAACATAGGTTACCAATTCTACTGCAGGTTTTTTCTGCATTTTAGGATACAATGAGTCGGCCACTTCCGACACCAATTCATCCATGAACAAGCTGGTATGTTCTAGGGTAAGTTTCCCTGCTTCAATCTTAGAAAAATCGAGGATATCATCAATGATGCGCAGCAGATTGCGCGCTGAAACCTCAATCTTTTGGTTGTAGTCGAGTTGTTTGGCGTTGAGCTGTGTTTTGTGCATCAAATAACTCATCCCAATAATGGCGTTCATGGGCGTGCGTATTTCATGCGACATGTTGGCCAAGAATTCGCTTTTGGCAGCATTCGCAGTATCTGCCATTTGACGCAGCTTCACCATTTCGGTATACCGCAGTTGCGATTCCTCATTCTTCATATTCACCATATCCAAGGCCCGACCTGCAAAGGAGGACACGATTCCGAGTATCAATGGTGCCAAATCAATAATCCAAAGGGTAGGTACTTGTGTTTGGCTTTGCACAATTTCGTTCCAACCAACGGTTCCAAAACGCCAAAGGCAATCCCACAATGTGCCTAGCACAGGGAATAGGAGCCCAAATAAGACTCCATACACGAGATATACTTTCTGCTCGGTTTTTAACCTTTTCTTGAGGAAACGGGTCAGAAAATTGGAGTCAGAATGGACTACAGAAGTTTTCAAATCTGCTTGATCATTTGCACGGTAATCTTGAGCATTACCGATTCTGACAAGGCCAGACCACCTTCTTCCAATGCAGTATTCCAGTTGAGGCCAAATTCTGTTCTGTCTATGGAACCTTCTATCTCAAAACCGGCTTTTACTTGACCCCAAGGATCAATAACAGAGCCTAAATACTCAGCTTGCAATTCAATCTTTTTCTGAACGCCACGAATGGTGATATCGCCCTCCAATGTGTATTGGTTTTGATCTTTTTTGGTGAGTTTAGAAGATACAAAAGATAGTTTTGGATGGTTTTCGGCATCAAAAAAATCTGCACTCTTTAAATGCGTATCTCTGTTTTCATTTCGTGTATTTACGCTGTCAATACTTGCTTCAAACGACATTTCAGCATCAGAGAAATCATCTGCACTGGATCTCATTTTAGCCTCAAAATGATCAAAACAACCGCCCACATTGGTGATCATCATGTGACGCACTTTAAAGGTGATTTCTGAATGCACAGGGTCTATGACCCACAAGGTTTTACTCATGTTAAATTGTATTTATGGTTGATTTTATGGTATGGTTTTATTCTCTTCTTCGAAGCGTGTTTTTCTATTCATAGAAAAACTTGAATCTACATACTTGAATAAGAACCAAATACAAATATCGGTTATGAAATAAAAGATATGATTTATTGCATATTAAATATTACAGAATAAACCTGTAAACAACTATATAACAATGCTTAGCGAACATTTAATTTCGTAAAAATAAGAATCAGCACTTAATTAAAATTTGAAGTAAAATAGAAGAAATTCTATTATATGCGATCACAGCGGCTTTGGGCACGCAAATGGGAAACAGATTATTTCACCTTTATCTTCTGCCCAGGTCGAATAATACTGGTCTTTTTCAGGCCATTTAATTTGCAGATTTTTTCTACAGATGTGCCGTGTTTTCTCGCAATAGCTGACAAGGTTTCTCCGCTGCGAACGGTATGGTATTTACTGCCTTTTTTAGTGGGAGTAACCTTTGCTTTACCCGTAGCTAAAGGTGCAGGTTTGGCTGCGTATACCTTATACATGGGCTTATTTTCCGCAATATATTCGGATAAATAATTACAGTCAATAATGGCAGGATTAAATCGGTTGTAAGAATACATTAAGGCATCTAAAAACATATAGCCTTGAAGTTTATAACCTGTGGTGCGAAAATGGATATGGTCATTTTGGGCCAATTGATTGGCGTGCCAATGGTTTATGCTTCCGCGGCCACCCATAACATAATTTAAATCCCAATAGGCCACCGAGGAACTCACAGCAGCGCGGCGAATGGCCCTGCA
>JBEIRK010000015.1:0-30225 GCA_040376005.1 Flavobacteriales bacterium
CAGGTGATTTGGATACTGCATTTAACAAGTGCTTGCATGATGGTGTTTGGACTGCAAATGGTGCTCCAGTGGCACCTGCTGCCAAAACTGAAGGAAATGTTGAAAATGCAACAGCTCCAGCAGCATTAGTTACTGCAGCAATTGTTTCTGCAATTCCTTCCTATGCAGGGAATGTGGACGCACTTGCATCAGGTGTTCAAACCAAATCTTCAGGTTTGGAAATGGTACTTTATGCAAATGTTTCTATCGGTGATGGTTCACAAGCCAATAACCCTTGGTTACAAGAACTTCCTGATCCAGTAAGTAAAGTAACTTGGGATAACTATGTAGCCATACCTAAATCTTTTGCAGCAGCCAATAACATTAAAGAAGGCAATACGGTAAATATAAAAGCTGGAAATATCACTTTGAATGCAGTTCCAGTATTGATCCAACCGGGTCAGGCCAATGGAACCGTTTCTCTAGCCCTAGGTTACGGCCGCACTGCTGCAGGTAAAGTAGGAGGTAGCAAAGAAGCTGAATTTGATGCAGTGGGTGTAAATGCATATCCATTTATCTCTATGGTAAATGGCAACCGCAGTTATGTGGTTTCTGGTGTTGAAATTACCAAGGCTGACGAAGAATACAGCTTGGCTCAAACCCAAACCCACCATAGCATTGAAGGCCGTGACTTGGTTCGCGAAGCCACATTTGCAGATTGGAAGAAAAAAGCCAATGCAGGAAATGATAAAGACCATCCACATGTATATACTATTTGGGAAAAACGCGATTATCTAAAGGATGGAGCTCCTGGCCACCGCTGGGCAATGGCAATCGACCTGAATGCCTGTACGGGTTGTTCTGCTTGCGCAGTAAGTTGCTCTCTTGAAAATAATGTTCCTGTAGTAGGACGTGATGAAGTTCGCTTGAGACGTGAAATGCACTGGATTCGTATTGATCGCTACTATTCTTTCACCAATACCGCGAAAAAAGAATTCGATGGTAATTATGTAACCAAGGAGAAAGAAATTAAGGCTATCGATAAGGCTGAAGGTGAAAAAGGTGAATACGAGCACTGGGAAAATGTAAAAGTGGTACATCAACCAATGATGTGTCAACACTGTTCACAAGCTCCTTGTGAAACTGTATGCCCAGTTCTAGCCACAACACATAGCAGTGAAGGATTGAACCAAATGACCTATAACCGTTGTATCGGTACCAAATATTGCGGTAACAACTGTCCTTATAAAGTGCGTCGTTACAACTGGTTCAGATATAATGATAACGATCATTTTGATTTCCACTACAATAACCCATTGGGTAAAATGGTCATCAATCCTGACGTTACTGTTAGAACGCGCGGTGTAATGGAAAAATGTTCTTTCTGTGTTCAAAGAATTCAGGAAGGTAAGTTGAAAGCAAAACGCGATGGCCTTGACAAAAATGAGGTTAAAGTGGAAACTGCTTGTCAGCGTGCTTGCCCATCAAACGCAATCGTGTTTGGTGATTTGCAAAATCCTGAGAGTGAAATTAGCAAGTTGTACAAAAATGAACGCGGCTTTAGCGTGTTGGAAGAATTGAACGTTCAAAGTTCAGTTGCTTACCTCACCAAAATCCGTAATACTGAAACCGTTTAAACCCCAATACAAATAACTGATGATACATGATTCATTAATAAGGGAAAGACTGGTAACTGGCGGTAAAACTGCTGCGGATGTTACTAGAGATATTTCCAGACCGATTCTGAATAAGCCATCTACTGCTTGGAAAGTAGGCTTTACTCTATCGGTAGTATTCCTTTGCATATTTGTTGTGAGCCTCTTCTGGACGCTTTGGACAGGTATTGGTGTTTGGAATGTAAACAAAACAGTATTCTGGGGCTGGGACATTACCAACTTCGTGTGGTGGGTTGGTATTGGTCACGCCGGTACCTTGATTTCGGCAATTTTGTTGCTGTTCCGTCAGAAGTGGAGGATGTCAATCAACCGTTCTGCAGAAGCAATGACAATTTTTGCGGTTATCTGCGCAGCGATGTTCCCTGTATTTCACATGGGACGTGTTTGGGTAGGCTATTGGGCTTTGCCATTGCCAAACGGTTTTGGTTCCCTTTGGGCAAACTTTAACTCACCGCTGTTGTGGGACGTATTTGCGATTTCTACATACTTTAGCGTTTCGCTGTTGTTTTGGTACATCGGTCTTATTCCTGATATCTCTACCATCCGCGATAAAGTAAAAGGTAAATATGAAAAATTCTTCTACCGTTTCTTCTCTATGGGTTGGACAGGTAGCACACGTACCTGGGCGCGCTATGAATTGGTTTCTTTGATTCTTGCAGGTTTGAGTACGCCTCTGGTATTGTCTGTACATACTATCGTATCTACTGACTTCGCAACTTCCTTGGTACCTGGATGGCATACTACCATTTTCCCTCCATACTTCGTTGCAGGTGCGATTTTCTCTGGATTCGGTATGGTGGCAACACTGCTTATCGTAGCACGTAAAGTAATGAACTATGAAAATTACATTACTATTGGTCACCTAGATGCAATGACGAAAATCATCATGCTTACAGGTTCTTTGGTAGGTATCGCTTACCTCACCGAATTGTTCATCGCTTGGTATTCAGGTGTTGAATATGAACAATATGCATTCATGAACCGTGCAACTGGTCCTTACTGGTGGGCATATTGGAGCATGATGAGCTGTAATGTAATTGCACCTCAAGTTTTCTGGTTCAAATGGGCACGCACTACACCATGGTTCATTTTCATTATGAGTATTGTAGTGAACGTGGGTATGTGGTTCGAACGTTTCGTAATTATTGTTACTTCACTTCACAGAGATTATCTGCCATCAAGTTGGGTAATGTATAGCGGTTCGCTAACAGAAATTGGACTGTTCCTCGGAACATTCGGTATATTCTTTACTTGCTTCTTCCTATTTGCGAAGTTCTTGCCAGTAATTAACATGTCAGAAGTTAAAACGATCCTCAAAAACCGCGAATAATAATAAGGAGAAATCAAAATGGGAATTATTGATAACAGTATCAGTGTCAGAAACCGCAGAAAATTGTTGCTCGGTGTTTTTGATGATGAAGATAAATTGATGGAAGCCGCTTCTGCATTGGTGCATGAAGGCGTTCATATCCAAGATGTATATACTCCTTATCCAGTGCACGGATTGGACAGAATCATAGGTGTAAAGAGAAGTAACCTTTCTGTAATTGCATTTCTATGCGGATTAACGGGATTTTCTCTTGCAGGTTTAATGATTTGGTACATGTACGTGTATGATTGGCCGTTAAACGTAGGTAACAAACCTGAACGCTTTACGCCAAGCTGGATACCAGTAATGTTTGAAAGTACTGTATTGCTTACTGCATATGGTATGGCATTCTTCTTCTTCATTCGCAATAGAATGATCTGGGGAGTAAAACCCGAATTACTCGATATTCGCCAAACAGATGATCTTATGATTGTCTCTGTTGAAAGCGGAGAAGGTGTTGACGAAAGTAAAGTATTTGATATCATGCGTAAAAATGGTGCATCAGAATTGCGCGAACGCAATGGTGGTGTGTCTAAAACTATCTAATTTGAGATTCATGAAAAAACCAATATATGGATTTTTAGTAGCAGGAGCCTTGGCAATGGGCTTTGCATCCTGCACCAGTCGTGGAAATAATCCCGGTTGGGAATATGCCCCCGATATGTACTATTCTAAAGGTTTAGAAGCCTATAGCCAAGAGGATAGTGTTGCAATTAACCCTTATGGTATGAGCATGCGTGAACCTGTTGAAGGAACAATCGCTAGGGATAAAGAAGATTACTTCTTCCCATTTGCCAATAATAACGACGGTTACACTGCAGCTGCTTCATTGAGCTATCCAACCGGTTTTGAAGACAAAGACGGAAGAGGAAAGTATCTTTACGGTATTTATTGCACCCCTTGCCATGGTGAAAATGGTGGCAATGATGGTCAAGTTTTTGGTCCTGGTAGATTGGGTAAACCCGTTTGGAAAAACTACCAAGACGAGTATATCAAGAATTTGCCAATAGGTCAAATCTATCACGTGATTACCTACGGTAAAAACAACATGGGTAGCCATGCTTCAGTTTTGACCCCCATGGATCGCTGGCGTGTAATCAAATATGTAAAAGAATTAAGTGGCACCGGCGCTTCTTCAGCAACTACTTCTACTCCAGATTCTACTGCTCTTTCAACTGCTAATCAAACAAAATAAATGGCACACGGACATCATATTGAAATTGTACAGGAACAGTTTAATGTTCCTTCTAAGGCAAAGACCATTGCCATTGTTCTTGCAGTTGCAGGATTGATCTTGGCTAGTATTGGCTTTGTTACTATGGATAAAAGCAACAAAGGTGGTCATGGTCATGATGCAAAAACAGAAGCAAGTCATAGTGCAGCTCCTGAAGCTAAAGACGCACATCATCAAGACGCACATCATCAAGATGAGCACGCTACCGCTGCTGCAGGTCATACTGCAGAGCATGGCGATAAAGCTTGCTGCAAAGAAGATGCTGACAAATTTGGTAACCGTGCTTCATATGAGAAAATCGACCATCCATGGCATACCCGTGTGTGGGCATCTTTGCTCATTATCGGTTATTATGTACTTCTAATTTCTCTTGCAGCGATGTTCTTCGTAGCAGTGCAATACATTGCAAATGCAGGTTGGAGTGCTGCTATCAAAAGAGTTCCTGAAGCTATCTATACCTTCGTTCCTGTTGCGTTCTTGGTAGTTCTTGCGGTTGTTTTTATCGCTAAAAATGACCTTTACCACTGGGCTCATTACGAACACCTTCACTTGAAAAAGGGAGATGTTGGATATGATGCAATCTTAGCCGGTAAATCAGGCTTCTTGAATACAGGTATGTTCTTGATTTTCCCAACAGTATTGGTAATCATTTGGGTGCTAATGGGCCGCAAATTGCGTAGCTTGTCTACACAAGAAGATGCAGCGCAAAAAGGGGAGACCAAATTCTTTAAATTATCTATTCGCTGGAGTGCTGCTTTCGCGGTAATTTACGGATTTACATTATCTGTTATCGCTTGGTTGTATATCATGAGTATTGATGCACATTGGTTCAGTACCATATTCGGTGTATACAACTTCGCTACTGGTTGGGTTTCTGCGCTTACCGTTATCTGTTTGTTTGTGATTTATCTGAAGTCTCAAGGCTACTTGAAAATCGTTTCTGACGAACATGTGCATGATTTGGGTAAGTTTATGTTTGCCTTCAGTATCTTTTGGACATACATCTGGATATCACAGTATCTCCTTATTTGGTATGCACACATTCCTGAAGAAATGGCGTATTACCAAATTCGCTACGAACAATACAAACCGTACTTCCTAGTGAACCTTGCCATGAACTTTATCACTCCATTCTTGTTCCTGATGATGCGTAACGCAAAACGTCACAAGATGGTGTTGAGTATTGCTGGTACAATCATGTTATTGGGTCACTACAACGATATCTGGTTGATGGTTATGCCTGGTGTTTTTGGTCCAGGACAACACATTTCCCTATTGGATATCGGATTGTTATTGCTATTCGCTGGTGTGTTTATGTACTGGGTTCTTGTAGCCCTTACAAAACGTGGCCTGATTGCTGTAAACCATCCTTATATCGAAGAATCTGCACACCATGATGTGGGTGTGTAATATTCAACATATTTCATTTAAAAAAGGGCAACAATCGTTGCCCTTTTTTTATGCCTGTGGTTGCAATTGACTACACAATTCACATTTGGTTAGAAACTATACCTAAGGCAATTTTTCTAATACGAAATGAGGGTTAACTTTGCCCTCGAATGGATATCGCACCAAAATATAAACCGGATTTAATTGAAGATAAGTGGTACCGCTACTGGATGGAGCAAGGATTTTTTAAGTCTACTCCAGACGAAAGAGAACCGTATTGTGTGGTTATTCCTCCTCCTAATGTTACAGGAGTGCTCCATATGGGGCATATGCTCAATAATACCATTCAGGATGTTCTTATAAGACGGGCGAGAATGCAAGGTAAAAATGCTTGCTGGGTGCCTGGTACAGACCATGCTTCTATCGCTACAGAAGCGAAAGTAGTAAGAATGCTCGCCGATCGCGGCATTCAGAAAAAGGATTTGTCGCGCGAAGCTTTCCTAGAATATGCTTGGGAATGGACCCACAAGTATGGCGGTATCATTCTAGAACAGTTAAAGAAGTTAGGCGCAAGCTGCGATTGGGATAGAACCCGATTCACTATGGAACCGGATTTGTATGACGCCGTAATTGATGTATTTATTGACCTTTATAAAAAAGGACTCATTTACCGCGGTACCAAAATGGTGAACTGGGATCCTAGCGGTAAAACCACACTAAGCGATGAAGAAGTAATCTTTAGAGAAGTCAACGACAATCTCTATTACATAAAATATAAGATCCAAGATTCAAATGGGGAATTTCTAACTGTTGCAACTGCACGCCCAGAAACTATTGCAGGTGATGTCGCCGTTTGTGTAAACCCAAATGATGACCGTTATAAACACCTCATTGGTAAACATGTAATCGTACCATTAATCGATAGGTTAGTTCCCATCATTACGGATGAATATATCGATATTGAATTCGGTACGGGTGTGTTGAAAGTTACGCCCGCACATGATATTCATGACTATGAAATTGGCCTTAAAAACAATTTGACGGTTATCGATACCTTAAATGAAGATGGCACGATTTCCGAAGCAGGCCTGCTGTTTGTAGGTCAAGATAGGGCAGTGGCTAGAAAATTATGGGTTGAAGAACTACAACGTCAAGATTTGCTGATAAAAACGGATGCTTATACCCACAATGTTGGATTTAGCGAACGCACCGATGCCGTTGTAGAACCTAGAATTAGTACGCAGTGGTTTTTAGATATGAAAAAGTTCATGGAGAAAAACCCAGAAGTGCTTTCTTCGGTAATGAACGATGATATCAAATTCCACCCAGAAAAGTTTAAAAACACCTATAACCATTGGATTTCTAACATTAAAGATTGGAATATAAGCCGACAACTTTGGTGGGGACATCGCATACCTGCTTGGTATCATACCAATGGCTCATTTGAAGTAGCTGCCACAGCTGAATTGGCCGCGCAACAGTTTGTAGCCAAGGGAATTGAAACACAAGTTGCAGATCTAAAACAAGATGATGATGTCTTGGATACGTGGTTTAGCAGTTGGCTTTGGCCCATCAGCGTTTTTGACGGATATAAAGATCCTTCAAACCCCGATGTAAATTACTATTACCCCACCAACGACTTGGTTACAGCTCCTGAGATTATTTTCTTTTGGGTGGCCAGAATGATTATGGCGGGTTATGAATACAAGCGCGACCTGCCTTTCAAGAATGTGTATTTTACGGGTATTGTAAGAGATAAGCAACGCCGTAAAATGAGCAAAAGCCTTGGAAATAGCCCTGATCCTTTGGATTTAATTGCGCAACATGGCGCTGATGCCGTGCGCATGGGAATGCTATTGTGTTCGCCTGCTGGCAACGATATTCTTTTTGATGAATCTCAAATCGAACAGGGACGGAATTTCTGTAATAAACTATGGAATGCCTTCCGCTTGGTTTCCAGTTGGAATGTAGACGATTCTTTATCGTCTAGGCCCAATGAAGCACAGGCGCTGAAATGGTTTGATGCCCGATTGAATGAAACCTTATCGGACATTAACCAAAATTTCGATGACTATAAACTCAACGAAGCACTAATGTCTGTGTATAAACTCATTTGGGATGACTTCTGTGCTGTTTTGCTTGAGGCTGTGAAGCCTCCATTCGGAGAAAAAGCGTCTTCAAATACAGTTCAATCGGTTAAAGGCTATTTTGATGAATTGCTCAAATTGCTACATCCATTTATGCCGTTTATCACCGAAGAATTACACCATACATTGTATACAAACCAACCATCAACTGCTTGTATTGTAAGCCAATGGCCGAAAGTAAATGAGGTGCCCGCAATGTCTGCTCTTCCTTTAGAACTTGTAGCACAAGTTCGAAATTTGAGAAATGAAAAGAACATTGCACCCAAGGTTACATTGAATGTGGGTTCAGAAGCAGATTACCCTGCCCTGGCGTTCATGAATGCGTTTATTGAGAAATTGGCCAACTGCAACCTTCAACTCGGTACCCCAGCACCCGCAAATACCATATCGATATTAATTGGAACCCAGCAAGTATGGGTTGAAATGGAAGATACATTTGACGTAGAAGCTGAAAAATCGAAATTAAGCGATGAAATTATTTATCTAGAAGGTTTCTTGAAGTCGGTGAATGCCAAGTTGAACAATGAAAAGTTTGTTGCCAATGCAAAAGGAGATGTGGTTGATAAAGAGAGACAAAAGAAGTCTGATGCAGAGGAAAAGATAGAAAGTTTAAAACAACAAATTCAGAATCTTTCGTAGAAGTAAGATTATTTTGGAATCCATTGTGCTGAAAATCTGAGAAATACCGCCGATTGATGGCCTATTTCATACTATTTATGAACTTTCCTCATATTTGTCCGTAAAAAAGCGAAGAATAGATTTCAATACATGCAATTTTCCATTTATTTTGCACAACAATTAAGATGGGTATATTCAGCTTTCTTACTCAGGAACTGGCGATTGATTTGGGTACCGCAAATACCCTCATCATTTTTAAAGATAAGGTAGTCGTTGACGAGCCTTCGATCATTGCTTTGGAAAAAAATACGGGCAATGTTATTGCAATTGGCAAAGAAGCCATGCAGATGTATGGTAAGGAAAATGAAGGAATCAAAACCATCAGACCGCTTAAAGACGGTGTAATCGCCGATTTTCAAGCTGCGGAACATATGATTCGTGGAATGATTAAAATGATGAACCAGAAGCAAAAATGGATTAGTCCGCAATTGAAGATGGTCATTTGCATTCCCTCAGGCATTACTGAAGTAGAAAAGAGAGCTGTTAAAGACAGCGCCGAAAGAAGCGGAGCCAAAGAAGTATACTTGATTCATGAGCCTATGGCAGCCGCTGTAGGTATTGGAATAGATGTTACCCAACCACAAGGTAATATGATTATCGATATTGGAGGTGGTACTACTGAAATCGCAATTATCGCATTGGGCGGTATTGTATGCGACGAGAGTATCCGCGTGGCAGGGGATGAGTTTAACTTGGATATTGTTGAGTACATGCGCCGTGAACACAATTTGTTGATTGGAGAACGCACCGCAGAAAAAATCAAAATTAATATTGGTAGTGCCCTGCAAGAGCTGGACACTCCTCCAGATGATTATGCCGTATTCGGTCGTGATTTGATGACTGGGATTCCAAAACAAATTATGGTAAGCTACAGTGAAATTGCGCGATCTCTAGATAAGAGCATAATGAAAATAGAAGAGGCCATACTTCGCGCTTTAGAACAATCGCCACCAGAATTGTCAGCTGATATACTAACCAATGGTATATGGCTTACAGGCGGGGGCGCTTTGTTGCGTGGCCTCGACAAACGCATTTCAACGAAAACCAAATTGAAAGTGCAAATCGCCGATGACCCACTTCGTGCTGTTGTTCGCGGAACAGGTATTGCGCTTAAAAATATTGGCAAGTTTAAATTTTTGATGACCGCCTAATTCTGATTCCTGATGCTGTACCTGTTCCGTCTTCTGCGGAATAATATTTACCCCGTTACCTTTCTCTTATTGCTGGGTTTAGCAGTATCACAAATTCTCAGGTTTAACCTTTACCAAAAAACCTTTTATTTTAACTCTTCAAAAAGAGTTCTCGGTTCTGCCGCACAAGTTCAAAATTCCGTATCTGGCTATTTTAACCTTGAGGGAGTCAATAAATCATTGGCAGAGCAAAATTTAGCCTTGCTCAATTCAAAAGGTTTTAATGTGTATGTAGATACCACCGTTAACATACTCAAAGATTCCGCTGGTGTAGCTAGGTATTCTTACCAAGTGGCAAGGGTGATTAAAAGCACTTCAATGCAGCGCAATAACTTTGTTACCATAGACAAGGGCAGCACTTCTGGCATCACCAAAGGAATGGCAGTGGTTTCACCCTCCGGAATCGTTGGATTGGTCTATGATGTATCAGATAACTTTGCCTTGGTACTTTCAGTGCTGAATAGCAAGTTTGTAACCACACCCATGATTCCTGAAATTGGCTTTAGAGAAGGTTCAGTAACCTGGAATGGCCAAGATCCTGAGCTCGCACAATTAAATTTTGTAAGTAAATTTGAAGTGGTAAAGCCCGGTATGAAAGTCTTAACAAGTAACTTCTCATTAAAATTCCCGGCAGGAATTCCTATTGGCACCATCAAAACGGTAAAAAAGAAAGCTACCAGTAGTTTCTATGATATACAGTTACAATTGGCTACCAATTTTAACAATTTGGATTATGTATATGTAGTTAGAGATAACTTCAGACCCCAACTAGATAGCTTAGAAATAAAAGAGGAGGTTCAGGATGTTCCTTGATGGTCTTCGTTATTTCTTGGTTGGATTGCTGCTTATCGGACTCCAATTTTTCTTAATTCAAGAAGTTAATTTAGGGACTTGGATAAAACCCATGCCGTATATCTTCTTGATTTTTATCCTTCCCTTTGAATTGAACAAATATGCCGTTTTGTTTATTACATTTACCCTTGGATTTGTCTTGGATAGCATAGGCGATACCTATGGACTGCACGCTGCCTCTTGTGTAAGCCTCGCATTTATAAAGCACCATGCCGATCGTACCTTCCTAAATATTGAGGCCGTTCAGCTGCAAGGAAATTCATTCCTAACTCCAAGCTTTAAAGGTTTTTCATTATTTGCATCCTACACCTTGGTTTTGGTGTTAATCCATCATCTGATCTTCTTTAGCCTAGACTATTTTAAGTTTACCGCATTTTTTACCATTTTGGCCATATCTTTTTTAAGCACACTTGTAACATTCCTGTTCATGTTGCTTTACCTCTCAGTTATGCGTAAGAATTAAGTATGAGTGCGAATAATGGAAATAGAAATATCGTATATATCGCAGTATTTCTAATTACTGCAGTCATTTTCTTGGTCCGAATTTTATTCCTGCAACTCAATGATAAGTGGGAGCAAAAAGCCATTAACAATGCGCTTAATAAAATACCCTTGTCTCCCGCCAGAAGCATTATTTATGACCGCAACGGGAAACTTATGGTTTATAATATTGCTGTATATGACCTGTGGGTTTTCCCAAAGGATGCGAAAAGCTTGGATACAGCTTCGTTTTGCAAACTACTTGGAATTACTGGAGCTGAATACACCAAGAGACTGAAGGAAGCGTCCCTAAATTCTAAAAAACGTCAAAAAAATGGACAGTTCAA
Source organism: Flavobacteriales bacterium (assembly GCA_040376005.1). Classification (GTDB taxonomy): domain Bacteria; phylum Bacteroidota; class Bacteroidia; order NS11-12g; family UBA955; genus JAGXTF01. Next base: position 11,342 of record JBEIRK010000015.1, read on the forward strand.
CCGTTCTGCTATTTTTATGTCGAACCTGAGCAAGAGCCAATACGCTTCTATTCAGGAGAACCTATATCTCTTTCCTGGTTTTGTAATCGAACCCAAAACAGATAGACTCTATGCCGTGAAGGGTGGTGCGCATGTATTGGGTTATATGGGCGAGGTTTCAGAAAAAACGTTAAAGAACGATGCATACTACAGGCCCGGAGATTTAGTAGGTGTTACGGGGATTGAAGCTACCTATGAAAGCTATATCCGCGGAGTAAAGGGGCAGAGAACTGTATGGCAAGACCGAACCTATGTTGAAAGAGGTGAGGTAAAGAATGATGAATTTAACTATCCTGCCGAAGCGGGACCTGATGTGTATTCAAGTTTGGATTTTGGACTCCAAGAATTTGGAGAACAATTGTTAATCAACAAACGTGGCAGTATTGTGGCTATTGAGCCCTCTACAGGCGAGGTTCTTGCCTTAATTAACAAACCTGACTATGATCCAAATCTACTCGTAGGGGAAGCCAGGGGCAGGTCCTTCAGGCAATTGCTCATTGATCCTGTAAAACCACTATACAACCGCGCCATAAAAGGCCAATATCCTCCGGGCTCAACGTTTAAGACGGTTATGGCCCTAATAGGTATGCAAGAAGGCGTGTTGAATGCCGAGACCAGGCATGCCTGTCATGGTGGTTATCATATGGGAAGCCTAACTGTGGGTTGCCATCCACATGCTTCTCCCACAGATTTGAGACAGTCTATTGCCATTAGTTGCAATGCCTATTATTGCCAAGTATACCGCGATATCGTAGATAATCCTGGGTATAACAATGTAAAAGATGGTTTCAGAACCCTTGAAAAACACTTGCACAGTTTTGGATTGGGTAAGCCTCTTGGAATTGATATCCCCGGTGAGGTTAAGGGTATGGTGCCCACGGTGGAGCAATTGGACAAACGACATGGAAAAAGCTGGCGCAGTAGTACCACCATTTCTATGGCTATCGGACAAGGTGAAATACTACTTACACCGCTGCAGATGGCCAATATGGCTGCGACCATTGCAAATAGGGGATATTTTTATACGCCGCATCTGGTGAAAGGAATTGGACCTAAAAAAGACATACCGGAAAAATACAAGGTGAAGCATTTTACCACTGTAGATACACAACATTTTAGAGTTGTTATTGACGGAATGGAAAAAGTGGTACAGCCAGGTGGAACTGCATATGCTTCTCGTATTCCTGGAATTGTGATTTGCGGAAAAACAGGAACAGCCCAAAATCCACACGGCAAAGACCACAGTTTATTTATCGCTTTTGCACCTAGGGATAATCCAAAAATCGCCATTGCTGTCATTGTTGAAAATGGAGGCTATGGTGCAACTTGGGCCGCCCCAATGGCCTCACTCATGATTGAGCAGTACTTGAACAATGGCGCCACAACGCAAGTTCCTACCTTGTTGGATAGGATTTTGAAAGGAATTGTAGATCAATAATGGCCTCATCAACCCGAAATAATGAAAACCCAAGGTTAGACACACTGTCTATTTGGATGTATGTGGGGTTGGTATTGATTGGCCTTATCAGTATATACAGCGCTACTTCGGATGTGAATCAGGAGTTTTCTTTTTCTTTTGCCTCCATTGCCGGCCGTCAGGTTATGTGGATTGGGGGCGCGTTGTTGATTATTCTTACCATTGCTTTCGCCAATGTTGCCATCATCGATTATTTCGCTTTTGGTTTTTATGCCATCACCATCCTGTTAAATATTGCAGTACTCTTTCTCGGTAAAGAAGTGTCAGGTGCAAAATCGTGGTTTGGATTTGGTGGTGTAGGGATACAGCCAAGCGAATTTGCGAAAGTAGGCACAGCTCTGGCTATGGCCAAGTTCTTGGGAACCTACGGAGTGCAGTTTAAAGGCACAAAAAACATCCTTATTTCATTAGGGATTTTTATATTGCCCATGGTCATTATTCTTGCCCAGAATGATACCGGCAGTGCCTTGGTATTTACAGCGTTTGTATTGGTTCTGTATCGTGAAGGACTGCCTGGATATATCCTTGTAAGTGCACTTTGGATGGTAATTCTAGGTGTCACAACCATCATATTACTCGCCAAATCCATAACACTACTTTGGGTAGCAGGTATATTAGCCACGATTACCTTGTTTGTCGTTTATTTTGTAAAGAAGAATACACAAGCCATAATAACCATTGTAGTCATTGGTGTAATTTCAACTGCCTTCAGTTATTCTGTTTCTTTTGCATTTAATAAAATTCTAAAGCAATATCAAAGAGATCGTATTGAATTGATACTTGGTCTAAAAGAAGATAGGAAAGGGGCTGGATATAACTTGGAACAAAGCCGAATTGCAGTCGGTGCGGGTCAAATGTCAGGCCGTGGCTTTTTGGAAGGTACACAAACTAAAATGGGGTTTGTGCCAGAGCAGCATACTGACTTTATTTTTTGCACTATTGCAGAAGAATGGGGCTTTATCGGTGTTTTACTCTTCTTCGCACTGTACTTTGGACTATTGCTAAGAATTGCCAATCTTGCAGAAAGGCAGAGCACCGTATTTGGCAGAGTTCTGGGCTATTCTGTTGCGTCAATCATCTTTATTCACGTAGCAATTAATATTGGTATGACCATAGGTTTAGTGCCCGTAATCGGTATCCCGCTGCCTTTTATTAGTTTCGGTGGTTCTAGCCTTTGGGCTTTCACTTTACTCTTATTTACTTTCTTGAAAGTAGATGAAAAAAGACGCTAAACAGTATATTCAATTACAAAAAACACGTGATGGAAGTTTTACCCTTCTGAATACAGAATTGGGTGAAACATACCACAGCCGACATGGAGCTTTCTCGGAAAGCAAATACGTATATATCGAGAAAGGATTAAATTCCAATACAGGTTTTGATGAACAAAAGGTATTAGAAGTGGGTTTTGGCACAGGTTTAAACGCGTGGCTAAGTTCAATATGGGCTGTAGAAAATGCATGCCAGATTGAATATTGTGCCCTAGAACCCCTTCCATTGTCTCAAGACTTATGCCTTTGTCCGATGGAGAATATTGAGGCAGTTAGGGCATTTCAACTGCTGCACGGCTGTCCTTGGGGAGCACCGTATCAATGCAATCCTTTCTTTACAATTACTAAAAATGAACAGACCATAGATTCCTTTTTGAAGTCTCCCTCTTTTCAACCAAATTTGGTTTTTTATGATGCATTTGCACCCGGCTATCAGCCTGAAATGTGGCATCCAGATATCTTTAAGAGACTTTTTGAAATCATGATTCCTAATGGAATTTTGGTTACCTATTGCGCTAAAGGGGATGTGAGAAGGGCTTTAAAGCAGGCTGGCTTTAAGCTAGAACGGTTGAAAGGGCCGCCAGGTAAAAGAGAAATGGTACGAGCTAGGAAAATGCTGCCTTCCTAAAAATCCATTCAAAACTTCCTCAAATCAATTCCGATTTCAGCTTTGTTTAGATTAAGTTTGTAACAAGTATGAAGCATCAATATCTATTGTACGGCGCATTGGCTTGGGTGATGATTGTGAACCAATCTTGCGGTGATAAAGAGAATAAGACTGAAGCAAAGATTTTTGAATTGGTTCAACCTGAAAATTCAGGTATCGACTTTACCAATATTGTACCTGAAAACGATACGCTTAACCAATTTACCTACCACTATCTTTTTAACGGTAATGGCGTTGCTGCTGGTGATATCAATAATGATGGTCTTACCGATTTGGTGTTTTCAGGCAATGCAGTTCCTGCAAAATTATACCTGAATAAGGGCGATTTTAAATTCGAGGACATCACACAAAAAGCGGGTCTTAAAACTTCAGGATGGATGAGTGGCATTACCATGGCTGATGTGAATAATGACGGCTTTATAGATATTTATATTAGCAGAAGCGGACCTCAAAATAATATAGATGCCAAGCGCAATCTGCTGTTTATCAATAACAAGAACACCACCTTCACTGAAAAAGCCAAAGAATGGGGTGTTGATGATCCAGGAAATGCAACCCAGGCTGCTTTTTTTGATTATGACAATGATGGCGATTTAGATATGTATATGGGAAATCATGCCGATCGCTTTTTCTCTGATGTGAATGTACCTTTCACCAGAAACCTACACCTCGACATTCATAACCAACAGCATCTCTACAGAAATGATGGTTCGAAGTTTACAGATGTAAGTGAAGAGGCGGGTATTAAATCTATGGGCTATTGCCTTAGCGCTTCAGTTGGTGATTTTAATAGAGATGGTTTTAGTGACATTTATGTGTGCAATGACTACCACGTGCCAGATTATTACTTTGTGAACAATGGCGATGGAACGTTTACCGAGAGCTTTAATACCTATTTCAAGCACTCTTCTACCAATAGTATGGGCAGCGATGCCGCCGATTATAATAATGATGGCTGGTTAGATCTAATGACACTCGATATGCTGGCCGATGACCCTAAACGATTTATGGAACTCGGTGGTCCTAAGGATTATGACTTTATTCAATTGAGTTTGAAAAATGGGTATGGCCACCAAGTCATGAAAAACAACCTGCAAACCAATAGAGGAAATGGGTATTTCAGCGATTTGGCCTATTTGAATGGAGTCGCAAAAACCGATTGGTCTTGGAGTCCACTGTTTTGTGATTTTGATAACGATGGTTTAACAGATTTGTTTATCACCAATGGGTATTACAGAGATGTTACCAACCAAGATTTTCAGCTTTTCTCTAACCGCAAACTGCAGCAAACGGGTCAATATGCGTTGCACAAAGAGATTCTTGAAAAGCTGCCCTTCGAACGTTTATCGAATTTTGCCTATAAAAATAAAGGCGATTATAAATTCGAAAGCGTGGCAGAAGCTTGGGGACTGGATGATCCAACCCTAAGCAGTGGTTCTGCGTATGCAGACCTAAATAACGACGGCAGAATGGACTTGATCGTATGTAACCAAGGAGATAAAGCACAGTTGTACAAAAACATCGGCACTGAAGGCAATTGGTTGAAAATCAAATTCAAGGGGAACAAAAACAATAAAAACGGCATAGGTTGCAAGGTGATGGCTGAATTAGAAACCGGCACCAGAATCTGTGAAATGCAAACAACCCATGGGTATCAAAGTTGTTCAGAACCTGTAATCCATATTGGTGCTGGGCAACAAGAGAAAGTTAAGTCTTTAACCATTATATGGCCGGGTGGAGCTTTTGAAAAGCTTACCGATGTAACTACCAACCAAGTTATTACCGCAGATGAATCTAAAGCAGCCGGAACTTTTGCCTTCTCAAATGAAGCAACGTATACTTTCGAGGAACTTACAGCAAGCTTAGGTTTGGATTATGTTCACAAGGATGGTGATAATCCTGATTTCAAAAGAGAACCCTTGCTTCCACACCGTTTTACAAGACTTGGTCCAGGCTTGGCAAGTGGGGATGTAAATGGGGATGGCTTGTCGGATTTATTCGTAACGGGATCAAATGCGAAAGAAAGCGCTGGAGGACGCCTTTACATTCAAACCGCAGATGCGAAGTTTAAACCATCTTCATCTCAACCGTGGGCATCTATTCACGATGTAGATATGCTGGGCTGTCTCATTTTCGATGCGGATGCCGATGGCGACAACGATATTTACATGTCAGCGGGAGGTAGTGAATACCAATGGCCTAGCGATAAGTACAAGCACAAAATCTATATCAACAACGGTACTGGCGCCTTTACGGAGAAAGCAGATGCACTGCCAAAAGACCTCAACAGCAGCGGCAGTTGTGCCACTGCCGGTGATTATGACAACGATGGCGATCTAGATCTTTTTGTAGCAGGTAGATTGAGTCCCGGCAACTATCCTTCACTGGATATCAGGAGCTACTTGTTGCGCAACGACCGTGGTACATTTACAGATGTTACAGATTACCTAGCTCCCTTGCTCAAAAAGCCCGGTATGATCTGTGCAGCGAGCTTCATGGATTACAACAATGATAATAAATTGGATTTGGTTGTAGCAGGAGAGTGGATGTCTATTGCATTTCTTCAAAACACTGGCGACAAGTTCATTTTTCAAGGTTCTTTGGGTACTTCAGAAATGCCAGGTTGGTACAATAGCATCTTGCCCGTAGATATTGACAATGATGGTGATTTGGATTTAATCGCTGGCAATAAAGGCGAGAATTCCTTTATACAAGCGAGAATGGAGGAGCCGTTGAAGATTTATTGGACAGATTTGGATAACAATGGAACAACGGATTTATGGATGTCTTATACCCGAAACAGCAAAGATTTCCCATTGTTTCAGTTGGATGAAATGGGCAAAGCTTATCCCACATTCATCAATCCTAAGTTTACCACCTATGCAGATTTTAGTGGTAAGACCGTTCAGGAGATTTTCGGAACAGAAAATTCTGCCAAGAACCAATTGCGCGCCAATAATTTTAGTTCCCTATTGCTGAAAAACAACGGCAGTAACTTTGAAATCATCCACTTACCTAGATTGGCACAAGCCGGACCTATTTATGGTTTGACGGCCATGGATTGCGATGGAAACGGTTTCTTAGATGTGCTAGGGGTCGGCAACTCTGGATCGCCACGTGTTACCCATGGTCGCGATGATGCGCTGAATGGCATAACGCTAATGAACACAAAAGGAAACCTAACAGCTGTCGATGGCTATAGCAATGGTTTTGTTGTACCAGGAGATGCAAAATCACTGGTTCTTATGCCTTCGGCTAATGGACGTGCCTATGCAGTTGCAAGTCAGAATAATGGCAAAATGTTGAGCTTTGCCCTGAAAGCATCTAAAAAATTCTTTGCTGCGAAAGGTACCGAATTTAAGGCCATTGTAAAGCTCAAGAATGGCAGCAGCCGTATTGAAAACCTCACCTATGGCAGTGGGTATTTGAGTTGCAGCCAACCAGGTGTTTGGGCGGATGCATCTGTGTCTCAAGTTACTTTTACAGATTCAAAAGGCAACAGTAGAACTGTAAAACCATAGTTTGTTGCACAGAAACAAAGAAAATCGTATATTTGCAGCCATTTTAATAAAAACACGATCATGGGAGTTACCAGACTTAAAAGAAAAGAAGCTAAGAACCGCAGCCGCAGCAATAAAAGAGTGCAGGATATAAAAAGACTTCGCGCCGTAAAAAGCATTGTTTCTCCTTACAAAGGTGAAAGCGGAATCATTCTGGAAGACCAAGAAAACTAAGACTCATTCTAAATTAATATATGAAAGGCCGCAAAAGCGGCCTTTTTCATTTTTATACCGCCAATTTCAATATTGAACTCCTATTTTTGCTTTATGAAGTGGAAAATCTTTATCCCAACTTGTTTTATCATCGTTCTTAGTGCTTGCACCAACAATAAGCCAAAAGGCAAAGTGATTCTCAATCACGATATTTTATCGGATTGTAATACCGCAATTCAAAATGCAATTGTAGTAGATCACGTAAGCGCACCCGCGGGCGGAAGAAGGTATTTCTATGCCTGTGTAGCAGCATATGAGTCTTTAGCTCCATTTTACCCTGAATACCAGTCCTTGGGAGGACAATTGAATACCTTAACGACAATCGCAGCCCCAGATACTTCAAAAGACTACTGTCTGGATCTTGTGGCGCTGGCAGCGCATACCTTCGCTAGTGATAGGTTGGTTTATAAGAAAGATTCTATTGCTTTTTACCGTGAACGCAAATTGAAATGGTATAAGGAACGAATTAGCTCAGAACAATACGAGAATTCAATTGCTTGGGGCGATAGCGTAGGCATGCACATCGCACGTTGGGCCAGCAAAGATACCTTTGGGCTCATCCGTGGACGTGACTTTTATAACCCAAGTGGGGAAGCAGGTAAGTGGGAGCCAACTTCACCCGAGTTTGGAAGTGCAGTAGAACCCCACTGGAATCGCATCCGCCCAGCGGCAATTCCCAGGGCCTCTGCATTCTCTATTCCTGCACCAGAGCCTTTTTCCACGAGCAAAAGTTCACGTTTTTATCAAATCACCAAACAAGTATATGATGTGGTGGCTGAAAAAGATTCTTTGAAATTGCTCACTGCCAAATATTGGGACGACAATCCAAATACGGTTTTGCATAAAGGCCATGTGACAATTAACCTATTGAAAGTGAGCCCAGCGGGTCACTGGTTAGGCATGTATTCAACCATAGCTAGGCAAAAAAAATACTCTCTTATGCAGAGTGCAGAAGGATTTGCACGTTTTTCCGCAGTAATTCATGATGCTTTCGTAGCATGCTGGGATGCAAAGTATAAATACGATTATATAAGACCAGAAACTGCAATACGCCAACTCATCGACTCTTCGTGGTCATCACCCATACAAACTCCTGCTTTCCCTGAATATCCAAGTGGACACTCTGTAGTCTCTACTGCTGTGGGCACTTTAAGTGATTCATATTTTGGAAATTATGCCTTTATTGACTCTGCTGAATATGAATTTGGATTGGGTACAAGAAAGTTTAATGGTATTCTCGATGCTTCCAAAGAAGCATGTATAAGCAGGCTTTATGGAGGGATTCACTTTATTGATGGTATAGAAAATGGCAAACTACTCGGAAAACAAATTGCCGAGTATCATCTTAAATACTTGAAAACCAAGAAGTAAGGATATTCGCCATAAAAAATAATTGCTGGGTGTTGTATTTATCAACACACTGTACATATCTTTGTGATAACGGAGGATTATGAAACAACTTTACACCATTGCTCTGGCAGGCATGGCGTATCTGTTAACAGCAACTGGCTGTAAGCAAGCGCAAAATTGTACATTAAATGTGCACCTGACAGGAGCTCCTGGAGATTTTCAGGAAGTGAACGTAGAAATTAAGGAAGTTTGGGTTAAACTGTACAAGGAGAACACAGGTTGGTTTCTTTTAAAAACCAATAAACATGTGTACAACCTTACACGGCTTCAACAAGGAAAGGATACCATCTTGGCAACAGGTGTGTTACCACAATCTGAAATTAAAGAGATTCGATTGGTCCTTGGAGAAGAAAACAGTGTAAGAACTAAAGGCAGTAATTACCCTTTGGCCATCTCACGTGGAGCTGAAGCAGGTTTGAGAATTCAAACCAGGGTTCCATTGGTTGGCGCACAAGATCGTCTTACTATCGACTTTGATGCAGCTGCATCTATTTCAGAAGATGGTGAGGACGCTTACAAACTTGTACCATTACTCAAGTTAGCAAACTAAGGTACACGATTTTGACTCAGGGAAAGGGGCTGGGAGGGAGCCTCTTTCCTTTTTTTATGCCGTTTTATTTTTGGTTTGCTGATTATGTTTTCAGAAATCAAATCCCAATGACAAGTAATTCATTGGTTTGTGCCAGGTGTTTTCTAGATATCCCTTTGCACGATCAAATTTTAAAAAGTAACCCAGAAAACGTGTTCGAACCCCAAATCCAACACCGATCGCAAGAGGACTCCTACTTGATGTTACTGATAAATCGTAATTGGGTGTGCTCACATACACCGTATTAAATGGGTTCGCAGGATCTGAAGGCTTGATTCCCACAAAGGCTGTCCCACAATCTACAAACCCAGTAACGGTAAAATTCTTGAAGAATTCAGATTCTAGCGGTCTTGAAACCAATGTTTGCACCAAGGGTACTCTCAATTCTACATTACCGAGCACATAATTTGAGCCTACCCGGACCCCACGTGAAAATCCCCTAAGCTGGCTTACCCACTGTTGGAACATATAAGGCGTGGGAGAGAAGGTTGGAATACCTGCCTCAAACTGATTTTTGGCGGTCCAGTTTTCCATGCCTCCCAAATAATATGCAACCTTGCCATTGCCAAGGCCGTAGGCAGCAGAAAGTCTACTTGCTAAGGTAATGTTCTGCCAAAGCGGTAAATACCAGCGTATATCGCCAAATAGATTGGCTACAGTCAATTTATCAATTCCCGAATGTATGGTTTCTATTCCCCCTTTACCGCGTATTCCATGCATCATGTTTAATCCTGCCGATTCCGTGTTGTCCCAAACAAACTCAATATTTAACGTAGGATAGGTTTTCTTAATATCTGGCGTATTGAGTTGTACCTGTTCCGAGCCTTTTGTGCCCTGAAACTCTTGTCTTACTCCTGGAGAAATACTAAATCTGGCTTTCTCATTGATTGGGTATGATGCCACGTAAGACAACTGCGTACTTAAATGTTGTTTAAGTGTGCTCCTGCTTTCATCGTATTTACGCAGATGCCTTCCGATGATAATTTCATGGTCCGTGCGGTATTTTAAAATAGCAAATCGAGCCATATAATCGGATATGTATAAATCCAAACTGCTTCTGAAGCTGCCTTCGACAATGTAGTTTTTCAAAATATCCGATAAGGATACTTTAACATATGGCATCACCACTGGGTTGCGCAGGGCTTCTTTTTGAATAAAATTACTTTGAATGCAACTGCCTAAGGTTCTGTTTTCAGATTGAGAAACCAAAAAATCGGGTTGCAACGTATTGATAAAACGCCCAATCTTAAAATCCTGCTGCTCCTGCGCACCGTCGTTTGGAATGCGGTTGTCCCCTAAATAATCGACAATCGGAAATCCTGTCTGATAGGTGAAATTCCTCATAACACTGTCCACTTGGACGTAGGCTACAGAATCCTTCGATCCAAAAAGGGGTGAGCTTTCTGAAAGGGATGGATTGTTAAAGAGAGAATCCAAATTGCCAATGCTTGATTTCCATGCACGGGTATACACCACAACACTTTCACTGAGTGGATTTTCTGGAACAGCAGAGGTGAAAATGTGGTAATTCCCTGCAACTCGAATCATTTCTGCTAAAGTTTTGCCATCCGCAGCAATGCGCTGCACATCAATGCCTAGTTTATAGTTGGTTTGTCCGAGAACACTACCGCTGTCTGTATTCAAAGCATATGCATTGAAAATTCCAGAAACATCTGCTAAAAATCCAAGGGTTTTGTTTGAGTAGGATATGAGTGATTTTATTTTAATGGGCTTGCCAAACCCGGTGATACTGCGGCTGCTTTGGTTGCTGTATTCAAAAATGTTCCAAACCGATGAAAGGAAGTCTATAGTTAAACTATCGTTTATAGGCCTGTTCGATATATAAGTGATAACGCCATCTTCACGGTATATGCCACCGTGGTCAAAATAATAATCCTGGGTGAGTTGATTTATGGTTTTTTCCGATAGGCTATACGTATATAGGTCCGTGTTCCCACTTTGTGTTGCAGATATTAAAAGTTCATTTCCGTCCGGATGTATTGAGAAATCCACAATGCCCGAAAATTCAGGAAACCTACGGATGAGCTCAACATGCTCATTCTTGTAGGCCATAAACTGATAATTGCCCCCTTCATATGTAGCAAAATAGAGAGAGTTGTCTTTGGGGTTCCAATGAATACTTGGAAATCCTAAGTCAGGCACCTGATTCCGCACTTTGCCGCCACCCTTATACACCAACTGCACCTTTTGGCTTTGCAATTCAAATATCCATATATCAAACAAGCCTTGTGTGTTGGTAACGATGGCTACTTTTTGTCCATCCGGACTCAATGCCATATCCGTATGGTTTTTTCGGGCAATTTTTCCAGGTGTATTGGCGGTGCCATTGGGCATGTTTTCGGGAATGTTGGCAAACAGTGCCCTGCTGTAAAATTCCCTCCACTCGTTTAGAAATTCGCGCATGTTGCGCTGAGTGTGAAAATAGATGCTTGCTTCTGCACTATGGGTATAGCGGGCAATGAACATTAAGGTACCCACAGATTCTGGTCCATATGCCTCAATCAAGTAACGCCAAATACTAGAGCCAGCGAGTATGGTTTCTTCTGTACTTAAAGAATTAAAGTTAGAAAAAGAATGCGTAGTGAACGCATCCATTAAACTATTTTCCTGCTCCGCCGACCAGCCTTGGGATAAAAAGGTACTTAAACCTTCTGTGAACCACAAGGGCAATTGCGGTGAACGTACACTCTCAAATCGGTCTTGCAGTGTGCCGCCATGCATCATTTCCCGGACGATAATATCGCAAACAGCTTTTTTAATTTGTCTCTCTAAATCACTGTAGTCCCCATTGAAATATACCGAGCTTACATCCTTGGGAATCATTAAAAATCCACCAGCGCTATGTTGTGGATTTTCATAACCAATATTGCTTTGCCTGTAATCTGTGAGGTTTTTAAACAACACAATTTGCATGGTTCCGCCATATTTGTAGCTAAGATAGGCCTCCACTTGCTGCAATGAAAGGATTGCCGTTTTTAAAGCCCTACTGGCCAATTCATCTTCTGTATCGTAATAAATGATATCCTGATTTTCGAAACTGGTCTTTTTCCAATCGAATTTTCTATATTGAACTCTATTCTGCCCAAAATCTGCATAATAGCCCTGCGCAAGCAACTGTGAGTGTATAAAAACAAAGAATAAAACTGCCCAACACAACCGCTTCATCATACTTATTTCAAACTTATAACAATAGCGCGATAAAATCAATGTATCTGCATTGTAAATATTATTTTTGCAGTTCTAATTGCACTTTAATAAATGCCATCTCAAACCATGCAACTTCACATTGATTTAGAAAAGAAATACGGAGCATTCAATTACAAGCCACTTCCAGTGGTATTGCACAAGGGTGAGGGTATTTTTGTGTATGATACTGAAGGCAATAAGTACTTTGATTTCTTATCTGCTTATTCCGCTGTAAACCAAGGACATTGCCATCCCAAAATTATAAATGCATTACAGGAACAAGCCAAGTTACTTACCCTTACCTCTCGTGCTTTCTATAATGACCGACTGGGTGAATTCGAACAGAAAATCACTTCCATTTTTGGATTTGACCGGGTATTGCCCATGAATACAGGTGTGGAAGCCTGCGAAAGCGCGGTAAAATTGGCAAGAAAATGGGGCTATGAAGTAAAAGGGGTTGCACCCAATCAAGCTGTTGTTGTTTTTGCAGAAGGCAATTTCTGGGGCAGAAGTATTGCCGCTATTAGCGCAAGCACAGATCCAAGTAGCTACACCAATTTTGGTCCCTTTGTACCTGGATTTGAGAAAATCCCCTACAACAATATTGAAGCCCTAGAAAAGCGTTTGCAAAATCCAAACGTGGTTGCCTTTATGGCAGAACCTATTCAAGGTGAAGCGGGAGTTATTATTCCTGATGAAGGATATTTGAAATCGGTAAAGGAATTGTGTCAGAAACACAATGTACTGTTTATTGCCGATGAAGTTCAAACTGGTATCGGTCGCACAGGTAAAATGTTGGCTTGTGATCATGAAGATATAAAGCCTGATGTGCTCGTATTGGGCAAAGCATTGGGTGGTGGCGTTTTTCCTGTGAGTGCTGTGTTGACTTCAGATGAGGTTATGCTTACTTTAAAACCAGGCCAGCATGGAAGTACCTTTGGCGGGAATCCAATAGCCTGCGCTGTGGCTATGGCTGCATTAGATGTTATACTGGATGAAAAATTGGCAGATAATGCTGAAAAGATGGGGACTATTTTTCGACAAAGAATGCAATCCATCCAATCCCCACTTATACGAAAAGTAAGAGGGAAGGGCCTGCTTAATGCGTTGGAAATAGAACCATTTGGAACCAATGGCACGGCTGAAGATGTTTGCTATGCATTATTAAAGAATGGCCTGCTGGCAAAACAAACCCATGGTGATACTATTCGATTTGCACCTCCACTGGTTATTGGTGAATCAGAGATGCACGAAGCCTGTGATTGTATAGAAAAAACAATTCTATCACTTTCATAACGGAAATCCCAAGAACAATTCTTACTTTTGCACCCTGAAAATTTTGCCTGGGTGGCGGAATAGGTAGACGCGCAGGACTTAAAATCCTGTTCCCTTTGCGGGAGTACGGGTTCGATTCCCGTCCCAGGCACTAAATTTTCAACCCCTCTTCACGTTCGTTTGCCCATTATTTCATACAATGGCGTCTTTAGGGGATACCAATCAAAATGAAAAGCTGTACTTTGTGCCATCTGTGGTAAAGAATTTGCATTCTGTTCATTGCATGCGCGCAATTGCGATAATTATACTCTTCCTACTAGGGTATACTGAACTCTTAGCACAAGGCTATGTGTCCCCAACTAAGTCAACAACTGGGCTTACTTTGGCTATTGAAATAAAAAATGAAAAGGACCTGAGCTATGTTCAAAGCAATTTGTGGCGCTTTTACGGGGTGCAACATGTGCGCATTGATGGTGAAATCGATATAAAAAGAGTGGCTGCTGTCTTAGAATTGCTCGACGATGTCCAAGATGTGCAATTAATCAAGTTCACAGGAGAATTGGGTGAGGACGAACTCTCAAAACTAGAATGGGTAGAGAATGTAACCCTATACTTGAGAAACGGTAAGGAAGACCAAATCCTTATGAATGATAATTTGGGCAATCTGAATGGGCTTACTCTCATTTTTGAAGTGGTCCCCGAGGATTACTATTTCCTTGAATCCTTAAAAAAGATAAAGAGTCTTACCTTGATTGCTCCTTTTGTAAAAAAAGAAGCCCTGTTGGCCGTAAATCAGGTGTTGAAACTCACGCAATTAAAGCATTTTGGCATAAGCTTAGACCGCATAAACGACCTTCCTGAGTCTATAGAGAAGCTGTATAAATTGGAAAGCTTAACCATCATAGACAATCTGTCTTGGCTCACCGAAAAACGACTTGAAAACCTGCCCGTATTGAGAAAAAACATAGAGTATAGCTCTAATGGAAGGCTACGGTCTGTGGCTTTTAATTATTTGGCTTCAGAGACCGAACTTATGCCTTGGGATGTAAAACATATTCAAACTGTGTTTCCGAGCTCAAGGTTTGCACCAATTTTAAGCCATTCAGGAGACTCTTCTTCTATAGCTACATTTACAGATTTTATCGCATTAAGAAAACCCAATGCAACCAAGTTTGCCAATTATAACAACAATGCAAGACTCATTGCCAATCTTAAAGATGGCGAATATGAGTTTCAAGGAAATACGGAAGCAGATGCCATTTATTACTTGGGAAATCAAGCGGCGATTTTAGTGCCTAAATTGTCTATGCGGTCTCAAAACGATACATTGTATAGGGGATATTACACCTTGAAGTGCAAATGGTTAAATACACCCGCATCACTATTCGTGCAAGGTCCCAAAATGTATTTTGATAGCTCGCGTAAAACCTATGCAATGTCTCCGGCTGCTGTTCTCGAAATTGCAGCCAGCGCGGAAAATATGCTGCTTAATGTGCGAGAAGGGTATTTTATCAAAGTCGTATTTCAATCCAAGATTGATTCCAATCAGCGTTTTTATGCCTGGAACTCTCAAAAACTGAAATGGATGAACTACTATGATTATGATTACAATTTTGATGACACTAAAATTGTTCCACTCGATTTTTACAATTTCTACAACGGTAAGAAAACAGCCAAAGAAACCTATGGAATTGATAAAAGTAATCCAGAGTGGCGTTTTGAATCTGAAGGCTATTTTTATTTATTGGAACCTGGCCAAACAAAAGTTGCCTTGGAAAATTACAATGGATATTGGGTAGCTGCACCTGATAAACCTTCGGGAAATCCAGTGTATACGCTGAAAAGGGGAAAAGGAATCATTGGTTTGAAGAAAGAATTTGTGGA
This sequence comes from Flavobacteriales bacterium, assembly GCA_040376005.1. GTDB lineage: Bacteria > Bacteroidota > Bacteroidia > NS11-12g > UBA955 > JAGXTF01. The sequence goes on from JBEIRK010000015.1 coordinate 26,934, forward strand.
TAAGGCCACAGAATCGGGTGTAGTGAAGTTTCAAGTCTACGATAAAACCGAAACCTTATTTCCAGAGTTAAAGGCATTTCAGAATTATGTATTCGAAATCGAAACCAATATGAATTCGAGAGATTTTAGCGCTGCCTTTATACGAGGTGCGGTGTACAGCGATTTTAGATTGGTACAATTGGGAACTTCGTATTACTTGGATTTGCGTTCGGAATCAGGAATAATCCGCCTGAGCATCGCAGCACCCGATGCACGGTTTAAAAAAGGTTCAGCGAAAGCAAAAGCAGCTAGAGCAGAATTTATTCGCAGATACCAAAAGTATCTCGCGGCACGAACAGCTAAAGAAAATGCATTTACAGCATATGTTTCATCCAAACACAGCGGTGGTATAGTGCAGGCTAGGGCGAACTTGTTTTCATCGTCAACAGCAAATAAATTTCAACAGGTTTCTGAGTTTAAAATTCGCAGTATGGGTGTTTTTACCTGGGCTGCACCGACCTATTGGTTGGATACATTCAAAATTACTACCCGATTTACAGATAAGGATGGTATTCCTTTGGATATTAAAAAGGTATGGATTGCTCAAAAGAATCCGTATTCCATGATATCTATGGAGAATGCAGAGAATTATACCTTGACTTTTAATCCTAAGAACTTGCTGTATATCGCATGTACCGATTTTAAAGATAGGGTCTATTATTTAACTGCCACAGACTTTGCAGCCCGCAATGTTACCAACAACAGTTTTGTATATGTTTCGCTTATAGAATTTCCTTCGCCTATTAAATCCATGAAAGAACTGGATAAGGTGCTGGGATTGAACAAATAGATCAGGTGGAAAATAAAGGCTTGTAGGTTTTACTCGCTACACGTAGTTTGCGTATTCATGTCTGCCGAATTATTAGCATTAGTATTTACAGCCTACAGCTTGTTGCTTTTTGCTGTGGTGTGGTTCACCAGCCGTAAAGCCAGCAATCACGACTATTTTATTGGGTCTCGATCCTCTCATTGGGGTTTGGTGGCCTATGGTATGATTGGAGCCAGTTTGAGTGGTGTAACATTTATGAGTGTTCCCGGTGATGTATTCAACAAAAACTTTACCTATTTCCAAGTGGTAATGGGTTACGTTGTTGGTTATGCTGTTATTGCTTTTGTGCTCATGCCTGTTTATTACAAGATGCAGCTTACCTCTATATATGCATACCTAGGTGAAAGATTTGGCGCTGTAAGCCATAGGACAGGCAGTGCATTTTTTCTTTTAAGTAGAATTATTGGTGCAGCGTTTAGAATGTTCATCGTTATTAATGTATTGCAAGAGTTTATTTTCGATGCATTTGGTGTTCCTTTTCTTGTTACTGTTTCCGTATTTATGGTGTTAATTCTGCTTTATACCTTCAAAGGAGGCGTCAAAACCATTATTTGGACCGATACCTTGCAAACCACTTTTATGTTGCTCGCATTGGTATATACGGTGTGGTTGAGTGCAGGTGAGCATACATCAGGAATAAGCGGTATTCTAAATGTAAGCAAGCACACTACCATTTTTAACTGGAGTATAACAGACAAGGATTTCTTCTGGAAAGATTTCCTAGGTGGAGCCGCTGTTGCTATTGCTATGACAGGCCTGGATCAAGAAATGATGCAGAAAAACTTAAGTTGCAAAAACCTAAAAGAGGCGCAGAAAAATATGATTTCATTTACCACCGTGCTGGTGTTTGTGAATTTCCTATTCCTAGTGCTTGGTGCTATGTTGGTTTACTATGCAGGCAAACATGGAATGGCTATAAATCCTAAAAATACAGATGCTCTTTTTCCAAGCATTGCGTTAAAAGCGCTGGGTTTAATTCCTGGTCTTATTTTTTTAATTGGGCTCATCAGTGCGGCTTATCCAAGTGCGGACGGTGCGCTTACCTCATTAACCACCGTGTTTTGTTTTGATTTTCTAAAATTACAGGACAAAAAAGATAAGGATGCATCTGATATAAAACGCAGCAGACAATGGGTACATTTATCCTTTGCCGTTGTTTTACTGGCTGTAATTGTTGTTTTCAAGGCCATTAATAATGATGCCGTAGTGCGAAACCTGTTTACTGCAGCTACCTATACTTACGGACCACTCTTGGGACTATTTACGTTTGGCATGCTTACCAAACGCAAACTAAATGATACGCTGGCTTGGTTACCGTGCATACTTTCTCCCATCATCTGCTGGTTCCTCGCAAAGAATAGCGTTGACCTTTTTGGCGGGTATAAATTTGGTTTCGAATTGCTCCTAGTAAATGCAGCAATCACCTTTTTAGGGCTAGGAATTATTTCAAAAAAACCAGAAGTCAAATCTTCAGAATATAGCGCAAACCAATCTAATTCGTAATTTCGCATCAATGCAACGGAAAATCAAACCCATTTTTGTACTTGCTGCGGCAGTGCTCTTCGGATTTGTTTTTTCTGCCTGCAATAGAACCCAGATTGAGAATGCCATTAGCGTAGGCTTTATGGAGAACATCAATGCCGAAGCACTGAAATCATCTGTTCAGCGCCATTTGAAAAAAATCTCCGATTCAGGAACACTCAATACATACGAATTGAATTTTGGAGATACGGTAAAACAGATTTTCCATAATTCGGAATTTACAATTTCTTGGCTAGAAGACCTTACCGCCAATAAAGGTGTGCTATTGAGCCATATTCAGCGATTGGCACTTCGCACCCAATCCCATGGATTAGACCCCAATTACTATCATCAGAAATATATCGAGTTTTGCGAGAAACGCATCAGGACAGGCCGTTGGGATACTGCTGATAAAATACCAATGGACAGTGTGGCAATGCTTTTATTGTTAACAGCCGATGCAAGTATGGGCTTATATCACGATTTGAGTTGTGGCCGTTTTCACCCCGAATACACTGGCAGTTTGGATAAACTCCCAAGACGCAAGTGTGGTAACCTTCGCAGTTTGCCCGGATCAGATACCATCAGTAAGGCCCTGAATTCTTGCTGGCCATCCTTTTTCCCCTACGTAAATCTGCAAAAGGAATACGAAAGGATCCTACGTCTTAAAGATACGGCTGCGATTCCAAAGCTTGTTTTGACAAAGAACATGAAAAGTCTCAGCAGTTTGCAGATTCGTTCCTTGACGCGCAGGTTAAGACTTCATGGATATTTAGAATTGCCAGATTCTTTATTGCTTAAAAAGCAAGAATGGGACGCTGATTTGGAGAATGCCTTACTGGGTATGCAACTGCAGCACTTTTCCGAACCTTCATTAAAACTTGATAAAGCTACCTGTGAGGC